>JANXYH010000003.1 GCA_025350145.1 Burkholderiales bacterium | reverse complement strand
GGCCCTGGCCCTGGGTGCTGCGGATCGCCTGGCAGAGGTTGGTCTTGCGCGACAGGCAGAACTTGCACTGCCGGCACTCGGGGGTGTAGAGCGGGATCACATGGTCGCCGGGCCGCAGCCAGGTCACGCCGGCGCCGACCTCCAGCACCACGCCCGCGCCCTCATGGCCGAGGATGGCCGGGAACAGGCCCTCGGGGTCGGCCCCCGAGAGCGTGTACCAGTCGGTGTGGCAGATGCCGCTGGCCTTGACCTCGACCAGCACCTCGCCGGCCCGCGGGCCTTCCAGGTCGACGCTCTCCACCGTCAGCGGGGCGCCGGCTTTCCAGGCGACGGCGGCACGGGTCTTGATCATGGCCTGGCCCCTGCGCCAGCGGCGGTCTGCAGCGCGTCGATGAACATGGCGGCGACGTCGAAGCCGGTCTGCTGGCTGATCTCTTGGAAGCAGGTCGGGCTGGTGACGTTGATCTCGGTCATGCAGTCGCCGATCACGTCCAGGCCGACCAGCAGCAGGCCGCGCGCCGCCAGGGTCGGGCCTATGGCCAGGGCAATCTGCCGCTCGCGCGGCGTCAGCGGCTGGGCCACGCCCTTGCCGCCGACCGCCAGGTTGCCGCGGATCTCGCTGCCCTGCGGGATCCGCGCCAGGCTGAAGGGCACCGGCTGGCCGGCGATCAGCAGCACCCGCTTGTCGCCGGCCACGATCTCGGGCAGGTAGCGCTGCACCATCACCGACTGGGCGCCGTCGCGGTTCAGGGTTTCGCAGATCGAGCCCAGGTTCAGGCCGTCGGGGCCGACGCGGAAGATGCCCATCCCGCCCATGCCGTCGAGCGGCTTCAAGATGATGTCGCGGTGCTCGGCGTGGAAGCTGCGGATCGCCTCGGCGCTGCGCGTCACCAGGGTCGGGGCAATGAACTCGGGGAACTCCAGGATCGCCAGCTTTTCGGGGTGGTCGCGCAGTGCCGCCGGCTTGTTGAAGACCTGGGCGCCCTCGCGCTCGGCCTGGCCGAGCAAATGGGTGGCGTAGAAGTACTCGCTGTCGAAGGGCGGATCCTTGCGCATCACCACCGCGTCGCTGTCGGCCAGCGCCAGGTCGGCGGTCTGGAGCACCTCGAACCAGGCGTCCTGGCCGCTGTCCTGTCCGGTCAGCCGGATCTGCCGCGCGCCCCGGGCGCTGACCCGGCTGCCGCGCTGCCAGGCCAGGTCGGCGCATTCGCAGGCCCAGAGCTGGTGGCCGCGCCTGGCGGCCTCGCGCATCATCGCGAAGCTGGTGTCCTTGTAGGTCTTGAAGTGTTCCAGCGGGTCGGCGACGAACAGCAGCTTCATGGCGTGTCCCGCCCTTGCGGCGGCTTGAAAAAATCGGCTCGCCAGTGTTGCACGGCCAGGGTCAGCGCACCGGCCAACACGCCCCAGAAGGCCGCGCCTATGCCCGCCAGGCTGATACCCGAGAGCGTGACGATGAAGGTCATGGCGGCGGCGTCGCGGTGGCGCGGTTCGGCAAAGGCGGTGGCCAGCGCGGCGGCGATGGTGCCCAACAGCGCCAGCCCGGCCAGCGCCACCACCAGCTCGCGCGGCAGTGCCGCCAGCAGCCCGGCGACGGCGCCACCGACCAGCCCGAGCAGGGTGTAGAACAGACCGGCGGCGAGCGGCGCGACCCAGCGCCGGGCCGGGTCGGGGTGGCCTCGGGGCCCATGCAGATCGCCGCCGTGATCGCCGCCAGGTTGACCGCAAAGGCGCCGAACGGCGCCAGCAGCAGCGTCGTCAGGCCGGTGGCCGTGACCACCGGCGAGATCGGCACGGCAAAGCCGGCGGCGCGCTGGGCGGCAACACCGGGCAGATTCTGCGAGGCCATGGTGACGATGAACAGCGGCAGCGCCAGGCCGATGGTGGCGGCCAGGGTGAAGCGCGGGCTGGTCCAGACCGGCAGCGTCAGGCCAAACGGCAACTGTTGCAGGCCCGGCAGCGCCTGCCAATGGAGCTGGCCCTGCCAGCCAGCCAGGGCCATGCCGACCAGCAGCACCCCCGGCACGGCATAGCGCGGCCAGCAGCGCCGGCCCAGCAAGTAGGCGGCGGCCATCGCCAGCACCAGCAGCGGGGCGCTGCGCAGCGCCAGCACCGCGTCCAGGCAAAAGCGCGCCAGCACCCCGGCCAGCAGCGCCCCGGCCAAGGCCAGCGGCAGCCGGTCCATCAGCCGCTCGAACAGCCGGCTCAGCCCCGCCAGGCTGGTCAGCGCGGCGCAGACCATGAACGCGCCCACGCCCTCGGCCATGTCCAGGCCCTGGCTGGCGGCGATCAGCGCCGCGCCGGGGGTAGACCAGGCGGTGAGCACCGGCAGGCGCCAGCGCCACGACAGGGCGATGCAGGTCAGGCCCATCCCCAGGCCCAAGGCCCACATCCAGGAGGCGGTCTGCGCCGCACTGGCGCCCAGCGCCTGCGCCGCCTGAAAGACGATCGCCACCGAACTGGTGTAACCGACCAGCACCGCGACGAAGCCGGCCACCAGGGCCGACAGCGAGAAATCGGCCCGCAGGCTGCGCGCCTTCATCGCTGCGGCGGCGGCACTGGCGGCGGCGGCGCCTGGGGCACTGGCTGCGGCGGCGCCTGGGAGGCGGCCTGGCGGATCGCCCGCGCCAGACTGGCGCCGTCGACCGGCTTGTGGACCACCGGCCAGCCGCTGTCGCGCAGGCGCTGCAGGGTCTGCGGCGCGGTGTCGCCGGTCACCAGCACGACCGGGCGCGGGCCGGTCCGCGCCAGCACCTGGGCGACGGCGTGCAGGCCGTCGTGCTCGCGCAGGCGGTGGTCGGCGATCAGCAGGTCGGGCGCAAAACCGGCGTCGAGCAGGCGCAGCGCGTCGTCGCCGCTGGCCGCCGCCTGGGCGCTGCCGCCCAGGGTTTCGATCAGCGCCACCATCGCCTCGCGGATGTCGGCCTCGTCGTCGATCACCAGCACGGTTTGCTGCAGCGCTGCCACCGGCTCGGCCGGCACCACCGGCGCCGGCACCGGCGCGGCCCGGGCCTGCAACGTCAGGCGGACCTCGGTGCCCTGGCCGGGCACGCTGTCGAGCTGCAGGCTGATCGCCAGCAGGGCGGCGATGCGGCGCACGATCGCCAGGCCCAGGCCCAGGCCCTGGTCGCGGTCGCGGGCGGCGTTGGCGACCTGGTAGAACTCCTCGAACACCCGCTGCTGCTGGTCGGCGGCGATGCCACAGCCGGTGTCGATCACGCGCAGCCGCACCTGGCCGGGGGCAGCGGCCTCGGCGACCAAGCGCACGCCGCCCGAGCGGCTGAACTTCAGGCCGTTGCCGACCAAGTTGTGCAGCACCCGGCGCAGCAAGTCGGGGTCGGTGTGCAGGCTGGGCAGGGGCGTGGCCGGCAGCTCCACGCTCAGGCTCAGCCCGCGCTGCGCCGCCAGCGGCGCAAACTCGTGGCGCACGCCGTCGAGCAGCCCGGCCGCGTCAACCGCAGTGAAGGCCGGTTGGACCGCCCCGGCATCGAGCCGCGAGACATCGAGCAGGCCGTCGAGCAGGGAGTTGCTCTGGCGCAGCGCCCGGTCTATCGCCTCGGCCAGGCGCAGCACCTTGGCGTCGCCCTGCTGCCGCGCCAGCATCGCCAGCGCATAGGCGTTGATGCCCAGGGCGTGCAGCGGCTGGCGCAGGTCATGGCTGGCGGCGGCAAAGAAGCGGGTCTTGGACTGGCTGGCCGACTCCGCCCGGTCGCGCTCGGCGCGCAGCGAGGCCGCCAGGCTGGCGTTGTCCTCGGCCAGCAGCACCAGCCGGCGCAAGGCCTGCTGCTGGTCGCGCGACTGGGCAAACAGCACCCAAAACAGGGCCAGCGTCAGCCCGGCCAGCCCCATCCCGAGCCAGCCGCCCTGGATCAGCCAGCCGCCGATCAGGGCACTGCCGACCAACAGGCCCCAGAACGCGAACACCCGCGGCGACCAGGCGGTGGCCACCACCGCGCCGGCCGAGATGCCGACGCACAGTGCGGTGGCGGCGTAGTGCAGTTCGTCGACCGGGCTGGCGAACACCAGCACCACCATCAGCCCCAGCATGCCGCCCAGGGCGACGAAGACGCGGCCCAGGCGCTGCAGCGCCAGCGGCGCATTGGCCGGCGGCACTGCCCGCCAGTGGCGCACCCAGGTCCAGCGCAGCAGGTGCAGCGCGGCATAGGCCAGGCCCCAGAGCAGGGCAACGAGCGGCCAGCCGGCGTGCCAGATCAGCGCCGCCGCAAACACGTCCATCAGCAGCAGCGGCAGCGGCGTGCGCTGGATCGCCGCCACCACCAACTGCAGGTGCTGCTCGGCGACCGGCGTGTTGCGGCGAAAAGGCGGCTTGCTGGCCGTGGCGTCGCTCACAGGCCGGGCGCCGTGGTTCAGCCCGGGCCGTCCGCCGCGCTGCGCCGTGGCTGGGGCGGGCCGAACTGCCGATCCGGCTTGGCCGCCTGGGCAAACATCGGCTCGACCCGGGGCAGCCGGCCCTCGATGTCGCGGATCCGGTTCTCGCCCGAGGGATGGGTCGAGGTCCATTGCGGCGGCGCGTTGCGGTTGGCGCCGAGCATCTTCTGCCAGAGCGTGACGCCGGCACGCGGGTCGTAGCCGGCGCGCGCCGCCAGCACCAGGCCGAGCGCGTCGGCCTCGGACTCATCGTCGCGCGAGAAGCGCAGCGTCAGCAGTTGCTCGCCCATGCCGGCAACGCTGCGGCCGATGTTGCCCAGGCCGAACAGTGCCGCGCCCAACTCGATCGCGCCGCGTGTGGCCATGCTCTTGCCCATGCGCTCGCGGGCATGTTCGAGCAGGGCGTGGCCGACCTCATGGCCCATCACGATCGCCACCTCGTCGTCGCTCAACTGCAGCTTGGCCAGGATGCCGAAGTAGAAAGCGATCTTGCCGCCGGGCATGCAGAAGGCGTTGAGCTCGTTCGAGCCGATCAGGTTGACCTCCCAGTTCCAACCGCGCGCCCGGCCGTTGCAGGCGGTGGCGAAGGGAATGATGCGGTTGGCGATATAGCGCAGGCGCTGCGACTGCGGGTGCTCGGCGGGCGCCAGCGCGCGCTGGCTGCCGGCCTGCGACAGCATCTGCCGGTACTGCTGGCTGGCGGCCTGCTCGACCTGGTCGGCCGGGGCCAGGCTGGTGAAACCCGAGCGCTGGCACTCGGCGTCCTGGCCCCAGGCCGGCGCGGCCAGCAGCGGCGCGCCGATCAGCGCCAGCGCCAGGCGACGCCGGGCGTGCCCGGCGCAGCCGCAACCGCGCTGCGTGGCCAGGCTGGGCGGGGAGACGAGCGCGTCGGTGCAGAAGGCTGGGCGCATGGCGGGCAATGCCGGTGGCAGGGTGGCGATGATTCTGCGATGGATTCTCAATCTTCCAGCGGCGCGCCGGGCACCACCTCAAGCAGCCTCACCGCGGCACGCAGCCACCACAGCAGGCCCAGCGCCGGCAGCGCCAGCACGGTCGAGACGATGAAGAACGCCGGCCAGCCTATCGACTCGGCCAGCACCCCGGCCAGCGGCCCTACCCAAACCCGGCCGACCGAGGCAAAGGCGCTGAGCAGCGCAAACTGGGTGGCGCTGAAGCGGCTCTGCGTCAGCCCCATCAAGAAGGCGACAAAGGCCGCCGTGCCCATGCCGCCGGACAGGTTCTCGAAGGCGATCACGCCCAGCAGCCCGCCGTCCACCGGCGTGGCCTGGCGGAGCTGGACGAAGCCCCAGTCGAAGGCCGGGATCAGCAGCCCCGGCAGGCTGCCCTGGCCATGCAGCGCCAGCCACCAGAAGCCCAGGTTGGAGACCGCCTGCAGCACGCCGAACAGCATCAACGCCCGCCACAGCCCGAGCCGCAGCATCAGCGCCCCGCCGAGCAGCGCCCCGCCTATCGTCAGCCACAGGCCGATGACCTTGTTGACCACGCCGACCTCGGCCGAGCTGAAGGCCATGGCCTTGAGCAGGAACGGCGTCATCAGCGCCCCAGCAAAGGCGTCGCCGAGCTTGTACAGCACGATGAAGGCCAGAAATGCCACCGCGCCGGGCCGGGCGAAGTAGCTGGCCAGGCCGTTGAGCAGGGTCTCGAAGCGCGCCCGCCGCGCCGCCCAGGCCGCCAGCGGCAAGGTGAAGGTCATCCCCAGCAGCAGGCCCAGCAGGTCAACCCAGCGGGCCTGCAACGCGGCCGCCAGGCCGCTGTGCGCCAGCAGCGGCGCCAGCAGGGCATCGACCAGCGGCGCCAGCGCCAGCCGGGTGACGCCATAGCCGACCAGGGCGGCCGCAATCACCGCCAGGAAGCCCAGCACATCGTGGCGCGCCACCGAGCTCGGCGCGGCCGCCTTGACCAGGCGCGGCAGGCACAGCAGCGACAGCAGCGCCGCGCCGGCCATCAGCAGCGCCATCAGCCGGTAGACCTGCGGCCAGCTCCAGCCGCTGCCGGCCTGGGCGTCGGTCCAGATCATCGCCACGCCGCCCGACAGGATCATCGCCAGGCGGTAGCCCAGCACCGTCAGCGACGAGCCCAGGCCGCGCTCGGCGGGCTTGAGCAGGTCGGTGCGGTAGGCGTCTATCACCACGTCCTGCGAGGCCGACAGGAACGCCACCACCAGGGCGACCAGGGCAAAGGCCTGCAAACCAGCGGCCGGGTTCAGCAGCGACAACAGCGCCAGCGCGCCGGCCAGCAGCAGTTGCGTCAACACCAACCAGCCGCGACGCCGGCCGAGCGCGGCGAAGACCTCGAAGCGGTCCATCAGCGGCGCCCAGAGGAACTTGAAGGTGTAGGGCAGGCCGACCAGGCTCAAAAAGCCTATCGCCGCAATGTCCAGCCCCTCGGTCGCCAGCCAGGCCTGCAGCGCCTGGCCGACCAGGGCCAGGGGCAGCCCGCTGGCAAAGCCCAGCAGGCCGACCACCAGCAGCCGCACCATGCCGGCGCTGCGGCGGTCGGACCCCGCAATGCCCGCCCCGGACAGCGGCCGGGTCAACAAGGAATGGCCGGGCATCGGCAGGCGTTGGGCCGCATCCGGCGCGAAGATGGATGACGAATCCGACCCGGCCCGTTCAAACCGCGCATGCGGATCTCCCGCAAACGGCTCACCAGTGGTCGTCGGCACGCAGCATTGCGCTGTCCAGTCCTGAGGGACAGAGGCCCTGCCGACGCAGCAAGCGGCATGCATGTCACCGTCATGGCGTCACTCCTGCCCGCAAGGCACGGCAAATGCAGTCGTCCACGCGGCGCCCGGCTGGCTGCGGACCAGTGCGGCCCTCGCAGTTGTCGCGCTTTAGCAATTGGCTCAAAGCCGATGGGGTGGTCTGATCCGGTCTTGCCGGCCATTTCCTCGCGCTTTAGAGTTCGCCCAGGTGATGCTGCCTTCACCGTGACATGCGCGGCTCGGCCTGCGGCTTGTAACGCCGTCGAGGCTGCACGCTTGACTTCGTGTTGCGGCAGGTGTGCTTGCTTCCCATTGCACGGCTTGCGCCGCCTGGCAGGCTGTTGACGCCACGCTCGGGTACCGAGGTCTGGCTCCACTGCCTGGAGCCTGCTGCCCGGAGCTCCGACGCCTACAAGGACGGGCCACTCATGCTTTGGACAGGCGCAGCATGCAGCAGCACCGCGTCGCCCCTGCGGTTTCAGTCGAGCCTTTGCGTCGTGACGCCCCATTGGCAGCGATTTTAGGAGGCTGGGCTCGGTTGTGTTCCCGCGCCGGCCGGCGCCAGCTTCAAGGCTGCGCTGCGCCATACTTCGTGGACAAACGCGCTGCGCTGGTCGAAGCGGTGATGGCGAGGCCACATCGGCGACCTTCGCTGCTATTGGAGCCCTGCAAGTAAGACTGTCCGGCGCGCAAGGTCCCGCCGTTGCGGCGTCAGACCTCGGGCTGAGCTGCAAGCCGAAAACCAGACCACACCATGCAGATCGAGTACCTCCGGTTGAAGAATTTCCGCGCGTTCCAGGACGTGACCATGAAGGACATTCCGCGCTTTTGCGTGCTGGTGGGCGCCAACGGGACCGGCAAAAGCACGCTGTTCTCGGTGTTTGCCTTCTTGCGCGACGCCATGTCCAGCAATGTCAATTCGGCGCTGGCCCGGTTGGGCGGTAGCCGCGGCCTGCAAGAGGTGCGCAGCCGCGGCAGCCAGGGACCGTTGGAAATTGAATTCAAGATCCGCACTGCGCTGCGGCAGCGCAGCACCCTGATCACCTACGAACTGCATATCGACGAGGTCGCCGGGCGCGCGGTGGTGGCGCGCGAGGTACTGCGATACCGTCGTGGCAGTCGCGGGCAACCTTGGCGCTTCCTCGACTTCCAACGCGGCGCCGGCGATGCGGTAACAAACGAGCTGGACAGCGTCGAGGATGAGAGTCAGCTCACACGCGAAGCCCAGACCTTGAAGAGCCCCGACATCCTGGCCATCAAAGGATTGGCGCAGTTCGAGCGCTTTCCGGCGGTAGTAGCGCTGGGCGACCTGATCGAGAACTGGCACCTGTCCGACTTTCACATCAGGCGCGCCCGACCCGAAGCCGACGCCGGCTACGCCGAGCACCTGTCGCGTGAGGGCGAAAATCTGTCCTTGGTGGTCGAGTACCTGTACAGGAACCACGCCGACCGCTTCCGCGAGGTGCTAGACCACTTGAAGCACCGGGTGCCCGGAGTGACCAGCGTCGATGCCAGGACCACTGAGGAAGGACGGGTGCTGCTGAGGTTTCAGGACGGCGCCTTCGAAGACCCGTTCCTGGCGCGCTATGTGTCCGACGGCACGATCAAAATGCTCGCCTACCTGGTGCTGTTGTACGACCCGGCGCCGCACCCACTGCTGTGCGTCGAGGAGCCTGAAAACCAGTTGTACCCGTCGCTGCTGTGGGATCTGGCCGAAGAATTTCGCGCCTATGCCAGCCGGGGCGGGCAGGTGTTCGTCACCACCCACTCACCCGATTTTCTCAATGCCGTGCAACTGGACGAGGTGTTCTGGCTGGTCAAGCGCGAAGGCTACACCCAAGTCCGACGGGCAGCCGATGATGCCCAACTGGCGGCCTACATGAATGCCGGTGATCAGATGGGCTATCTCTGGAACCATGGCTTGTTTGCCGACGCCCACCCGACATGAAACACCTGGTCTTCCTGCTCGAAGAGCCGTCGGCACAGCACGCCCTGCGGGCCTGGCTGCCTGGCTGGGTTCCCGGCAGCATCACGCCACACTTCATGGTCTTCCAAGGCAAGCAAGACCTGGAGAAGCGCATGGTGCAGCGGATGCGTCATTGGTTGCTGCCGGATAGCGGCTTCGTCATTCTGCGCGACCAAGACAGCGGCGATTGTCATGCGGTGAAAGCCCTTCTGGTGCAGCGCTGCGTCGAGGCCGGCCGGCCGGATGCGGTGGTGCGGGTGGCCTGCCGAGAGCTTGAAAGCTTCTTCGTCGGCGACTGGCAGGCTGTGGCGCTGGCCTACAGCAAGCCGGCGCTGGCCCGCTTGGCAGGCAAAGCCAAGTACCGCGACCCCGACGCCCTAGGCTCGCCCAGCCAGGAACTGGCGCGGCATGTCGCGGGATATCAGAAACGCGACGGCGCCCGCCGCATCGCGCCGCTGGTAGAGGCCGACCGCAACAGATCCCGCAGTTTTCAGGCGCTGCGCGCGGCGGTGAGGGCGTTGGCTGCGGCGTGAACCGCCACACGAACCCCGAGGCAGGGCTCTCGGGGTTCGCTGCGCATTCAGGGCGGCGCTGATCGGCTCGTGCGCTCGGCCCGGCAGCGGCCACTGCTATCCTCGACCGCCCCTTGCCCCAACCGTCGCGGCCGGCTGCCGCAGGAAGGATCCGTCATGCGCCGCCACCTGAAGTTGCTCGCCTGCGCCATGCTCGCCACAGCCCTGGCAGGTGCCCGGGCGCAGACGCCGCCCGAGCTCAGCCTGACCCGGCTGGATTGCGGCAGCAGCGCGCCGGCCGGTGATGTGTCGCGGTTCTCCGACACCTTTGCGTTCAACGGCCTGAGGATGCAGATCGTGTTCAGTTGCTACCTGATCCGGCATGGCCAGGAGTACATGCTCTGGGACACCGGCCACGCGCTAACCGCGCCGAATGTGGCGCCCAAGGTCAGCCTGGTCGAGCAACTGGCGCAGTTGCAGCTCAAGCCCGAGCAGGTCAAGTTCATCGGCATCAGCCATTACCACCCCGACCACATCGGCCAGGCGGGATCGTTCCCGCAGGCGCAGTTGCTGATCGGCAAGGGCGATTGGGACAACATCACCAGCGCCAAGCCGGTAGCGACCAACCCGGCCTTCGTTGCCCATTGGATCGACGGCGGCGGCAAGGTTGAGACCGTGCCGCTGGACAAGGACGTGTTCGGCGATGGCACGGTCGTGATGCTGGCCACGCCCGGCCACACCCCCGGCCACCACAGCCTGCTGGTCAGGCTGGCGCAGAGCGGGGTGGTGCTGCTCAGCGGCGACCTGGCGCACCTGCGTGAGAACTACGACAGCTTTGGCGTGCCGAACTTCAACACCCACCGCGCCGAGACCCTGGCCTCGCTGGACCGGTTCAAGAAGATCGCGGCCACCCTGAACGCCACCGTCATCCTCCAGCACGACGCCCGCGATGTCGGCAAATTGCCGGCCTTCCCGGCGAGCGCGAAGTAGCCGGATCAGACTGGCGGCTTGGCCGGCGCGGTGCCAGGCTTGATGCGGTCTTCGGCCTGCTGGTACACCGCCTCGGCCAGGGCCAGCAGCCGCTCGCGTGGCAGCTTGCCGACCAGGGCGCAGCCGAAGCCGTCCTCGACCCAGTAGAACTGGCCGAGTTCGCCGTCGCGCTGGAAGCTGAAGGCGGTCGAGACGCCGGCCTCGGGTTTGCGCAGGTACAGGGTGACGCGCTGGCCTTCGGCGTTCTGGTACATCAATTGGGCGCTGGGGCCGGCGGCGTCGGGCAGCAATCGGCCGCCGACCAGGGCAAAACCCTGGTCGCGCAGGTTGAACATGCGCACCGGCATGTCCAGGCGTTTGGTCAGCCAGCGGGCGAGGTGCTCCTCCTGGGCCCTTTGCTCGGACGGTGCGCCCTCGGCGGTGAAGACCTCGACCGGGTGCCGAACCTCGGGCGCGTAGACCACATGGGCCACCGCCGCCCGGTGCGCCCAGGCCGGTCCGCCGAACTGGGCGAAGGCCGGCGCCGGGGTCTGCCAGGCCAGGCCGGCGCCGAGCGCGGCGCCAAACACCAACCCGCCCAGCAGCAGCGCGGCGGCCAGGCGGTGGCGCCGCCAGCCAGGCTCGGCGGCGGGCGTGCCGCCAGGACGCTGACGCAGGCTGGCCTGCAGCCGCTCGGGAATCGCTTCGTCCAGGATCGGGTCGAAGCGGGCACGCAGCGCGTCGCGGTCGGCCGACCACAAACGCATCTCGGCGGCGTCCTCGGGGTGCTCGCGCAGCCAGGCCTCGACCTGGCGGGCCGCCTCGGGGTCGAGCTCGCCGTCGAGCCAGGCAGAGCGTTGCAGGTCGTCGGGTTTCATGGCTTGGCTCATATCACGCGGCGCAGGGCCGATGGCTTATGGCCACGGCCGCGGTCGTCCAGGGTCTCGCGCAGGGCGGCGCGGGCGCGCGAGACCCGCGACATCACCGTGCCGATGGGAATGCCCAGCGCCTGCGCGCATTCGGCGTAGGACAGTTGCTCGACGCTGACCAGCAGCAGCGGCTCGCGCTGTTCGGCTGAGAGCGCCGACAGCGCGGCGACGATGTCGATGCGCAGGCCGATGTCCACGCCCGGGTCACTGTGCAGCCGGTCTTGGTGGGCCTGCATCGCCTCGGGCTCGACCAGGGTTATGCGCCGTTCGCGGCGGCGCAGGTCAAGAAAGGCGTTGTGGGCAATCGACAGCAGCCAGACGACGATGTCGCGCTGCTGGTCGAACTGGTGCCAGTGCGACAGCGCCCGCTCCAGCGCAGTCTGCACCAGGTCGTCGGCGGCCGAGGGATCAAACGCCAGCGACCGGGCATAGCGCCGCAGCCTGGGCATGGCCGCGAGCAACTGCTGGCGAAAGACTTCGGGGGCGGTCACAGCGGGCATACGGGTGTAGCTCGGGAATATTCCGGCTGCGGTCGTGCCGGAAGTCGCGTCAAGACGGCCTGGTCAGACCCGCTGCGGCCGGCCCAGCGCTCATGCCGACAGCGTCGCCTTGAACAGCGCCAGGGTGCGTTGCCAGGCCAGGCCGGCGGCCTGGGCGTCGAAGCGCGGCGTGGTGTCGTTGTTGAATCCGTGCTGGGTGCCGGCGTAGAAATGCGCCTCGTGGCTGACCCCGGCGGCCTTGAGCGCGGCCTCGTAGGCCGGCCAGCCGGCGTTGATGCGCGGGTCGTCGCCGGCAAAGTGGATGAGCATCCTGGCCTTGATCTTGGACGCCATTTCGGCCGGCGGGGCACTGCCGTAGAACGGCGCCGACGCGGCCAGATCGGGGATCCGCGTGGCCAGCAGGTTGGCGATGCCGCCACCGTAGCAAAAGCCGGTCACGCCCAGCTTGCCGTTGGAATCGGGCCGGGCCCTGAGCATCGCTGCGGCGGCGAGCTGGTCGGCCTGGGTCTTTGGCTGGTCCAGCTTGCTGAACAGCTCGCGCGCCTTGTCCTCGTCGCCGGGGTAGCCGCCGACCGGGAACAGCGCGTCGGGCGCGAACACCAGGTAGCCCTCGACCGCCAGGCGCCGGGCGATGTCCTCGATGTGCGGGTTCAGGCCACGGTTCTCGTGGATCACCAGCAGCGTCGGCAACTTGCCGCTGGCCGAGGCCGGCCTGGCCAGCAGGCCGCCGGCCTGGCCGCTGCCCTGCGGCGAGGCAAAGCTCAACCGCTCGGTGCGGATGCGCGGGTCGTCGGGCTTGATGACCTGGCCGGCGGCAAAGTCGGGCGCCAGGGCGGCGAGCATGCCGACCGCCGTGGCGCCACCGACGGCGTGGCGGCTGGCGCCGTCAAGAAAGCCGCGGCGATCGATCTGGCCGTGCACATACTGGTCGAACAGGCGCATCACCGGGGCGGGAAAGTCGGCGGCACTCAGGCGGGGCTTGGACGGTGTCTCGGTTGTCATGGGGGTCTCCATAAGTGGGATGGGCGGGTTCAGGGCTGCCGGCGTATACGAGGCAGCCGGGTCAGCGCTTCCCCGGCGCATCGGTGCAGCGCCGCTGATGTGGCGCCGGCTGGCGCTGTCAATGGGGCGCCGGCTGGCGCTGTTCATCGATGTCGATCAAATGCCACCAGCGGTTCCAGAACAGCGGCCGGCGGTAGCCGATCAGCCAGCCCTGGGCGATGTCGGTGTAGTAACGGTGCAGGTGGTTCTTGTAGGGCGCCCAGGCCACCGCCATGCGCTTGGCCTGCACGAACAGGGCGTCGCGCTCGGGGCCGTCGGGCAGCACCAGCATGCGGTCGTAGAGGGCATCGAACTCGGCGTACTTGAAGCGTGCCAGGTTGCCGCCGCCAGCGCTGGGGCCGTACAGGCGCAGCAGCGCGCCCTGGCCGTCGAGCTGCGAGGCCCCCGAGGCCACGCCCCACATCATCAGCTTGCCGGCCTGCGCGGCCTTCAGGTTCTCTGGCCATTTGGCCGGGCGGAACTCCATCTTCAGGCCGATCGCGGTCATGTTCTTTTGCATCACCTCGTCGAGCTGGCGCGAGGTCGAATCCGGCTGGGTGGCGCGCAGCAGCACCAGCGGCGAGCCGTCGGGCTGCTCGCGCCAGCCATCGCCGTTGCGGTCGACATAGCCGTACAGGTCGAGCAGGGCGCGGGCCTTGGCCGGGCTGTACTCGCCCATCTCGCTTTTGAAGGCGGCGCTGTAGCCGGTGGTGTGCGGCACGATGGGCGAATGCGCCGGCTCGCCCTGGCCACGCCGCGGAATGGCGATCTCGCGGGCGATGTCGATGCCCAGGTTGATGGCCCGGCGCAGCGCCACTTTCTCGGGGCTGTAGCCGCCGACCAGCGGGTCTTCCATGTTGTACATGGTCAGCACGATCTCGGGGCCGAGCGTGCGGTAGCCGACCATGCCCTGCGCCGCCAGGTTGGGGGCGAGTTTGCCGCCGGGCATGGCGACGTTGACGAACTCCTCGGGCATGCGCTCGATGAAATCGAACTGCTTGTTCAGGAACGACAGCCAGCGCGGCTGGTTCTCTTCAATGATCGCCACCGCCACCTGGTCGACCAGGGGCAGGCGCCGGCCCTTGAAGCGCGCCAGCAGGGCCTGGCCCTCGGCATCGCCGGGCTCGGGGTGGGCCTCGTCCTCGTAGTGCACTTCTCTGTAGCTGGGGCTGCGCTCGAGCACGATCTCGGAGCTGCGGCGCCAGCTCTTGAGCCTGAACGGGCCGGTGCCGACCGGGTGCGCGGCGGTCTGCTCGCCGTAGGCCTGGACGACCTCGCGCGCGACCGCGCCGTACAGGCCCGAATCGGCCAGCGTCTCGACCAGCCGCGGCCGGGGCTCGGCCAGGCGCAGTTGCAGGGTGTAGCGGTCGGGCGCGTACAGGCCGGGCAGCGCGCGGTCGTAGTCGAACGGCGTGCGCTCCTTGAGCGCCTGCTGGCGCTGCTCGCGCAGGCCGAGGATGGTCAGGGTCTCGATGTCGCTCCAGGCCGGGCTCTTGACCGCCGGGTCGGCAAAACGTTTGAGCGAGTAGACATAGTCGGCCGCCACCAGCTCGCGGCGCTGGCCCTTGAAGGCCGGGTCGTCGGCAAAGAAGATGCCGGGCTTGACCTGGATGGTGAAGCTGCGGAAGTTGTCGGCCGTCTCGGGCAGGGCGCTGGCGGTCAGCGGCAGGATCCGCGCCGGCCGGGCGAGGTGGTCGTAGGCGTAGAGCGACTCGAAGATGTGCGGGGTGATGGTGCGCGAATAGATATCGCTGATCCGGGCCGGGTCGAAGCCAGTCTCGGCGACGCGAAAGGCGTAGCGAAAGACCTTGGCCTTGGCGGCAGCGCTGGTCGATGCCGATGCCGCCCCCGCCTGGGCGTCGACCAGCGCCAGGGCCAGCGCCGAGAAATGCCGCCGTCTTATGAGCGCCCCCTGGCGGCGGCCAAGGCCCGCCGCCGCCCCCCGTGGGGGTTGAGTCAACTCGGGAGCGGCCCTTCGTTGACTCATGTGCTGGCCTCTTTGCCGCGCAAGCTGTCGTCGATGTCCACCATGTGCCACCAGTCCTGCCAGAAGATCGGCCGCCGGTAGCCGACCAGCCAAGGGTGGGCGAGTTCGTTGGCGATGCGGTGGGCGAGGATTTTGTAGGGCATGTAGGCGGTGGCCAGGCGTTTGGCCTGGCGGAACAAGGCGTCGCGCGCGGGGCCGTCGGCCAGGCTTTGCATGCGTTCGTAGAGCTCGTCGAAGGCCGGCAGCTTGAAGCGCGCCAGGTTCTGCTGCCCGGCCTGCGGGCCGTAGTAGCGGGCCAGCGCGCTCTGGCCGTCGGGCACATCGGCCGAGCCGCCGAGCAGCCACATCTGCAGCGCGCCGGCCAGCGCGCCCTTCATGTGCTCGGGCCATTGCGCCGTTTCGAACTCGGTGCGCAGGCCGATCGCCCGCATGTTGCGGCGGAACAGCTCGTTGTACTGGCGGTAGACCTGCTCGGGCTCGGTTGACATGCGCAGCCGCAGCGGCGCGCCGTCGGGCATCAATCGGTAGCCGTCGGCGTCGCGCCGGGTGTAGCCGTAGAGGTCGAGCAGGGCATTGGCCCGGGCCGGGTCGTGGTCGCCCATCTCGCTCTTGAAAGCCGGGTCGTAGCCCGAGGTGCCGGGCACCAGCGGCGACTGCGCAACCACCGCCTGGCCGCGCCGGATCAAGCGGATCTCGCGCGCCACGTCGTAGCCCAGCGATATCGCCCGGCGCAGCGCGACGCGCTCGGGGCTGTAGCCGCCGACCATGGCGTCGTCCATGTTGAAGTACATCTCAGCCACGTCGGCGCGCAGTTCGCGCCAGGCCTGGACGCCGCGCTTGGCCAGATTCGGCGCGAGCTGACCGTTGGGCAGGGCCTGGGGCACGAACTCGGTCGGCACCGAGCCGGTGCTGGCGACCAGGGCGTCGATTTCGGCGTTCAAGAACGACAGCCACAGCGGCTGGGTCTCGTTGATGATGTGGACCTCGACCCGGTCGACCATCGGCAGCCTGCGGCCCTTGAAGCGTGCCAGCAGGGCCTGGCCGACGTGGTCGTCGACGCCAGGCTCGGCGTCGTAGCGCAGTTCGCGAAAGCCGGGGTTGCGGACCAGCACGATGCGCGTGCCGCGAACCCACTTGGCGAGCATGAACGGGCCGGTGCCGACCGGGTGCTCGCCGATGCGCTCGCCATAGAACTCGACCACCTCGCGCGCCTGGGCGCCCAGCAGATCGCCGGCGGCCAGGTTCTGGATGAAGCGCGGCCGCGGCTCTTCGAGCTGAAAGCGCAGGGTGTGGCGGTCCAGCGCCTGCATGCCGGGGATGGCGGCGTCGTAGTCGAAGGGCTTGCGGCCGTCCAGCGCGATCCGCCGCAGCGCCGCCAGGCCGACGATCTTCTCGTCGAGCACGCTCGACCCGGCCGGGCTGTTGTTGGCCGGATCAACGACGCGCTGGAAGGCGTAGACGAAGTCGCGCGCCTGCAGCTCGCGGCGCTGGCCCTTGAAGGCCGGGTCGTCAGCAAAGTAGATACCCGGCTGGATCCGCACCGTCCAGGTCCTGAAGTCGGCCGAGACTTGAGGCATGCCCAGCGCGGTGAGCGGGCGGAACTTGACCGGCCGGGCCAGGTGGTCGTAGGTGTAGAGCGCCTCGAAGATGTGCGGCGTGACGGTCCGCGAGGCCAGGTCGATGATCTTGGCCGGATCGAAACTGGTCTCGGCAAAGTTGAACGGGATGCGCAGCACCTTGGGCCGCGTCGAATCGGCCGCAGCGCCCGCTGGACTGGCCACCGTGGCGGCGACGGCCGAGGCCAGCGGCGCGGCCAGCAGGGCACGGCGGCGGCGCGAGGTTGCGGGTGCGGCGGGCAAGGCTGGGCTCAAGGGCAGGTCGTTCGGCAGGCGCCCAAGCTGGCCACGGGCCGGGTCGGCTCTGCGGGACGGTAAGACAACGCGGTGGCGGTCATTGGGGCGGTTCAAGGCGGGGCAAAGTCTAGCGATGTCCGGCCGGCCGGACATCGGCAGACACCCGGGGGAGCCATGATCGATTCAGCACTTTTGAAGCCGCCCGGCCAAACCTCAGCACCTTCGCACCGCCGCCAACAGCCACGAATGCCAGCACCACGGCATCCCGCACCTGCCCGCAGCGTTCGAGCATGTCAACCTCAAGCGCCGCTTCGCCAAGCTGCTGCTGTGCTCGTTGCAGTAGCGACATGCCCACGCCCATGACTGGATACCCGCAAGTGGCCGGGACGAGTGGATCGCCAGGCGATCGCGTGCAGCGTGCAGCGTGCAGCTTGCGATACAATGTCTCTCAAACTGTCGCAATAGGAGGCCATCATGGCTGCCACCACTACGATGGTCCACGTCCGCGTGGACGAGAACCTCAAAGCGCAGGCTGCGCAAACGCTGGCCGCGATGGGCCTGACTGTCTCCGATGCGATCCGCGTGTTCCTGACCCGAGTTGCCGCCGACAAGGAACTGCCGTTCGCCATCCAGGCACCGAACGCCAGCAGCCGCATCGCCATCGCTGAGGCCAGTGAGCTCATCAAGAGTCGCCGCGCTCGCTTCGCAAGCGCTGACGCACTGCTGAATGAGCTCGAAGAAGCCAGCCGCAAGTAAGCGGGCAAACCTGCCCCGCACGTCGGACTACACCCAGCACTTCCTCAAGGACTGGCAGCGCCTGTCCCGCTCCGGCCGCTACGACATGAACCGGCTGAAGGAGGCGATCACGCTGCTCATCGCCAACGACGGCCCGCTGCCGCCTGAATGGCGCGATCACCCGCTGACGGGCGACTGGGCAGGCCATCGTGAGTGCCACATCGGCGGCGACTTCCTGCTGATCTACAGCCTCGACGACTCGGGCAAAAGCGGTGTGGTCGTTTTCGTGCGCAGCGGGACGCACTCCGAGCTTTTCTCGTGAGCTGGCATCCAAGCCCAGTCCCGCACTGACCGGCAAGCTCGGTCTTTGCTGCTGCCGCTGCTGCTGAAGTCCCTCGTTGATGGGCCGGTACGTGATGGGGCCGGTACGTGATGGGGCCGGTAAGTGATGGGGCTGGCAGGTGATGCCCACGGCACGGCATGCGCGAGGGCTGGACAGCGGTGCCTCATGCCGCCAGCCGAAGTAACGGAACACGCGCGCCACCGGGGTTTGTCATAGCGCCGGCCGCCGCACAGCCGACCCTACACTGGCCGGCCGCTCTCACTTCTGCCGTCCAGCCCGCCAGACCCCATGTTTGCCTACATCGTGCGCCGCGTCTGGCAAATGCTGCCCACGCTGGTCGGTGTGGTGCTGCTGGTGTTCATCCTGTTCCATTATTTCGGCAGCGACCCGGCGATCATCCTGGCCGGGCAGAACGCCACCCCCGACCAGATCGCCGCGATCCGCCAGCAGCTCGGCCTGGACCAGCCGGCCTGGGTCCAGTTCTGGATCTTCCTCAAGCAGATCGCCCAGTTCGACTGGGGCCGCAGTTGGGCCACCGGCGAGCCGGTGAGCGAGCTTTTCAAGACCCGGCTGCCTAACACGCTGACGGTGATGCTGCCGATCCTGCTGCTGGACACGCTGCTGGCGATCCCGGTGGCGCTGGGCGTGGCCTATGTCCGCGGCTCCTTCACCGACCGGGCGTTGATGGTCTCGACCACGGTGGCGCTGTCGATCTCGTTCCTGGTCTACGTAATCGTCGGCCAGTACGTGTTTGCCTTTCGCCTGGGCTGGTTTCCGGTGCAGGGCTGGAGCGACAGCCTGCTGACCAACCTCAGCACCTTTGTGCCGCTGCCGGTGCTACTGGCGGTGATGGTCGGGGTCTCGCCGCAGACCCGGCTGTACCGCAGTTTCTTCCTCGACGAGCTCGGCCATGACTATGTGCGCACCGCCCGCGCCAAGGGGCTGGTTGAACGCACGGTGCTGTTCAAGCATGTGCTGCGCAACGCCATGATCCCGATCCTGACCAATGTCGGCCTGGCGCTGCCGGGGATCTTTGTCGGTTCGTTCCTGATCGAGGTGTTCTTCTCGATTCCCGGCCTGGGCCGCGAGGTGCTGCTGGCGGTCAACCGCAGCGACTATCCGGTGATCCAGGCCAGCACGGTCTACCTGGCGATGCTGACGATGCTGATCAATCTGGCGACCGACCTGCTCTACAAGGTCGTCGATCCGCGGGTGGTGCTGCGGTGAGCGACCCGGCCGCAGTGGTTGCAGCGTTTGTGGCACCTTCGGCCGGCGTCTGGCTGACCGCCTGGCGGCGCTTTCGCGCTGACCGCATCGGCATGGCCTGCCTGGCCATCGTCGCCGCCTTCTTGCTGCTGATCGCCTGCGCCGCCTCGGGCCTGGTCGCCAGCCAATGGCAGCGCGAGCTGGCCGTGCCCAACGCACCGCCGATCCTGCTGGGGCCACGCGCGGCCGAGGCCAGCGGCAAGGTCGATGCGCCGACCGGGCCGAATGTCGACCTCAGCGACATCGACCCGCTGGCGCCGCGCTACCGCGAATGGGCCGAGCGCGCGGCGCAGATCAGCACGGCGATCGTGCCGCTGGCGCCTACTTTGGCGCTGGGCGCCGACCGGCTCGGCCGCGACGTAATGGCCAAGGCGGTCAAGGGCACCGAGATCTCGGTCTTCGTCGGCGTGCTCTCGGCCCTGCTGGCGGCCGTGATCGGCACCCTGCTGGGGGCGCTGGCCGGGTTCTTCGGCGGCAAGATTGGCGACTTCCTGGAGTGGCTCTACAACGTCTTCACCGCCATCCCCGACATCTTGCTGATCTTCGCCTTCGCGGCGGTGCTGGGGCGGGGCGTGGGCACGGTGGTGGTGATCCTCGGCCTGACCGGCTGGACGGGGCTGTACCGCCAGGTCCGCGCCGAGTTCATCAAGCACGCCGGGCGCGAGTACGTGCGTGCCGCCGAGGCCATAGGCGCGAGCCGGATGAGCCGGATGTTCCGCCACATCCTGCCCAACGTCAGCCATGTGGTGCTGGTGCGGATGTCGCTGATGGTGGTCGGCTTCATCAAGGCCGAGGTGATCCTGTCGTACCTGGGCCTGGGCGTGCCGATCGAGCAGGTCAGTTGGGGCACGATGCTGGCCGAGGCGCAGAGCGAGCTGATCCTGGGCTACTGGTGGCAACTGGCCACGGCGGCGGCCTTCATGGCGGTGTTCGTGACCGCGTTCTCGCTGATGGCCGATGCCTGGCGCGACGCGCTCGACCCCAAGTTGAGGGGGGCCGACTGATGCTGCTCTCGATCCAGGATCTGAAGGTCGATTTCCGCATCGGCGAGCGCGGCGCGGTCAGCCGCGTCAACGCGGTCAAGGGCATCAGTTTCGACATTGCCGAGAACACCACCGTCGCCCTGGTCGGCGAATCGGGCTCAGGCAAAAGCGTCAGCGCGATGGCGGTGCTGAACCTGCTGCCGGCCAATGCCGAGCGCGCCGGCCGGGTGCTGTACCAGGGCCGCGACCTGCTGCAAGCGCCGCTGGCCGAATTGCAGCACCTGCGCGGGCGCGAGATCGCCTGCGTCTTCCAGGACCCGATGGGCTCGCTCAACCCGGTCTTCAGCGTCGGCGCGCAACTCGCCGAGCCGCTGGTCCGCCACCTCGGCATGGGCCGCCGGGCGGCGCGGGCGCGGGCCGAGGCGCTGCTCGCCGAGGTCGGCATCGCCGAGCCCCGGCGCCGGCTCGATGCCTACCCGCACGAGCTCTCGGGCGGCCAGCAGCAGCGGGTGATGATCGCGATGGCGCTGGCCTGCGAGCCCAAGCTGCTGATCGCCGACGAGCCGACCACCGCTCTGGACGTGACGATCCAGCGGCAGATCCTGGAATTGATCGCCGGCCTGAAAGCCAAGTTTCGGATGAGCGTGCTGTTCATCAGCCACGACCTGGGCCTGGTCGGCGAGATCAGCGACAGCGTGGTGGTGATGCGCCACGGCATCGTCCGCGAGCAAGGTCCGGTGGCGCGCATCTTCAGCGCGCCGCAGGACCCCTACACCCGGGCGCTGCTGGCCTGCCGGCCGAGCTTGAGCCAGAGCCCTGCCCGGCTGGCGGTGATCGATGAACACATTGCCGGCCAGACCGCAGTCTCGCCCCGGCCTGCCGCCGCCAAGGACCCGGACGCGCCGGTGATCCTGGAGGTGCGCGATCTGGCCAAGAGCTTCTTCATCCGCCAGGGCCTGTTCGGCCGGCGCGAGTTCCGGGCGGTGCGCGAGCTCAGCTTCAAGCTGCGCCGCGGCCACACCCTGGGCGTGGTCGGCGAATCGGGCTCGGGCAAGACGACCATGGGTCTGACCCTGCTGCGGCTGCACCAGCCGACCGCCGGCGAGGTGATCTTCGACGGCCGCAACCTGCTGATGCTGGGCGACGCCGAGCGCCAGCAGATGCGCCGACGCATCCAGATCGTCTTCCAGAACCCCTACGCCAGCCTCAACCCGCGCTTCACCATCGCCCAAACCCTGGTCGAGCCGATGACCATCCATGGCATAGGCGCGGGTGTGGCCGAGCGCGAGGCCCGCGCCCGGGCGCTGCTGGCCCGGGTCGGGCTGGACGATCTGGCGATGGCCAAGTACCCGCACGAGTTCTCCGGCGGCCAGCGCCAGCGCATCGCCATCGCCCGCTGCCTGACCCTGGCGCCCGAGGTGCTGGTGCTTGACGAGGCGGTCAGCGCGCTCGATGTGTCGGTGCAGGCGCAGGTGCTGAACCTGCTGCGCGACCTGCAAGATGAACTCGGCCTGGCCTATGTCTTCATCAGCCACGACCTGGCGGTGGTCCGCTTCATCAGCGACGAGGTGCTGGTGATGAAGGACGGCGAGGTGATCGAACAGGCCAGCGCCCAGCAGATCCTGGCCGCACCGCAGCAGGAGTACACCCGCCGACTGCTCAGCGCGGTGCCCCGTGGCTATGTCGCTGGCGACACGGCGGCCCAGCCCGCAGCCTGACCGAAGGAGCGTTTGCGCATGGCCACCGTCCAAGTCCGCAACGGCGCGGTCACGCTCAATGTCTCGGTCCAGGGCAGCGGCCCACTGATCCTGTGCGTCCACGGCTGGCCCGAGCTGTCCTACTCCTGGCGCCACCAGCAGGCCTACTTTGCCCAGCGCGGCTACAGCGTCGCGGCGATGGACGTGCGCGGCTATGGCGGCAGCAGCAAGCCCGAGCCGATCGCCGCTTACAGCATGCGCGCGCTCTGCGGTGATGTGGCGGCGGTGGTTGACGCCCTGGGCGGCGGCCGTGCGATCTTGTTCGGCCATGACTGGGGCGCACCCATCGTCTGGAACAGTGCCGTGCTCTACCCCGACAAGGTCAGCGCGGTGGCTGGCCTGAGCGTGCCCTACAGCCCGATCGGCACGACCTCGTTCCTCACGCTGATGCGCAAGCTCTACGCCGGCAAGTTCTTTTACCAGCTCTACTTCCAGGCCGAGGGTGTGGCCGAGGCCGAGTTCGAGGCCGATGTGCTTGGCGCCCTGCGCAAGGTCTATTACGCGGCCAGCGGCGACGCTGCGGCGAACCCGCTGCTGGCGGGTCGCCCGCCCGAGGCCCGCCTGCTCGACGGCATGGTCGACCCCGACCCTTTCCCGGCCTGGTTGAGCCCCGCCGACCTGCAGGTCTTTGTCGACGCGTTCAGCGCCGGCGGCCTGCGCGGCCCGTTCAACCGCTACCGCGCCCAAGACCTGGACGCAGCCGAGATCGGCCCTGTTCCCGGGCGGCGCGTCGCCCAGCCGGCGTTCTTCGTCGCCGGCGCCAGGGACGGAGTGCGCCACTTCATCCCGGGCCGCGACTTCTATGCCGACCCCGGCGCCGCCTGCGACGACTTCCGTGGCGCGGTGATCCTGCCGGGCATTGGCCACTGGGTGCAGCAGGAGGCGCCGGCCTTGACCAACGCCGCGCTCGAGGGCTTTCTGCAGGCGCTGTGAGCGCGGTCTGGCCGCTGCTCAGGCCCGCCTCGGCCCGCCCTTGCTGGCCGACTTCCAGTAGCCGAACTCGGCCTCGTGCAGTTCGATGTCGAGTTCCTGGGCCTGGGCCTGGATCCGCTCCTGAGCCTGGGTGATGGCCAGGTTGTAGATGCACGGGCCGACCTCGCGGAGGAAAAAGTCCAGCAGTCCAGCGGCGGCGACATTGCCTACGGGCTGGTCGAGGTAGTCGGTCAGATGCTCGCGGCAATAGCGCTCGACCGAGGCCACAGCCTGGGCGTGGGCGGGTTTGGGCAGTTCGATCATTGCGCCAGCTTAAGGCCGGCGGCGGCCCGCGCTCAGGGCACGGCCTTGAAATCGCGGCCCGGGCCGCTGCCGTGGAGGGCGACAAACACCTCCGAGCGGATCAGCCAATGGCCGTCGCGGCGCACCCATTGCGCGGCATAGCGGCCGGCCAGGACCTGCTCGCCGTCGGCGCCACCGAGGTGGCCGCTCCACTGGCCCTCTTCGTAGGCCAGCGGCCAATCCGGGCTGACCTGCACCGCCACGGCCTCGCGGCGGTAGGCGATGCGCCGGGCCGGATCGCCCTGCGGGCTGAACACGGCGCGCGCCTCGGCGATGCCGCTGACGCTCTGGCCCATCGCCCGGCGGATCGTGATGTCGGCCGCCCAGTGGCGCTGGGCGCGGTCAAGATCACCGCCAAGCAGGGCGCGGGTCTGGGCCGCCCGCAGCTCGCGGATGGTGGCTTCGTCGCAGGTCGGCAGGCTGTCAGGCTCGGCCATGCGGGCTCACCCCGTCCGGCTGAGGCGGCGAAAGACGATTTCCTCACGCTTGCGAAAACCCATGCGCTCATAGATCCGGCGGGCATGGTGGTTGTAGTCCAGGACATGCAGAAACGGGGTCTGGCCGCGCGCGAGCTCGATCCGCACCAGCATCCGCACCAACCGCCGCGCCAGGCCCTGGCTCTGGAAATCGGGGTGGGTGCAGACGCCGCTGATCTCCCGGTAGTCGTTGGTGCCCAGGCGCTCGCCGGCCATGGCCACCAGCCTATCACCGACGAACACGCCGTAGTACTCACCCATCTCGACCGTGCGCTCGGCAAAGGGGCCGGGCTTGGTCGCCTCGACCAGCGCCATCACCTGCGGCACATGCGCGCGGCCCAGGCGAACCGCGCCGAGCGCGTCGTCGGCTTCGGGCACATCGCCTGCCCAGAGCATTTGCTGGGCACAGGTGTCGACCTCAACCAGCCAATCCGGCGGCACGACGCCGGACCAGCCTACGCAGTACAACAGCTCACCCAGGCCGCAGTAGGGCGCAACGGCCTGGAAATCGGCATGGTCCGGATCGGCAAAGCCGAAGATCGGCGAGTAGCCGCGGGCATAGCGCCTGACGGCCTGGGTGCCGCTCGCATAACACGCATGAAGCCCGGACAAACTGCTCCAGGCCGGATTGGAGAGTACGTGTGCGCTCATGACCACCCTGAGGTTGAACTGCCGTTGCTCTTGCCTTGTCGCTTCTCAAAAAAACCAGCAATCGACAGAATGAGCCTAAAGAAAGTCCATCCCTAGGTCAACAATTTCTCAATCTGAAGGCTCAACTGTTGCGAATTTACGACTATCTCGCGCTGCGGCACTTGTTTTCTTCATGGCGATCTGGTTTCGCCATGCGCTGCAGCGACGGCGTTCGGCGCCGCCAGCCTCTCGGGCTTCTTGGGGCCAGGCCGGCCGGCCGCGTACTTTGCGCCACAGCGCCACCGGCGCCGTGCCCTGTCCATGCAGCCAAGCTGCGCGGCCCGGGGCCGCTCCGGCAGGACTACTTCGGGCCGATCAGCCCTGGCCGTTCAAGGTCCAGTTCCGGCAGCTTCAGGCTCAGCGCACCCGGCTCGTCCAGCGCCGCACCGGCTGCGCTCAGGTCGCCGCTGACGACCGCGCGCAGCGCGTCGGCGGCCCAGTGCGTACGGGCGAAGGCCTGCACCTGGGCAGGCGTGACGGCGGCGACCTCGGCGGCGTAGCGCTGCAACTCCTGCAGCGGCCGGCCCTGGGCGTACTGGCCGAGCATCAACGCCGCCACGCCGCCATTGCTGCCCAGGCGCCGGGCAAAGCCGCCCACCAGGTTGGCGCTGCGGGCGGCGAGTTCATCGCCGCTGGGCGGGGCCTCGGCCAGGCGGATGATCTCGCGGCGCAGGATCGCCAGCACCTCGGCGGCAGTGGCATGCTGGGTCTGGGTGAGCGCCACCAGCGCGCCGGCTTCGGGTTGCGATTCGACCTGGCTGAAGGCGCCATAACTCTTGCCGCCTTCGATCCGCACCTTCTGATTGAGCCTGGCCGAGTAGCCACCACCCAGCACCGCGTTGGCGACCTGGCCGATGCGCCGGTCCGGCGCAGCACTGCCGACAAAGGGCGCGGTCACGACCATCGCCGTCTGGCCGCTGCCGGGCATGTCGATTCGCACCAGCGCCGGCAGGGCGCTGTTTGCCGAGGGCAGCGCGGGCAGGGCGCTGTTTGCGGTGGGCAGCGCGGGCAAGGCGCTGTTTGCGGTGGGCAGCGCCGGCAGGTCGGCGGCAGGCGCAGCGGCGGGCTTCCAGTCGCCCAGCAGCTTGCCGGCCAGGGCCAGCGCGGTCTCGGCACTGACGTCACCGACCAACACCAGCACGGTCTGCTCGGGCCGGTAGGCGCGGGCGTGGAAACGCTGGACATCGGCGCGGCTGATGCGCGCCAGGCTGGCCGCTGTCGGGCTGGCGCCGTACGGCGAGGCGCCCCAATAGGCGCGGCGCATGACCTGGCTGGCGACCTCGGCCGGGTCGCCCAGGGCCACCCGCAGGCTGTCCAGCGCCAGGGCGCGGGCGCGCTCGAGTTCGTCGCCGTCCAGGCTCGGTTGGCGCAGCGCCTGCGCCATCAGCGCCAGCGCGGCCGGCAGATGGAAGGTGGTGACGGTCATACCCAGGCCCGAGCTGCGCCAGCCGCTGCTGCTGTCCAGCGTGCTGCCCAGGGCCTCGGCCTGCTGCGCCAACGCCGAGGCCGAGAGCGCCGTCGCGCCGCGCTTTAATCCCTTGGTCAGCAGGGTCGCGGTGATGGCCGCAAGGCCGGCGCGGTCGGGCGGATCCTGCTCGGGGCCGACACGGGCCAGCAGCGAGATGCTGACCAGCGGCAGGTCGCTGCGGCTGCTGCTGGCCACGATCAGGCCGTTGGCCAGCCGCTGCTCGGTCATCGCCGGCACGACGATGGGGCGCGCCGACTGCGCCGCCGGTGGTTCGTCCAGGCCCGGCGTTGCAGCCATGGCGGTTGCCCACGACAAGGCCAGTGTCAGCGCCAGGCTGCGGATCATGCGGCAGGCCCTTGCTGGTAGTCGATGCTGACGCGGCGCCCGCGCAGCACGTACTGCGTGAGTACCCGCTGCACGTCGGCGACCCTTACCGCGCGCAGCAATGCCAGGCGGCGGTCGGCGGCGCGGGCATCGCCATACACCAGCACCGCCTCGCCCAGCGTATTGGCCAGGCCCTGCGGCGTCTGCCGCGCCAGCAGGGCGCCGGTCAGCAACCGCGCCCGCACCCGCTCCATTTCGGCGGTGCCAACAGGCTTGTGGCAGACCCATTGCAGCGCGGTGAACAGCTCGGCTTCGAGCAGCCGCAGTGAGCGCGCACTGGCGGCGATGGCGTAGGCCACCAGTTGCCCGGCATCGGCATGCAGGTCGGCGGCAAATCCCACCGATTGGGCGATCTGGCTGCGGTAGACCAGGGCCTGGTTCAGGCGCGACGATTCGCCCGCCGACAGCAGCGCCGCCGCAACCTCCAGCGCTGGCGCATCGGGATGGTTGGCCGGCGGCCCCTGCCAGAGCAATGCCAGAGCCGGCAGCGGCACCTGCGGCGCGCTCAACACCACCCGCCGGTCGAGGCTGCGCAGCGGCTCATTCACGCTCACCCGCGGAATCGGCGCGGCCGGTGTGGCCAGCGGCCCGAAGTAGCGGTCGACCCAGGCGTCGAGCTGGGTCGGCTCAAAGTCGCCCGCCACCACCAGCACGGCGTTGTCCGGCCGGTAGTAGGTGCTGTGGAAGGCGCGCACATCGGCCAACGTCGCCGCCTCCAGGTCGGCCTGCTTGCCGATCACGTTGCGACGGTAGGGGTGATGGCTGTAGCCATACTCGGCGAAAGCCTCGAACAGCCGGCCATAGGGGTCGGCGAGGACGCGCTGGCGCAACTCCTCGATCACCACCAGGCGCTCGCTGGCCAGATTCTTCTCGTCCACGGTCAGGTAGGCCATCCGGTCGGCCTCGGCCCAGAGCAAACGCTCCAGGTGGTTGCTCGGCACCTCGCTCTGGTAGACCGTCATGTCCTCGGCGGTGAAGGCGTTGTTCTGGCCGCCCACGTCTTCGGTCAGGCGGTCAAAGCTCTCGGCGGCGGTGTGCTTCGTGCCCTTGAACATCAGGTGCTCGAACAGGTGGGCAAAGCCCGAGCGCCCGGCCGGGTCGTCCTTGCCGCCGACCCGGTACCACACCTGGACGCTGACCACGGCGCTGTCCGGGTTGACGACGCTGACCAGTTGCAGGCCGTTGGCCAGTCGGCGTTCGCGGATCGGCAAGGGCGGCAACAACGCGGGCAATGGCGCGGCTTCGCTGTCGGGCGCCGGCGCAGGGGTCGGCTTTGTTCTGACCCGCCGCTTGCTGACCGCCTCGGCGGCGTCGGCCCAGAACCAGGCGCCGCCGGCCAGTCCGGCCAGCCATTGCCGGCGTGACAGCGGTGGTGTCGATGCATCTGCCATGGCCCGGATCATCGCTGATACACAGATCTGCGGTCGGCCAAGGTCGGCTTGGGCTGAATACCCAAGGCGGCCGTTGCAACCCCAGCCCAAGCCGCGCCTAGCCCCCCAGCAAGCGCTTGAGCCAGGCCAGCCACTGCGCCAGCAGGCCCGGTGGCACGGGCGCAGGTGCAGGCGCAGGCGCGACCGGCGTGGCGGCATGGCGCTCTGTCAATTTGGCGGTGAAGCTGGCAAAAAATTCGGTCGCCATCTTCTGTGCCGCCATGTCGACCAGGCGCGAGCCGATCTGCGCAATCTTTCCGCCGACCGAGGCCTTGGCGCTGTAGTGCAGGACCGTGGATTGCGGCCCGGCGGCTTCGAGCCGGATGTCGGCCTGGCCCTTGCCATGGCCGGCCGCGCCACCCTGGCCCTCAAAGCGCAGGCTGTAGCTGGTGGGCGGCTGGAGGTTTTCCAGCACCAGCTTGCCCTTGAACTTGGCCCGCATCGGGCCTATCGCCACGGCGATCTGCACCTCGTACTGGTTCTCGCCAGTGGCGGTGATGCTTTCGCAGCCGGGAATGGCCTGCTGCAGCAGACCGATGTCGTTGAGCGCCGCCCAGGCCTGGGCCTGGGCGACGGGGAGCGTTTGCTGGTTGCTGAGTTGCATGGTCTGAGGCTCAAAGTGGGGAAAAGCGCAGCGCCCGCGGCGGCGTCTCAGGCTGGGTCAACACCCGCACCAGCTCAGCCAGGCTTTGCAAATTGTGGGCCGGCAGGAACCGGTCGACATGCGGCAGCATCGCCCGGATGCCACCGGCGCGCGGCTCGAAATGCTCAAAGCGCAGCAGCGGATTGAGCCAGACCAGGCGCCGGCAGCTCTTGTGCAAACGCTGCATCTCGAAGGCCAACTCGGTGGTGTCACCATGCTCCAGGCCGTCGCTGATCAGCAGCACGCTGGCGCGGCTGTTGAGCACGCGCCGCGCCCAGCGCTGGTTGAAGGCATGCAGGCTGCTGGTGATGCGGGTGCCGCCCGACCAGTCCTGCACCGCCCGCACCACCTCGCCCACCGCCAGATCGGGATCGCGGCTGGCCAGCAGCCGGGTGGTGCGCGTCAGCCGGGTGCCAAAGACGAAGCTCTCGACCTTGGCCCCGCCGAGCCGACTCGACTGCGCCAGGCCGTGGGCGAAATGCAGCAGCATGCGCGAGTAGCGGCTCATTGAGCCCGAGATGTCGGCCAGCACCACCAGTGGCGCTGGCTGCCTGCGCGCCGCCCGCCAGCGCGGCTGGCTGAACTCGCCAGCGTGGCGGGCGGTGGCGCGCAGCGTAGCCCGCCAGTCGGGCTGGCCTGGGCGGGCGGCGGGCTGCTGGCGGCGGGTGCGCACGGGTTCGGCGATCAAACGCATCTGCGCCAGCAGGCGCTGGGCGCTGCGCCACTCGTCGGCGCTCATGCTGTCGAAATCGGCCTGGCGCAGCAGTTCGCGGTCGTTCCAGGTCAGTGCCGCGTCCAGCTCCAGTTGGTCCTTGGGCGGCTCGGGCGGCGGGCTGTGCGGCGCATGCGGGTACAGCGCCTCGCCCAGGCGGCGGTTGTCGGGCGCCTGGCCCTGCGCGCCATCCTTCAGCCTGACCTTGGGCAGCAGCAGGGCGCGCATCCTGCCAACCAGATCCGGATCGCGCCAGAACAGGGCAAAGGCCTGGTCGAACAACGCCCGGTGCTCGATCCGGTCGAGCATGCAGGCGCTGAGCACGGCGTGGAAGTCGGCCTTGGTCTCCAGCCCGGCGACC
This sequence comes from Burkholderiales bacterium, assembly GCA_025350145.1. Lineage (GTDB taxonomy): Bacteria > Pseudomonadota > Gammaproteobacteria > Burkholderiales > Burkholderiaceae_C > Pseudaquabacterium. The sequence continues at coordinate 63,054 of JANXYH010000003.1, read as the reverse complement.
AGCAGCGCCTGCTGCGCGGTGACGATCCGGTCGGTGCCCAGCGGCATGCCGGCGCTGCGCAGCACCCGCGCAAAGTGCATCAGGTTCTCGGCCAGGCGCGCGCCCGAGGTCTTGGCCGGCAACATGGCGTGACGCCGGTTCAGGCCATGCCGCGGGCCAGGGTCTGCGCCTCTTGCAGCAGCCGTGCGGCCTCGCCGCCCTGCATCCGGGCGATGTCGTCCTGGTACTTCAGCAGCACCCCCAGGGTGCTCTGGATCACCGCCGGGTCGAGCACCAGGGCGTCGAGTTCGAGCAGCGCGCGGCCCCATTCGATGGTCTCGGCGATGCCCGGCAGCTTGTACAACTCGATGCTGCGAAGGCGCTGGACGAAGGCGACGATCTGCCGCGCCAGCTCTGGCCCGGCGCCGGGCACGCGGCGTTGCAGGATCGCCAGCTCGCGCTGGGCGTCGGGAAAATCAACCCAGTGGTAGAGGCAGCGGCGCTTGACCGCATCGTGGATCTCGCGGGTGCGGTTGCTGGTCAGCACCACGATCGGCGGGCTCACCGCCTTGACGGTGCCGAACTCGGGCACGGTGATCTGGTAGTCGGCCAGCACTTCGAGCAAAAAGGCCTCGAAGGGCTCGTCGGCACGGTCGAGTTCGTCGATCAGCAGCACCGGCGGCACGGGCTGCGCCGGGTCTATGGCCTGCAGCAGGGCGCGCTTGATCAGGAAGCGCTCGCTGAACAGGCTCTCGGCCAGCGCCTCACGCTGCGCGGCACCGCCCTCGGCCAGGCGGATCTCCATCATCTGCCGGCCGTAGTTCCATTCGTAGGCCGCGCCGGCCAGGTCCAGCCCCTCGTAGCACTGCAAGCGGATCAGCGGCCGGCCCAGGGCGGCCGCCAGGGTGCGGGCGATCTCGGTCTTGCCGGTGCCGGGCTCGCCTTCGAGGAACAGCGGTCGTTGCAGCTTCAACGCCAGGTAGACGACGGTGGCCAGCGGCCGGTCGGCCAGGTAGTCGAATGCGCCGAGCCGGGCAAGCATGTCGTCGATGCTGACGGGCAGGTCGGTACTCAAGACGGGGCTCCAGAAATTGAAAACGCCGCAGCGTGTGCGGCGTTGGCGGTGGGCAAGTGCTAACTTCAGCTTACCGCGCGCCCTGCCAGCACCGGGATCAGGGCCGCGCGGTAGGCCGCCGAGCCGTGCAGATCGGTGTTCAGCCCATCGGCGCTGACGGTCGCGCCAGCCAAGGCGCCGGCCGACCAGTTGCCGGCCAGCTTGGCCTCCAGGCCGCTGGCGCGGAACACGCAGGCGCCGGCGCCGGTCACCGCCACCCGAACCCCCTGGCTGCCCTTGCTGACGAACACCCCGACCAGCGAGAAGCGCGACGCCGGCTGCTTGAACTTCTGCCAGCCGGCCTTCTCCGGGATCGGGAAGCTGACGGCGGTGATGACCTCGCCCTCGGCCAGCGCGGTCTCGTACAGGCCGGTGAAGAAGTCGTCGGCAGCGATGTTGCGGCGGTCGGTGTGCACCGTCGCCCCCAGGCCCAGCACCGCTGCCGGGTAGCAGGCAGCGGGGTCGTTGTTGGCCAGGCTGCCGCCTATCGTGCCGCGGTTGCGCACCTGACGGTCGCCGATCTTGCCGGCCATGTCGGCCAGGGCCGGAATCGCCGCAGCCACCTCAGCGCTGGCGGCGACGTCGGCATGCGTGGTCATCGCGCCGATCTTCACGACCCCGCCGGCCACGCTGATGCCGTTGAGCTCGGCCACCGCAGCGAGGTCGATCAGGGCCTCGGGTGCGGCCAGCCCCAGCTTCATCGCCGCCAGCAGTGACTGGCCACCGGCCAGCAGCTTGGCGCCTGGCACGGCGGCGGCGCGGGCGGCGTCAGCGACGGCCGCAGGGTTCGAGTAGGCAAATGCTTGCATGTTGAAAGTGGCTCCTGGCGGGTTCAGCGGGCGGCTTGCGCGGCTTGCCAAACAGTGTAGGGGGAGGCGGGCATGGGCACGTCCTTGACGCCCAGGGCGTTGCAGATCGCGTTGATCACCGCCGGGGGCGAGCCGATCGCGCCGGCCTCGCCGCAGCCCTTGACCCCGAGCGGGTTGTGGGTGCAGGGCGTGCCCTTGGCGATCTCGACGGTGAAGCTGGGCAGGTCGTCGGCACGCGGCATGGCGTAGTCCATGTAGCTGCCGCTGAGCAACTGCCCGGTCTCGTTGTCGTAGACGCCGTGTTCGAGCAGCGCCTGGCCTATGCCCTGTGCCAGGCCGCCGTGGACCTGACCCTCGACGATCATCGGGTTGATGATGTTGCCGAAGTCGTCGCAGGCGGTCATGCGGTCGACGCGGGTGGCGCCGGTGGCCGGGTCGATCTCGACCTCGCAGATGTAGGTGCCCGCCGGGTAGGTGAAGTTGCTCGGGTCGTAGAAGGCGTTCTCGTTCAGGCCCGGTTCGAGCTTGTCGTGCGGGAAGTTGTGCGGCACATAAGCCGTCAGGCTGACCTGGGCGAAGGGCACCGCCTTGTCGGTGCCGGCGACCTTGAACTGGCCGCCTTCGAAGACCACGTCCGAGTCGGCCGCTTCCATCAGGTGGGCGGCGATCTTGCGGCCCTTGGCGATGACCTTGTCCAGCGCCTTGACGATGGCCGTGCCGCCGACGGCCAGCGAGCGGCTGCCGTAGGTGCCCATGCCGAACAGGATCTTGCCGGTGTCGCCATGCTCGATCACCACGTCATCCATCGGGATGCCGAGCTTGTCGGCCACGACCTGGGCGAAGGTGGTCTCGTGGCCCTGGCCATGGCTGTGGCTGCCGGTGAACACCGTCACCTTGCCGGTCGGGTGGACGCGCACTTCGCCGGCCTCGAACAGCCCTGCGCGGGCGCCCAGGGCGCCGGCCACCGAAGACGGGGCGATGCCGCAGGCCTCGATGTAGGCCGAATAGCCCAGGCCGCGCTTGAGGCCCTTGGCTAGGGAGGCGGCCCTGCGCGCGGCAAAGCCGGCCACGTCGGCCAATTCGATCGCCCGGGTCAGCGTCGCGTTGTAGTCGCCGGTGTCGTAGGTCAGGCCGACCGGACTGGCGTAGGGGAAGCTGGTGATGAAGTTGCGGCGGCGGATCTCGGCCGGGTCTATGCCCATCTCGTTCGCAGCGGTCTCGACGATGCGCTCCAGCAGGTAGGTGGCCTCGGGCCGGCCGGCGCCGCGGTAGGCATCGACCGGCGCGGTGTTGGTGAACACCGCCGTCACCTCGCAATAAATCTTCGGCGTGGTGTATTGGCCGGCCAGCAAGGTGGCGTGCAGGATGGTCGGAATGCTGGAGGCGAAGGTCGAGAGGTAGGCCCCCATGTTGGCGGTGGTGTCGGCGCGCAGTGCCAGGAACTTGCCGTCCTTGTCCAGCGCCAGTTGGGCGGTGCTGACATGGTCGCGGCCATGGGCATCGGAGAGAAAGGCCTCGCTGCGCTCACAGGTCCATTTGATCGGGCGCTTGATGAACTTGGTGGCGAAAACCATCGCGGTCTCTTCGCCATACAGGTAGATCTTGGAGCCGAAGCCGCCACCGACATCGGGCGCCACCACCCGCAGCTTGTGCTCGGGACTGCCGAGCACGAAGGCGCACATCAGCAGCCGCTCGACGTGCGGGTTTTGGTTGCTGACGTAGAGCGTGTAGCTGTCGGCGTTGACGTCGTAGCTGGCGTTGGCGCAGCGCGGCTCCATCGCGTTCGGGATCAGCCGGTTGTTGCGAAAGCTCAGGGTGGTGACATGGGCGGCGGACTTGAGTGCCGCATCGGTGCCGTCCTTGTCGCCTATGCCCCAGGTGTAGCAGCGGTTGTCGGGCGCCTCGACATGCACCGCCGTAGCCGCACCGGCCGCCTTCGCGGTGTCGACCACCGCCGGCAACTCGGCGTAATCGACTTCGATCAGGGTCGCAGCGGCCTTGGCCTGCTCCAGCGTCTCGGCCACGACCATCGCCACCCGGTCGCCGACATAGCGCACCTTGCCGTCGGCCAGCACCGGGTGCTTGGGCTCCTTCATCGGCGAGCCGTCCAGGCTGTTGATCAGCCAGCCGCAGGGCAGGCCGCCGACGGCCTTGAAATGCTCACCCGTGAAGATGCCCAGCACCCCCGGCGCCTTGGCCGCAGCGGCGCTGTCCAGCCGCGCGATGGTGGCGTGGGCATAGGGGCTGCGCAGGAAGTAGGCATAGGTCTGGCCATGCTGGCTGATGTCGTCGGTGTACTGGCCGCGACCGGTCAGGAAGCGCGCGTCCTCGCGCCGCTCGACCGAGTTGCCGATGAAACCTTGGCGTGCGTTCATGAAATGCGTCTCCTGCTCAAGCGGTCATGGCGGCAGCACCTTGCTGCACCGCCTTGACGATGTTGTGGTAACCGGTGCAGCGGCAGATGTTGCCTTCCAGCGCCTCGCGCACCTGCGCCTCGTTGTGGCAGCCATGGCGTTGCACCAGATCAACCGCGCTCATCACCATCCCCGGGGTGCAGAAGCCGCACTGCAGGCCGTGGCAACTGCGGAACGCAGCTTGCATCGGGTGCAGGCTGCCGTCGGCATTGGCCAGGCCCTCGATCGTGGTCACGGCCTTGCCTTGAGCTTGCACGGCCAGCATGTTGCAGCTCTTGACGGCGCGACCGTCGAGGTGCACGGTGCAGGCGCCGCACTGGGCGGTGTCGCAGCCCACATGTGTGCCGGTAAGGCGCAATGTCTCGCGGATGAACTCCACCAACAGGGTGTTGGGCGAGGCGTCGCGGGTGACGCTGTCCCCGTTGACGGTGAGGGTGATCGGCAGGCCCATGCGAGGTATCTCCTTGAGGTGGCTTGGCGGACGACGGAACACGGCGGAGCGTGGATGCTAGGTTTTGCCAAGCCCCAGCGCACCCGCACGAAAACCCTGATGCACGATAGTGCGCGCCGCCCCCAGGTGCCGGTTTTGCCAGGAGGCACTGGCCCTTGCGGCACGGGACGCAGGCCCGACAATTGCCGCCATGGACAACATTGACCTGAACGTGCTGCGCCAGATCAGCCAATGGCTGGAAGCCGGCCACCGCGTGGTGCTGGGCACCATCACCCGCACCTGGGGATCGGCACCTCGCCCGCCCGGCTCGGCGGTGGCGGTGCGCGACGACGGTTTGGTCGCCGGCAGCGTCTCCGGCGGCTGCATCGAGGACGACCAGATCGACAAGGCGCGCGAGGGCGTGCTCGCCTCGGGCAAGCCGCAGGTGGTGCGCTATGGCATCGACGCCGACGCCGCGCACCGCTTCGGCCTGCCCTGCGGCGGCCTGATCGAGCTGGTGCTGGAGCCGGTGCTGCCACAGACCCGGTTGCAGGACTTGTTGCAGCGCCTGCAGGCCGGCCAGCGGGTGCGACGGGTGCTGGACATCGCCACCGGCCAGGTCGAGCTGCAGGACAGCGGCGATGCCGACGAACTGGCGCTGACCGAGACCACCTTGACCACCCACCACGGCCCGCATTGGCGGCTGCTGCTGATCGGTGCCGGGCAGATGACCCAATACCTGGCGCAGATGGCGCTGGCGCTGGGCTACCAGGTGCTGGTCTGCGATCCGCGGGAGGAATACGCCACCGGCTTCGAAGTGCCCGGCGCGACGCTTCTGCGCGGCATGCCCGATGACACCGTGGTCGAGCTCAAGCCCGACGGCCACACCGCCGTGATCGCCCTGACCCACGACCCCAAGCTCGACGACCTGGCGCTGATGGAGGCGCTGAACAGCCCGGCCTTCTATATCGGCGCGATTGGCTCGCGCGTCAACCAGAGCAAGCGCAAGGAGCGGCTGAGCGAGCATTTCGGGCTGACGGCCGAGCAACTGGCGCGGCTGCATGGCCCGGTCGGGTTGAAGAACGGCGCGCGCACGCCGCCGGAGATCGCCGTCAGCATCCTCGCCGAGTTGACGGCGGTCCGCTACGGCTACCGGGTGCCCGAGCCGGTGCCGGTCAAGGCGCAGGCGCCGGTCGAGGCCGGCTGCGTGACTTGAGCGGCGACGACTACCAGATTCCCATCCCGCCGTCGTTCCAGGCGCTGTACCTGGACGCCCGCCGCCGCCTCAGCCTGCCGCTGGCCGAATACCGCCAACGCTACGAGTTGTGCGAGGACCTGGCACAAATGTTGATCGAGACCGGCCAGGCGCTGCACCATGACCTGGGCGTGGACCAGGCCTCGGTGCTGTCGCGCACCGAGCGCGGGCTGCGCGCCGCGGACTCTGGCTTCAGCGCCGCCGAGGCGCGCTGGGTGGTGACGCGGCTGGCCGAGTTGCTGGGCTGGCCGGCGGCCGGTGGCTGAGGCCGGTCTGGCAACGGCGTCCAGCCAAGCCTGAGGACAATCGGCCATGCCCCGCTGCTTCGACACCTCGGGCCTGATCCGCAGATCGGCCATGGCCGGCGCTTGTCTTGCGGCAGGTCTGGCGCTGGCGGCCTGCGCCACGACCAGCCCGGCCAGGGTGGCCAGCGTCGCGACCACGCCGCTGTCTGACCTGAACCTGGTGGTGCCGGCGATTCCGGAGATCCTGCTGGCCGCCCGGGCCGCGCCCTATCGTCTGCCGGACAACCTGAATTGCGCCTCGGTCAAGCAGGAGCTGCTGGCATTGGACGAGGCGCTGGGCCCCGACCTGGACGCGCCGCAGAGCGCCGAGCCAGGCCTGGTCGAGCGTGGCGGCAGCGCGGCACAGAATCTGGCGATCGACGCCTTGCAGCGCACTGCCGAGGGCGTCATCCCGTTCCGTGGCTGGATCCGCAAACTCAGCGGCGCGGATCGCCAGTCGCAGCAGGCCAGCGCGGCGCTCCAGGCCGGCATTGCCCGTCGCGCCTTTCTCAAGGGCCTGAACGCAGGGCGTGGCTGCGACTGAGCCTAGCGCCACCCGGCCCAGGCCTGGCCCTGGCCCCTAGTCGTCCTCGTCCTGGAAGTCCGGCGCCTCGCGTGACTCTTTGATCTGCATCGCGTGCTGCTGCCGGGCCACGAAATCCTGCAGGGTGTCGATGCCGCGCAGTTGCAAGATCGTATTGCGAACCGCTGCTTCGACCAGCACCGCCAGGTTGCGTCCGGCATCAACCTGGATCACCACCTTGCGCACCTTGATGCCCATGATTTCGTTGTACAGCGGTTCGTGCGGGATGCGCTCGAAATCGCGCTCCATGGTCTCCTTGCGGACCAGGTGGACGATCATCTTCAGACGCATCTTGCGCCGCACTGCGGTCTCGCCAAAGATCGCCTTGATGTCGAGCAGACCGATGCCGCGCACTTCCAGCAGGTTGCGCAGCAGCTCGGGGCAACGGCCCTCGAGCGCCGTCTGCGAGACCTTGTAGAGGTCAACCGCATCGTCGGCGACCAGTCCGTGGCCGCGCGACACCAGTTCCAACCCCAACTCGCTCTTGCCCAGGCCGGATTCACCGGTCAGCAGCACGCCCAGGCCGAGGATGTCCATCAGCACGCCATGCGACGAGATGCGCTCGGCAAACAACTGGCCGAGGTAGCCGCGCAGGGTGTCGATCACGTGGCCGGCCGACTCCGTCGTGACGAACAGCGGGATCTCTGCCCGGTCGCACATCGCCACCAGCCGCGGCGGCGCGATCGCGGCATCGGCGACGACCAATGCCGGCGGCTCCAACGTGACCAGGCGCGAAATCCGCCGCTCTTGATCCTCGGCCGAGTTGGTCGAAAGGTAGTCGACCTCGCGCCGGCCGACGATCTGCACGCGGTAGGGGTGGACGTAGTTGAGGTAGCCGACCAAGTCGGCGGCCGACTGCGCCTTGCGCACCGCGTCCTTGTCAAAGTGCCGGTCTGGCTGGCCGGTACCGGCGATCCAGTCCAGCCGCAGCACCTCGCGGTGCGCCTCGAAAAGCGCCTCGGCGCTGATGTAGCGGGGTTTCATCGCCGTCCTGCGGCAGGGCGTGTCACGCGACGATCTTCAGTGGCGCCCAGCCGGCGATCAACTGGTGCAGCGACTGGGCATCGGCGGTGGCCTTGAGGCGCTCGCGCAGATCACGGTCCGACAGCAGCTCGGCGATTTCGGAGAGGATCTCAAGATGCCGCTGGGTCGCCGCTTCGGGCATCAGCAAAAAAATCAGCAGGCTGACCGACTCATCGTCCGGCGCATCGAAGGGAATCGCCTGGCTGACCCGCAGCACTGCCGCCAGCGGTGTCTTCAGTCCCTTGATTCGGCCATGCGGTATCGCCACGCCATAGCCCAGGCCGGTCGAGCCCAGGCGTTCGCGGGTGAAGAGGTTGTCTGTCACGGTGCTGCGGGCGATCTGGTGCTGGTTCTCGAACAGCACGCCGGCGGCTTCGAAAGCGCGCTTCTTGCTGGTCGCGTCCACCCCGACCAAGACATTGCTGGCGGGCAAGATAGCGGCGAGACGGTTCATGACAGGGCTTTCGGAACGGCTTCCCGGGCATTGAGGCGAATGCCTGCCAGGACCGTGACAAAACAGTGAATTGGATTATAGGAACGTGGCTTCGCGACGCGAGGTTGACGAATCGGTGGCCGCCAAGGTCGAATTGCAATCGATTGCCACTCAAGCTTGCAAAACGGCCCGCAGCAGGGCCGTTTCTTGAACACGCGGAGCAGGCCGGGGTCAGTTGGCCTCGGTCGGCGCGCCACCGCCCCGCTTGGCAGCGGGGTGGTGGTCTTGCACCCGATCCTTGTATCGGCACACCTGCCGGTCAAGTTTGTCCATCAACTGGTCGATGGCGGCATACAGATCCTCGTGCGACTGCTCGACGAAGATGTCTTTGCCCTTGACATGCAGAGTGACTTCAGCCTTTTGCCGTCGTTCCTTCTCCTTGAGCTTCTCGACCGTCAGCAGCACGTTGATGTCAACCACTTGGTCAAAGTGGCGTGTCACGCGGTCAAGCTTGGTGCGCACATATTCGCGCAGCGCGGGCGAGACCTCCAGGTGGTGTCCGCTGATCGTCAGGTTCATCCGAACCTCCTTTCGAGGGGGAGTGGTCACAGGTCGGACGGACACAAAACGCCTCGTGGCGCAGCGCCCGTCCAAGCCCAGTGTGCGCCCATTTGACAGCCCCTGACAAGCGCCCCGGCCGGTGTAGCATGTGTCGGTTTGCCGGGTTGTGTGCGCGGCGATGCGTTGCCCGCCACAGGCCGCACGCTGCCGCCTCAGGCGCTGCCGGCGTCGCGCAGGCACCACGCCGACAGCGCAACAACTTGTTGAAATGGTTTGCACTTTGTGCGGTTTGCCACGACCGTGTTGCCGTTGTGCTGGCGCCCGACCAAATAGCAGGCAAAGTGAGCGGTATGCGGAGATCCGAGCTTGGATGACCGCCAGATACTGTGGTCCTCGGAGTCGCCCGCCGTGCATGATTCGGGCTCTCATGGCAGGACTGCCACAAGACCGGGCCAGGGGTTGGGCAAATTATGAGAAAGAGTGCGGCAAACGAGGATGTGCTGTCGACCCGCGACGCCGCAGAGCGCCTGGGCGTGGCGCTGCGAACCGTGCAGCTCTGGGTTGAAAACGGCGTACTGCCTGCCTGGAAGACCGTCGGTGGCCACCGGCGCATTTCGCGCCTGGCGGTGGAACAGTTGTTGGCCGAGCGCAGCGCGGCGCTGCAGACCTTGCCAGGCGAATTGCCACCCTTGGCTGGCGCCGGCGGCAAGCCGCGGTTGAAGCTGCTGGTGGTCGAGGACGACCCCGACGAGATGCGCCTGCTCTGCCTGGTGATCCAGAGTTGGTCGCTGCCGATTGACATCACCACCGCCGCCAATGGCTTTGAGGCCCTGCTGCGGATCGGCGAGTGTTGCCCTGACCTGCTGTTGACCGACCTGAACCTGCCGGGCATGGATGGTTTTCGGATGATCGAGTCGCTGCGCAGCGTGGACCAGTGGTATGGCCAGATGACCATCGTCGTCGTGACCGCGCTGCAACCCGACGAGATTTGCCGCCGCGGCCCCTTGCCCGCGTCGGTGCATGTGCAAAGCAAACCGGTGTCGTTCGGCAGCCTGCAGGCCATCGTCCACCTGGCGCTGGCCAAGATGCAGGACGCGGCGGCGGCGCCTTGAGGCCTTTGGCATGGCGCCGGCGGTCCGGTCCAAGGCCCCTGGCGGGCGGCTCTGATCGCGAGGCCCGATGCCATAATTGGCCCTTCTTCGCAACGGAGCCACGTGTTGGACCCGAGTCAGCCTCGCTGACCGTCCGCTCCAGTTCCAGGCCTTGATCGGCCGGTACGGGGCGCGATGGTCGCCCCCTCCCGGTCTGCGGCGCCAAAGTCGCCCCAGACGCCTCGTCCGATCAACGCCGAGTGCAGCCCTTTGGCGCAGCCCTTGGTGGCGCCCCACTTGGGCTGGAGACCACGATGCTCAATGTGTTTGCACTCGCCAGCGGACGACTTGTGCAGCAGGAAATCGACCGGCCCGAGTCGCTGGCCGAGGTGCAGCCGGTGTGGGTCGACCTGGAGGCGCCCTCGACCGAACAAAAGGCCTGGATCGCCAGCCGCTTCGGCCTGAGCATCCCCGATGACATCGTTGACGATGATCTCGAAGAGTCCGCCCGCTTCTACGAGGAGGACAACGGTGAGTTGCACATCCGGTCAGACTTCCTGATCGATGACGACATCACCCCGCGCAACGTGCGGGTGGCCTTCATTCTCAAGGCCGGCGTACTGTTCTCCGTCCATGCCGAAGACCTGCCGGTGTTCAGGCTGCTGCGGCTGCGCGCGCGCCGCACGCCGGCACTGATCAGCGATGCCAAGGACGTGCTGCTCAAACTCTATGACGCCGACGCCGAATACTCCGCCGACGCGCTGGAGGGCATCTACGACAGCCTGGAGAAGGTCAGCGCAAGGGTATTGAAGCAGGATGTCGACGACCAGGCTGCGGGTGCGGCGCTTTCGGCCATTGCCAAGGAAGAAGACCTGAATGGCCGGATCCGGCGCAACGTCATGGACACGCGCCGGGCGCTGAGCTTCATGATGCGCAGCCGCATGCTGGGTGCCGAGCAGTTCGAGGAGGCGCGGCAAATCTTGCGTGACATCGACTCGCTGGATTCGCACACCGCCTTCTTGTTCGACAAGATCAACTTCCTGATGGACGCGACAGTCGGTTTCATCAACATCAACCAGAACAAAATCATCAAGATCTTCTCGGTCGCCAGCGTCGCTTTGCTGCCGCCGACGTTGATTGCCAGCATCTACGGCATGAACTTCAAGGCCATCCCCGAGCTGGACTGGGCCTGGGGCTACCCATTTGCGCTGGCGTTGATGGCCGCTTCAGTGGCTGCGCCGTTCATCTATTTCCGCCGCAAGGGCTGGCTGCGTTGACGGCCAAGGTGCGGGGCGCGCCCCAGATCGCGGAACACTTTCACATTCATGCGGTCGGCGCAATACGTCACGCCTTGCGTATCTGAGGCGCAACTACACTTGATCGTCATGCGCCGCCGATCCGCGTTTGCCCCAGGTCTACGTGCCGCCGTGTTGCTCGGCGCGCTGGCCATGGCGGCGGCCAGCGCATGCGCGCAGTTCGCAATGGTGCCAGCGCCCATGCCCGCCGCCGGCCTGCCCAGCCTGGCCGACTCCGACGCCGACTACCGCCGCGACGCCGCCAAGCATGTCTACGCGTCGTTCCCGATGCGCATCTACCGCGGCAAGATGCCGCCCTTGCTCTACGGCGTGGCGATCGTCGAGGTTGATGTTGACGCCGAGGGCAAGATCACCGACACGCGGATCGTCAGACCGCCCGCTGCACCCGAGGTCGGGCCCTGGATCCTGTCGATGATCCGCAAGGTCGGGCCGTTTCCGCCGCCCTCAAAGCTGGGCGAGAAAGTCACCTTCAGCGAAATCTGGCTGGTCGACAAAGGTGGAAATTTCCAGCTCGATTCGCTGACCGAAGGCCAGCGCTGAGCCCTGGCTGTCAGGCCTGACACCCGTCGCCAGCCTCAGCGCAGCTCGCGCCGCGCCTTGACCGCGTCGGACAGGGTCGCCAGCACGGCCAGCGAATCGTCCCAGCCCAGACAGGCATCGGTGATGCTCTGGCCATAGGCCAGGCCGCTCGGGTCGTCCTTGCCGGGACTGAACTTCTGCGCCCCGGCGACCAGGTGGCTCTCGACCATCACGCCGAAGATGCAGCGCTGACCGGCACCGATCTGGCCGGCGATGTCACGCGCCACATCGATCTGACGCTGGTGCTGTTTGCTGCTGTTGGCATGGCTGCAATCGACCATCAGCCGGCAGGGCAGCCTGGCCGACTTGAGCTCGGCGCAGGCGGCGCTGACGCTGGCGGCGTCATAGTTGGGCGTCTTGCCGCCCCGCAGGATGACGTGGCAGTCGGGGTTGCCCTGGGTCTGGACGATCGCCACCTGGCCGTTCTTGTGCACCGACAGGAAGTGGTGCGGCCCGGCAGCGGCCTGGATCGCGTCGCTGGCGATCTTCAAATTGCCGTCGGTGCCGTTCTTGAAGCCAATCGGCGCCGACAGGCCCGAGGCCAGTTCGCGGTGGACCTGGCTCTCGGTCGTGCGCGCGCCGATCGCACCCCAGGCGATCAGGTCGCCGATGTACTGCGGGCTGATCACGTCGAGGAACTCGCTGCCGGCCGGCACCCCCAAGCGGCTGATGTCGACCAGCAACTGCCGCGCGATTCGCAGGCCCTCGTCGATGCGGTAGCTCTCGTCCAGGTAGGGGTCGTTGATCAGGCCCTTCCAGCCGACCGTGGTGCGTGGCTTCTCGAAGTACGCGCGCATCACGATCTCCAGCGTGTCGGCGTACTTCCGGCGCTCGGCCAAGAGGCGCCGGGCGTAGTCCAGTGCCGCCCCCGGGTCGTGGATCGAGCAGGGCCCGATGACCACCAGCAGCCGGTCGTCGCTGCCATCCATGATGTTGCGCACGGCCCGGCGGGTGCCACTGATCAGGGCCTCGATGGCGCTGCCGGCAATCGGAAAGAAGCGGATCAGGTGCTCGGGCGGCGGCAGCGGTGTCACCTCCTTGATCCGCTGGTCGTCGGTCTGGCTGGTGCGCTCGCTCAGGGCGTAGCTGGGGCCGCTCTGGGCCGGGTTGGCTTGGGGCTGTGGCGTGCTCATGGTCTGGGTCGCTGGTGGCGGCGGGCGGAAATTGCGGGCGCGCGCGGCGAAAAAAAACCGCCAGGGCTGCCGGCGGTGTGCTGAGGGGGCGTTGTTCGCGATGCGCGCTTCAACTTCTACAGCCGCCGGTCAGGGGCGAGAACCCAAAGAAGGCCAAGAAAAATCGGGCGGGGCGCATCGGCGGGCAATGTAGCACGGGCGGCTTGCGGCTCAGCCCCGGTTCAGGCGCGGGCGGCGCTCAGAACATTTCGATCCCGCCGCGCACTGCGCCGCTGTCCTCGACCACGGCCAGGTCGGCGTAATTGACCGCCAGATTGCGGCCGTTCTCCTTGGCGAAATACACCGCCTGATCGGCCCGCTCCAGCGCGGTGCTGGGCATGTCGTCGGCGTTGATGGCGGTGTAGCCGACGCTCACCGTCAGGCGTCCGACCTGCGGAAACGCAAACGCCTCGATGTTGGCGCGCAGCCGCTCGAAGGCCTGCATCGCCTCGTCGCCCGAGGGGCAGCGCAGCAACACCACGAACTCCTCGCCACCGAAGCGGTAGAGCCGGTCGCAGTAGCGGAAGCTGCCGCGCATCTGCTGCGCCACCAGCAGCAGCACCTCGTCGCCGATCAGGTGGCCATGGGTGTCGTTGACGCGCTTGAAATGGTCAATGTCGACCATCGCCAGCCAGCCCTGCAGGGCCGCCGATTCATCGCGTCGGTTGCCATCGATTTCGGCAGGGTCGTCCACCAGGGTGGCGACATCGTTGGTGGCGCGGACGAAGGTCTCGTCGAAGGTCTTGCGGTTGAGCAGGCCGGTCAGCGAGTCGCGCTCGTTCTCGTCGATCAGGCCGCGCAACTGGCGGTAGAAGCCGAGCAGGCTGCTGGTCATGCGTTGCTGCACGTCGCCCGGTGGCGGCATGCTGGTGATCTCCATCACGCCCACGGTCTCATCGGTCGCAGTCAGCGGGTGCAGGCTGGTGTGCTGGTCGCCGGGCAACTCGTGGGTGCGTGATTCGAGCAGGCAGTCGCGCCATTGCGGGCGGTCGTCCAAGTCGGGCAACTGGTGGGTCGGCGATGTCGACACGCCCAGCGGCGCAGACCCATCGGCGCTGGCCCGGGCGGTGGTCAGCCAGCGCCGGGTGCTGCCATCGGCCACCAGCCGGTGGATGGCGATGGCCTGGCATTGCAGCAACTCACGTGTCAGCCCGGCGAGCATGACATCAAGCACATCGCCGTCGCGCAAGCGGGTCAAGCGGGCCAGGTGGTCTATCAGCTCGGACATGGCGGAGTGTGGCGGCTAAGGTGAAAGGTTGGGGTGGCGCTCAGGACGCTGCGGCTCGGCCAACATCGGTTGGGTCGCCGGCCCATCGCTGTCGCGTCGCCACCTCCTGCTTATCGGAGCCGCCGCGCCGAGCTTGAGCCTGGCAAACCGAACGATTGCAGTCCGGCCCTGCCCTGACGCCGAGCGCGCCAGCGATCCAGTCCGGGCAAGACGGCCGCGTCAGCCCATGCGCCCCGGCAGCCACAGCGCGATCGCCGGGAAGCTGATCAGGATCACCAGCCGCAGGATGTCGGTGGCGACGAACGGCAGCACGCCCTTGAAGATGGTGGTGAAACTCACGTCCTTGACCACGCTCTTGATGACGAACACGTTCATGCCCACCGGCGGGTGGATCAGGCCCAGTTCGACCGTCATGACAATGATCACGCCGAACCAGATCGGGTCGAAGCCGAGCTGGGTGATGACCGGGAAGATGATCGGCACGGTCAGGATGATCATCGCCATCGCGTCCATCAGGCAGCCCAGCACCAGGTACATGACCATGATCAGGGCCAGCACGGTGTAGCGGTTCAGGCCCAGGCCGGTGACGAAGGCGGTGAGCTTCTGCGGGGTCTGGGTGATCGTCAGGAAGTAGCCGAACAGCAGCGCGCCGATCAGCACGGTGAACACCGCAGCCGCCGTGCGGGTGGCCTGCAGCAGCGCGCTGCGGATGCCGGCGCGGTCGAGCTTGCGGCGCAGGATGCCGAGCAAGAAGGCGCCGCCGGCACCCATGCCGCCGGCCTCGGTCGGGGTGAACAGGCCGCCGTAGAGCCCGCCGATGACGAAGGCGAACAACAGCAGCGAGGGCCAGACATCCTTGAGCGCGACGATGCGTTCGCTCCAGGGCCGCGGCGCACCCGCCGGCAGCATCTTCGGCGCGACCCAGACGATGATGCCGATGGTGGCGACGTACATCGTCATCGCCAGCAGCCCGGGCAGCACCCCGGCCATGAAGAGCTTGCCGATGTCCTGCTGGGTGATGACGGCGTAGACCGCCAGCACGGTCGACGGCGGCAGCATCGCCCCGAGCGTGCCACCGGCGGCGATCACCCCGGTCGAGAACGACTGCGGGTAGCCGTAGCGGCGCATCTCCGGGTAGGCCACGGTGGAGAAGGTGGCGGCGGTGGCCACCGACGAGCCGCAGATCGCGGCAAAGCCGCCGCAGGCCATCACCGTGGCCATGCCCAGGCCGCCGCGCAAATGGCCGACGCAGGCGTTGGCGGCGCGGAACAGCTCGCGGCTGACGCCCGAGACCGAGACGAAGGCGCCCATCAGCATGAACATCGGGATCACGCCAAAGGTGTAGTCGGTGACCGTGCGCATCGAGGTCTGGCCGACCAGCTTGAGCGCCGGGCCGCTGCCGGCGATCAGGCTGTAGCCGACCACCCCGACCAGGCCCATCGCCATGCCCACCGGCACGCGCAGCAGCATCAGCACGAACAGGACGACGAAGCCGCCGACCGCCACCACGTCGGTGTTCAGATCCATGGTCTATTCGCTGACACGGTCTTCGGCATGCTCGTCATGCAGCAGCTCGGGGTTGAACACCAGTCGCCAGGCGCGCACCGCGATCAGCACCACGGCGCAGACATCGCCGGCCCAGGCGACCGCGAACATCGGCCAGATCGGCAGGTTCAGGTCGTAGCTCTGGACGTTGTCGCGCCAGGTGTTGCTGACCTTGTCGAACAGCATGATGGTCTGGACCGTGACCACGAACAGCAGCACCAGGGTCGCGAACACGTCGATGAAGCGCTTCATCCGCGGACCGGCACTGGTCCAGAGCAGGTCCACGGTGATGTGGCCGCCGCGGTAGCTGGTGGCGGCAATGCCCCAGAAGATCAGGATGCCCAGCAGGTTGCGGCCCAGGTCGTAGCTGTCGGGGATGCTGGTGTTGAAGAACTTGCGCAGCAGCACCGAAATGAAGATGTCGGCCGCGACGATGCCGACAAAGGTGGCCGCCAGCCACTCAATGGCATGGATGATTTTGTCGGCCAGGCCGCGCGCTTGGGCGGGTGCGGCCAGGCCCAGTCCGGCCATGGGTCAGAGGTGCGACTTGTACTTCTGCAGCGACTGGTTCAGGCTGTCGAGCACCTGCTTGGGGTCGGCGCCGGCTTTTTTCACGGCCTCGGCCCACTGCTCGTTGACCGGCGCCACGGCCTTGCGCCAGGCGTCAAGCTGCTCGGGATTGAGCTTGACCACTTCGTGGCCGGGCAGCGCGGCCACCTTGGCCCGGCCGGCGAACTCGAAATCGGCCCAGGCCGAGCCAACCTTTTCGGCCCACTCGCTGGTGCAGTGCTCGTCGACCGCCTTCTTCTGGCCGGCCGACAGCGCGGCGTACTTGTCCTTGTTGATGACCCAGACGAACGGGGTCACGTACAGCGGCACGTCGATGTGGAAGCTGACCACCTTGTCGATCCCGAACAGGCCCAGCGAGCCCCAGGGGAAGGTGATCGCGTCGGCCACGCCGCGCTCGATCATGTCGCGCGCCTCGGGCGCCGAACTCTGCACATTGGTGCCGCCCAGGGCGGTCACCATTTGGCCGATGGTGGCGGTGGCCGGCCGCACCTTCATGCCCTTGATGTCGCTGGGCAGCACCACCTTCTTGCGCGAGTGCAGGCTGCCCGGGTCGTGGACGAAGGCGAAGCAGACCTGCACGTCCTTCATTTCCTTGGCGGCGTACTGGCGGTACCAGGCGTCGACCGCCGCCGAGCCGGCCTTGGCGTTGGCGACCATGAAGGGCAGCGAGGCGGCGGCAAAGATCGGGAACCGGCCGGGCTGGTAGCCCGGGTTGACGTAGGCCACGTCGGCAATGCCGTCGCGCGCCATGTCGTAGTGGTCGAAGGCCTTGCCCATCTGCTCGCCCGGGAACAGGGTGGTGTTGATGCTCCCGCCCGAGGCCTTCTTGAGGCTGTCGGCCCAGGCCTGCAGGGCCGGGTTGAGGGCATGCTGGGCCGGCACCCAGCTCGACAGCTTGAGCGTGACGGGCTTGTCCTGGGCCTGGGCTACGGGGCTGGCCGCAAGGATTGCGACCAGGGTGGCGGACAGCAAGGGGGCAAGGCGCAAGGGCTGCATGGGCTGGGGCTGGTGTTTGTCGGCGGCCGCAATTGTCGGCCCACAGCCGCGCCGCCGGGCAGAGGGAATTCCCAGGCGCCGGGGCGGCGGCAGGTCGGCCACAGCGCTGGTGCCAGTGCTAGTGCTGGCGGACCCGGCCGGGCTCGGCAGCGTCGGCCGGGGCGGGTCGTCTGCGGTACCAGTGGATCGGCTGGGCGCGCAGCGGGCGTGCTGGCGCGCCATGCGCGGCCAGCGTCGCGTCCAGGGCGCTGCCGGCGTCGTCGGCCAGGGCCGCCTGGCATGCCGCGGCGACGGCGGCAGCGCGTTGCGCGGCGCTGGCACCGGCCCGTGCAGCGGCCAACTGCTCGGCGATGTGCAGCAGGTTGGCCTTGCCGCGCTCGTTGGTGCTGCCGTAGCCCTTGACCAGCCGGCCGCACTCGGCCAGCGCATGGCCCAGCGCCCAGGATTCGGCGGCGCCGCGCTGGATGGCGTCCAGCCAGCGCTGGATCAGCGCCTGCTCGACCGCAAAGCGGCTGCCACGACGGCGCTGGCCCTTAAGGCTGGCCAGGATGCGCAGCGCCAGCGCCCCGAACACGGTGTGGCTGCCGAGCTTGATCGGCATCGCCCAGGGCTCCAGGCCGCGCCCACGGCGGCGATCGTCCCAGGCGGTCAGGCGCCGCGCCAGGCCAGCCGGCAGCAGGGCGGCGAACTCGGCCACGCCGGGCTTGAAATGGTCGTAGACCTTGACCACCTCGTCGGCGCTGGCACCGACCTCGCGCCGCACCCGCAGGGCGCGGGCGGCGCTGGCCTTTAGCGCGGCGACGCGGACGATGTCGTCGAACGCCATCCAAAGCGCCAGCCAGCGCGCGGCCGCGCAGCTCAGCGCCCAGCCCTGGGCGGCGGCCGGGTCGGCGGCGCGCTCGGCCGCCACCACCGCCTGCAAGCGTTGCAGGTAGAGCGCGGCGTAGGCCGGGTCTTGGTAGTCGCACAGGCGCGCATGGCCGAGCGCGGCGATGGCGTGGACCGCCTCGGGCAGGGCGCTGCGCAGCGCCTCGGGCACAGCCGCCGCTGACGAATCGACGCCAGACGCCATCGAGGCTGCGGCGGCGACCGGCGCCAGCAACGCTTGGGCATAGGCCTGGGCCTGGGCCTGCTGCGCCCGGTTCGACGCCACCGCCGCAAACGCCGCCGCAAAGCCGCGCAGGCTGGCGTCGACGCCCTTGCCGCTGCGCCGGATCGCCTCCTCGAACAGGCTGCGCGCAAAGGGCAGCCGGCCGCTGCCGGCGATCGCGCCCAGCAGCACCGCGCTGACGGCGGTGCGCTGGGCCAGCGCCAGCGCCGGCATGTCCAGCACCTGGCACTCGCGGGCGTGGCGTTGCAGCGTGGCCAGCAGCGCGGCGGCGTTGTGGCGGCCGTCGCCGGGCGTCATCTTCTCGGCCACGGTCAGGGCCCGGCTGCTGGAGCTGATGACCAGACTGCGCTCGGCGCTGGCCATGCCGGCGCCGATCTGGCGCACGGTCTCCAGCAGTTCGGAGGACACCAGCAGGTCGATCCCGCCCGGCACCGGGTTGAGGCTGAAGACCGGCCGGCGTCCGCCGAGCTGGTGGTCGGGCAGGGGGCAGATCTCGATGTAGTAGGTGGTGGCGCCGGTGCGTTGGGCGACGCCGGGGATCGAGGTCGCCTGGGCGCTGTGGCCGGCCAGCACCGCACAGTCGTAGAGCCACTCGGCCAGCACCCCGCCGCCCTCGCCGCCCAGGGCGCAGACCAGGATGCAGATTGGCTCGGCGTTCATCAGGCTACCCTCCGCACTTCGTGCTGCGGGATTCGCGCTTGGGAGCGGCCCGGCGCGTTCATGCCGTGGCCGCCGGCCGCAGCCAGGCGCTAAAGCGTTCGCGCCACCGCGCCAGCAGGCGCTCGCCCCAGCGCGGGTTGCGCACCACCTCGGCGCGGTAGAAGCTTGGGCACAGGGTGGCGGCGTGGGCGTTGGCGCCGCACAGGCCGCAGCCCACGCAGCCCTCGAGCACGGTCGCCACCGGGTCGAGCTTGAGCGGGTCGGGGTTGTCCTTCAGGCTCAGGGTCGGGCAGCCCGACAGCCGGATGCAGGCGTGGTCGCCGTTGCACACGTCCTCGTCCACGCCGTACTTGACGCGCTCGACGCGTTCGCCGCGTTGCAGCCGGGCGGCGTTCCAGGGCTTGACCCGGCGCTGCCGCTCGAGCTGGCATTCGCCCTCGGCGATGACCACCTTCAGGCCGTTGAAGTCGCTGGTCAGGGCGTCCTGCAGGGTCTGCCTGACGCTGTCCACGTCGTAGGTGTGGACGCTGCGGATCCACTGCGCGCCCATGCCCTTCAAGGTGTCCTCTATCGATTGGTTCTTGTGCACCAGGCTCTGGTGCAACTGGGCCTGCTGTTCGGCCTGGGCCTTGGCCGCGTCGTCCGGGGTGTTGAGGATGTCCTGCGTGCCGGTGGCCGAGGTGTAGCCGTTCTTCATCACCAGCAGCACCGCGTCGTCGCCGTTGAACAGCGCCGCCTGGACCCCGGTGAGCAGGCCGTTGTGCCAGAACCCGCCATCGCCCATGATCGCCAGGGTGCGCCGCTGCATCATCGGCGAGACCCCGGCGCGGCTGGCCAGGCTCATGCCGTAGCCCAGGATCGAATGGCCGCTGGAGAACGGCTCGAAGGTGGCCAGGGCGTGGCAGCCGATGTCGGCGGCGATGTGTACCGGCCCGACCGCCTGCTGCGCCAGCTTCAGCGCCGAGAACACCGGCCGCTCGGGGCAGCCGACGCAGAAGCCGGGCGGCCGCGCCGGCAGCGCGCCGGCCTGGCCCACGACCGCCACCCGGCGCGCCTCGGTTGCCGCCAGCCAGGCCCGCACCGGCCCCAGGTCAACCTCGGGCAGGTGCCGGGCGACGAACTCGGCCAGGCCCCGCGCCAGCACCTCGACGGTGTACTCGCCGGCCATCGGCAGCATGTCCTTGCCGTGCACGGCGGTCTGCACATCGAGCCGGCGCAGGGCCAGGCTGATGTCCTTCTCGATGTACTCGGGGTTGCCCTCCTCGACCACCAGCACCGCGCGCTTGCCGGCGCAAAACGCAGAGACCTGCTCCGGCACCAGCGGGTAGGTGACGTTGAGCAGCAGCAGCGGCAAATCCGACCCGCCGAACGCGTCGGCCAGGCCCAGGCGCTGCAAGCCGCGCAGCAGGGCGTTGGTCAGACCGCCCTGGACGATGATGCCGACATCGGCAAAGCGCGCGCCCGGCAGCGATTCGTTCAGCCCATGCGCGACGATGTAGCGCTGCGCCGCCGGAATGCGCTGCTCGACCTTGAGCTTCTCGTGGCGAAAGGTCACCGGCGGGTGCGCCAGCCGCATGTAATCGAACCCGGCCGGCTCCTCGATCAAGTTCCGCGTCGAAAGCTTGGCCGGCAGGTTGTCCTTGGCCACGAACTGGCCGCGCACATGGCAGGCGCGGATCCGCAGCTCCAGGATCGCCGGCATGTTGCTGGCCTCGCTCATCGCGAAAGCGTGCTCGACCAGGCGCACCATGTTGTCCAGCGCCGGGCGTGGATCGAGCAGCAGCAAGGTGCTCTTGGCGGCGTAGGCGTGGGTCCGCTCCTGGATCACGCTGGCGCCCTCGCCATAGTCCTCGCCGACCACGATCAGCGCCCCGCCGACCACCCCGGGCGAGGCCAGGTTGCTCAGCCCGTCGGCGGCGACGTTGGTGCCGACTATCGACTTCCAGGTCACCGCGCCGCGCAGCGGGTAGTGGATCGAGGCGCCCAGCATGGCGGCCGCCGAGGCCTCGTTCGAGCAGGGTTCGACATGCACGCCCAGGCCCTCAACATAGGGCCTGGCCTGGACCATCACGTCCAGCAGGTGCGACACCGGCGCGCCCTGGTAGCCGCCGATGTAGGACACGCCCGATTGCAGCAGCGCCTTGGTGATCGCCAGGATGCCCTCGCCGTGGAAGGTGGCGCCTGCGCCCAGCTTGAGCTGTTCGATCTGGTCGGTGAACTGGACTTCCATGGCAGCCTCGGTGGTCAGCGCGGGCTGGGATTGTCCGGCACGCCAGGGGTGCTGCGGCGCCGCGGCGCAGCGTTCAGGCCGGGTCAGCGGGCCTGGCAAAGCGCATTGCCGAGCGCTGCCTGGCCTTGGCGGCCTCGATCTCGCGGTCGCGCGGCTCTGCGCTGGTCACCAGCGTGGCGATCAGCCGCCTGGCCGTCTCTGCCACCTCGGCCACGGCCTGGTCGAAGGCCGCCGCGTTGGCCCGCGACGGCACGCTGAAACCGCTGAGCTTGCGCACGAATTGCAGGCTGGCGTCGCGGATCTCGATCTCGCTGGCCGGCGGCTCGAAGTTGAACAGGGTCTTGATGTTGCGGCACATGGCGGAGGCAGTCAGTGGTGGTCCAGGGTTGGCTCACTGCGCCGGCGCGCCGGCCTCGAACCAGCGGCGGATCAGCGCCCGCTCGTCGTCACTGATCTGGGTGGCGTTGTTCAGCGGCATCTGCCGCGTCACCACCGCCTGCAGGTAGACGGCCTGAGCCTGCTGGCGGATCAGCTCGGGGGTGTGCAGCGCCACGCCCTTGTTCTGCACCTGGGCGTTGTGGCAGAGCATGCAGCGCTGCGCGACCACCGCCTGGACCTGGGCGAAGCTGACCGGCGCCTGGGCGGCGGACGCTGCCGGCAGGGCCGGCGCCAGCCAGACGGCCAGGGCCAGCAGCAGCGCCACGCCGACGCCGGCATGTTCCCAGGGCACCCGCCGGCCCTGCAGCAGGGCCTGGTGGCGGGCGACGAAGCTGTGCCGGACCAGCGCACCGGCCAGCATCAACAGCACCAGCACCGCCCAGTTGTGCGGCCCCTGGGTCAGCCAGCCGTAGTGGTTGGCCAGCATCGCCACCAGCACCGGCAGGGTGAAGTAGGTGTTGTGTACGCTGCGCTGCTTGGCGCGCTGGCCGTGGACCGGGTCCACCGCCAGGCCAGCACGCATCTGCGCGATCACCTTGCGCTGGCCCGGGATGATCCAGACCAAAACGTTGGCGCTCATCGCCGTGGCCAGCATCGCCCCGGTCAGCAGAAACGCCGCCCGGCCGGCGAACAACTGGCACGACAGCCAGGCCGAAAACACGACGAAGGCCAGCACGCCGATGGCGACGATCCGGTCGCCACCCTGGCGCTGGCCGAAGACCCGGCAGATCGCGTCGTAGACGATCCAGAACGCCGCCAGGGTGCCCAGCGCCGCCGCGATCGCCAGGCCTGCGGACCAGTCGTGCACCGACTTGTCGACCAAGAAGCTGCTGGCGTTGAACAGGTACAGCGCGGTGAACAGGCCGAAGCCGGTCAGCCAGGTGCTGTAGGCCTCCCAGTAGAACCAGTGCAGATGCGCCGGCATCTCGGGCGGCGCGCCAGCGTACTTCTGCGGGTTGTAGAAGCCACCCCCGTGTACCGCCCAGAGCTCGCCGGCCACCCCCTTGTCGCGCAGCGCGGCATCGCGCGGCGGCACCAGGTTCAGGTCGAGGAAGACGAAGTAGAACGACGCGCCGATCCAGGCGATCGCGGTCACCACATGGGCCCAGCGCAGCAGCAGGTTGGCCCAGTCGAGGAGGTAGGCGTGCATCACAGATTTCGGGGGGTGGGCAAAAGCCGACTGTCCTGGCCGGGCCGGGCCGGCCGGGTTGGCCTCAGGGGTTGATCCGCGCCAGCGTGCCCAGCCAATCGGCCCAGAACGGCTCGTCGTTGCGCCAGCCCAGGCGCACGATCACGGTCTGGGTTTCGGGGGCGATGTAGATGTACTGGCCGAGCAGGCCGGCAGCGTAGAAGTCGCTGCCCGGCTGCATCGCCTCGGACGGCGCCGGGCTGGGCTCGCGGCGCGGCTGCGGGGCGCGGCGCCATTGCCAGGCGTAGAACGACGCGCCTGGCAGGCCGGGATCCTCGATGTTGCGGCGGGCAGCGTCACTGGCCTCCGGTGGCGCCTCGCTGTCGAGCTGGGCGGCGGTGCTGGCCTGCAGCCAGGCCTGGGGCACGACGCTGATGCCGTCGCGCCGGCCGTTCTGCAGCACCAACTGGCCGAGCCGGGCGAAATCGATGGCGCGGGCATTGATGCAGCAGAACGCCTTGGTCACGCCGCTGCCGGCGCTGTCCAGGCTCCAACTCGCGTCGAACTCAGCGCCCATCGGCTGCCACAGCCGGGTCTGGGCATAACCCGGCATCGGCTGGCCGACGGCGCGCTCCAGCGCCATGCCCAGCAACTGGGTGTCGCCGCTCTGGTAGGCGTAGTCCTGGCCCGGCGGGCTGGAGATCCTGAGCTGGCGGATCTGCGCCGGCAGGTCGCTGGTCAGGTAGTAATGGGCGGCGTCCGAGAAGGGCGAGAAGTAGCCTTCGTCAAAGGCCACGCCGCTGCGCATCTGCAAGAGGTGGCGCAGCCGCACCTGGGCAAAGCGCGGGTCGTTGCGCAGCAACTCGGGCAGGTAGCGGGTGACGGGGTCTTCTACGCTGGCGATGCGGCCCTCGGCGATGGCCACCCCGACCAGCAGCGACACCACCGACTTGGACATCGAGAACGAGGTGCCGACGGTGTCGCGCTTGAAGCCGCCGAAGTAGTTTTCGTAGACCACCCGGCCACGCCGCAGCACGATCAAGGCGGTCGTGTCCTTAGACTTCAGCCAGGCTTCGGCGGCGGCGGTTCGCTGCTTACCCGGCCATTGCAGCGCCACCCCGGGCTCGACCGGCAGGGCCCAGGGGGTTGCCGCCCTGGCCATCGGCAGATTGGCAAAGTGGAGGTGGTCGGTGACCCTGGCCTGGCCCTGCACCAGCATCCAGGCGGGCATGGTCTGGCAGGCCGACAGCTGCAGGCTGGCGAGCAAGCCCAAAACTGCGCCGGCACGGCGCGGTCGGCCAGGACCGGGGGCTGCGGTCGGCACCGCGGCAGCCTCAGGCCGGCACCGGCCGTGGGGCCAGCGGCGCCTCGCGGATCGGCAGGTGGATCAAGGCGGCGGCCAGCGCCAGGGCGATGTCGGCGTACCAGATAAGGTCGTAGCTGCCGGTGGCCTCGAACACCTTGCCGCCCAGCCAGGCGCCGAGAAAACCGCCGAGCTGGTGGGTCAGCATCACCACGCCGAACAAGGTCGCCATGTGGCGCACGCCGAAGAACTTGGCTACCAGGCCGGCAGTGGGCGGGATCGTCGACAGGAAGCTCAGGCCCATCACGGCGGCAAAGGCCAGCATCACCGGCCCGGTCTTGGGCGCCAGCAGGAACGCCGCCACCGCCAGTGCCCGCAGGCTGTAGACCAGCGACAGCAGCGACTTCATCCGCCAGCGGCCGACCGCCCAACCCATCGCCAGGCTGCCGACGATGTTGAACAGCCCCAGCATCGCCAGCGACCAGGCGGCGTACTGCAGTGGCAGGCCACATTGCGCGACCACGCCGGGCAAATGGGTGCCGAGGAAGGCGACGTGAAAGCCACAGACGAAGAAGCCCGTGCCCAGCAGCAGGAAGCTGCGATCACGCAGTGCCTGGCGGATCGCCTGCCCGGTGTTCAAGGCCAGCGGCTGCGCCCCGGCGGCGGCGCCAACCGGGGCCCGGCCGCCCAGCACCCAGGCCGCCGGCAGGGCCAGCAAGACCAGCAACGCCAACACCTGCAGCGCTACCGACCAGCCCAGCCCGCCGATCAGCACGCCGGCCACCGGTGCCATCACGAACTGGCCGATCGAGCCGCCCGCGTTGACGATGCCGGTGGCCAGGCCGCGCTTGTCCTCCGGCACTTTGCGCACCACCGCCGACATCAGCACCGCCGGGCCGGCAATGCCTGCGCCACCAGCCGAGAGCACGCCTATCACCAGCACCAGGCCGAGCGTGCTGTTGGCCCAGGGCGTCAAAAAAGTGCCGAGCGCGACCAGCAGCACGCCCACCAGCAGCACCCGGCCGGCGCCGAGCTTGTCGGCCAGTGCCCCGGCAAACGGCTGGGTCAGGCCCCACCAGAGCTGGCCGAAGGCAAAGGCCAGGCTGACGCTGGCCAGGCCCAGGCCGGTGGCGGTGTTGAGCGGGCCGATGAACAGGCCCATGGTCTGGCGCGTGCCCATGGTCAGGGCGAAGGCCCCGGCCGCCGCCAGCAGCACCACCGCCACGGACCAATTGCGCTCGGGTCTGGGGTTCACAGGGACATCTCCGCCGGGTGAAGAAACAGCGGCGGATTGTGGTGCCTGAGCGCCCGACACGCCCCCGGGGCGGGCCTGCGGCCTGGCCCTACTTCAACTGCACCACGTTGACACCCGCCGGCACCACCCGGACATAGCCGACCGCGCCCGGCGTGCGCCGCACGAAGTCCAGCACGTCGGCGTCGCCGGTTTTGACCGCCGGGGCGCTGATGCCGTCACGGAACGACTTCTTGACCCAGGCGCTGTTGTAGCGGCTGAGGTCGGACTTGACGACCTGCGCCAGGAAGGCCTCCTGCGCGGCGCCGTTGTCCACCGGCACCAGCCGGGTCGCGCCGGACATCTGGGTCTGGCCGCTGTACACATCCTTGATGTCGTCGGCACTGAGGGTGGTGCCGCTGTGGGTGATGACGACCAGATCGGCGCTGCAGGCCAGGCCAGGTGGCAAGGCCACGGCAGCGAGGACGAGCTGGCGGAGTACGGTCAGGCTTGGCTTGAAGTTCATGCGCTTGCCCCTTTTGCCTCAAAAGCGCACGGCCAACTGGCCGCGCACTTCGCTGAAGCTGTTGACCAGCCGGTCGGTGTATTTGGTGTTCATGGCCTCGAACTTCAGTGCCGTGGTCGGGTTGATCTCGTAGCGCAGGCCCAGCGCAGAGCGCTTGTAGGACTGGCCGCTGTCCTGCTGGGCGAAGTAGGCATCGGCCTGGTTCAACCGGGTGCGCTCGGTCCGGGCGTAGGGGGTGAAGGCGCCGAACTGGCGCCCGACCTGGACATAGCTGGCGCTGCTGCCGTGGCTGCCGTGACTGCCGCTTATGCCGCTGAGATCGGTGTTGTGAAAGCTGTAGTGCTCGGCCATCACGTCCCAGTCGTTTTCGTTGTAGACCAGCCACGCCCCCAGCATCTGCACCCGGGTGGTGGCTGCCGCAGTGGCGCTGTCCATCACCTTGCTGCTCAGCGTGTGGACGCCGATTTTGAGCCCCTCGGCCGCGCCCTTGAACTCGTAGCTCAGGTTGGCGCCGACGGTGGCGCTGCGCCCGCCCGCGCCCGCCAGACCGGGGTCCAGCGTGCCGCTGCCGGACACCGCCGGGTCGGCCATCTGGATCGTCGGGGCGTTGCTGACGTACAAGTCGTAGCCCAGCCGGCCCGTGCTGAACTTGCTGCTGCCGTTGAACCAGAAGCCGACGCTGTGCGCCGGCAGGATGCCGCCGGCGTCCTCGAAGTCCAGGAAGCGCGGCCTGGCCACCGCCAGTTGCAGTTGCGCGCCATGGTGGAAGGCGGTGTTCCAGTAGCCGTAGGGGGTGTGGAAGCGGCCCAGCCAGAGCGTGCT
The DNA here is from genome assembly GCA_025350145.1 of Burkholderiales bacterium. Lineage (GTDB taxonomy): Bacteria > Pseudomonadota > Gammaproteobacteria > Burkholderiales > Burkholderiaceae_C > Pseudaquabacterium. The sequence continues at coordinate 36,222 of JANXYH010000003.1, read as the reverse complement.
GGCCTCGCCCAAGGTGTAGCCGACCTGGACGCGCTCCAGGTCGACGCCGATATGGCCGTCGCTGCTGGTCTCGACATTGAGCTCGAACAGCGCCTTGACCCGATCGCCGAACTTCGGCGTCAAGTAGAAATCCAGCGCCCCGGTGCGGCCGCCGCTGTTGTGGCCCTTGCTGGCCAGGGCGAAGCCGACGTCGGCAAAGCCGTGCATCTCCAGCCCGCGGTCGGGCTCGGGCCGGTTGGCGATGGCGCTGAGCTGCTGCTCCAGCACCTCCACCTTGGCGGCCAGTGCGGGCGCGGCGGCAGCGGCGGGTGCCGCCACTGCGGCCTCGAGCTGCTGCAGCCGCTGGCCGAGCTGCTGCAGCATCTGGGTGCTGCGGTCCAGCTTCTTTTCGAGGTCGGCGATGCGTTCGGCGTCGGTCGCGGCGAAGGCAGCGGCACAGGTGAATGCCTGGGCCAGCGCCAGCACCAGCAGTCGCCGCATCGGCGTGGCGGTCTTGGTATTGGGTCGGTTCATCGGGGGCTCCGGATGGGGTTTGGAGGGACAGCGTCGGATCGACAGGCCCCTGCCCGTCAACATGAATCAGCGTAACGGCCCGGGTGAGCGGTCAGGCGCCGAGAAGCGCCAGGAAATCGACCCAGTCCGGGCACTCAGCGCGGCGGCGGGCTGCGGCCGCTCAGCGCGGTGGCGCGCCGGCGCGTCAGGCCTGGTCGGTCCAGATCCCGGCCATCGCCGAGGCGAAATCGGCCTGCGCGCGGGCCAGCCCGGCGGGGTCGGTCAGCACCTGCCGGCCGGCGACCCAGACCTGGGCAAAGCCCGGCGCGTCGGCAGCGAACACCAGGGCGTCGAGCTGCTGCGCCGCTGGCACCCCCAACAGGCCGGGCTGGTCCGGGTCCAGCACCAGCAGATCGGCGCGCGCACCGGCGGCCAGGCCCCAGGCGCCAAAGCCGGCTGCCGCCGCGCCACCGGCCAGGGCACGGTTGAACAATCGCTGCGCGGTGGCGTCCTGACCCAATCTGGGGGCAGCCGCGACGTTGCGCTGGCGCAGCGTCAGGCGCTGGCCATATTCGAGCAGGCGCAATTCGGCCGGCCAATTGCGGCAGACCTGGCTGTCCGAGCCCAGCGCCAGCGGCACCTCCTGCGCCAGCCAGCGCGGCAGGTCGGCCAGGCCGTCGCCGAGGTTGGCCTCGGTCGCCGGGCACAGCACCACCCCGGCACCGCAGGCGGCCACGGCCTCGATCTCGGCCGGCGTGGCATGGGTGGCGTGGACAAGCTGCCAGCGCCGGTCCAGCGGCAGCGCCTGGCACAGCCATTCGATCGGCCGGCTGCCGGTGGCGGCCAGACAGGCGTCGACCTCGGCGCGCTGCTCGGCAATGTGAATGTGGATGGGCGCATCGTCGCCCTGCAGCGCAGCGGCCAGCGCGGCAATCGCCGTCGGCGTGGCTGCGCGCAGCGAATGGATGGCGACGCCGACCCGCAGCGCTGGCGCGGCCAGCCCGCGCAGGCTCTGGCGCATCGCCAAAAGCGACTCGACATCGGTGGCAAAGCGGCGTTGCTCGGGCAGCAGCCCGGCGGCGTCGAAACCGGCGCGCTGGTACAGCGCCGGCAGCAGGGTCAGGCCGATGCCGCTGGCCCGGGCCGCAGCCACCAGCGCCTGGGCCATGGTCAAGGCGTCGGCATAGGGCCGGCCGTCGCGGTCATGGTGCAGGTAATGGAACTCGCAGACCTGGGTGTAGCCGCCTTGCAGCAGTTCGACATAGAGCCGGGTCGCCAGCGCCTGCAACTGCTCGGGCGAGACGCGCAGGGCGACCGCGTACATGCGCTCGCGCCAGCCCCAGAAGTCGTCGTGGCCGCCGCTGCGGCGCTCGGCCAGGCCGGCAAAGGCGCGCTGAAAAGCGTGGCTGTGGGCGTTGACCATGCCGGGCAGCGCCGGGCCGGGCAGCACCTGGGCCTCGGGTGGCGCCGGCCGGCCGGTCTGCACGCTGGCCCAGTGGCCGTCGTCGCCTGTGCGCAGCAGCACATCGTCCTGCCAGCGGCCATCGACCCAGGCCCGGGCGGCCCAGAGCGTGGTGGCCGCGCTCATTGCCAGGCCAGCATGGTCTCGACCAGCGCCCTTAGCAGCGGCAACACCGCCGCCGCCCGCTCGACGCGCCAGGGCCAGGGCGGGGCTTCGTCCATGTAGCTGTCCCAGCTCATTTCGAGTTGCACCGCCTGCACGCCCTGGGCCGGCCGGCCATAGTGGCGGGTGATGTAGCCGCCCTTGAAGCGGCCATCGCAGACATGGCTGAAGGCGCTCTGCCCGGCCAGGCGGGCGATCAAGGCGGCGCGCAGGCCGGGGCTGCAACTCGCGCCGCTGGCGGTGCCCAGGCTCAGATTCGGCAGGCGGCCGTCGAACAGCCAGGGCAGCTCGGAGCGGATGCTGTGGCCGTCGAACAGCACGGCGTGGCCGTGCGCGGCCTGCAGCCGGGCCAACTCGGCCTGCAGCGCGCGGTGGTAGGGCGACCAGTGGCTGGCGACGCGGGCGGCGACCTCGGCGGGGTCGGGCGCCTGGCCGTCGCGGTACAGCGGTTCGCCGCTGAAGAAGCGGGTCGGGCACAGCTCGGTGTTGTTGGCGCCGGGATACATGGCCGCGTTCTCGGGCGGGCGGTTCAGGTCGATGAGGTAGCGCGAGCAGCGCGGCACCAGCAGGCTTGCGCCCAGCGCGCGGGCAAAGCTGTAGAGCTGCTCGAGGTGCCAGTCGGTGTCCTCGCAGGCCAGCGCCCGGGGCAGCAAGCGGGCGGCGACGGCAGCGGGGATCTCGGTGCCGACATGCGGCAGGCTGATCAGCAGCGGGGTGTTGCCACGGTGCAGGCTGAAGGTGCTGGTTTCGGTCATGGTGGATGCGATTGCGACAGGGGCTGGTGCCGTGTCAGGCCGGCACGCACCACGCGCCGGCACGGGTTGACGCCGAAGCCGTAGGCCAGCTCGGCCGGGTGGTCGGCATCCCAGACCACGAAGTCGGCGACGCGGCCGGCGGCCAGCGCGCCGTGGCTGGCGCCCAGGCCCAGCGCCTGGGCGGCATGGACGGTGGCGCCGCGCAGCGCCTCCTCGGGCGTCAGCCGGAACAGGTTGCAGGCCAGGTGCAGCATCAGCAGCAGCGACAGCGTCGGCGACGAGCCGGGGTTGTGGTCGGTGGCCACGGCCATGGGCACGCCGGCGGCACGCAGCGCGGCGATCGGCGGCAGCCGGGTCTCGCGCAGAAAGTGGAAGGCGCCGGGCAGGAGCACCGCGACGCTGCCGGCGCTGGCCATGGCGGCGACGCCGGCCGGGCCGAGGTGTTCTAAGTGGTCGCAGGAGAGCGCGCCATAGCCGGCGGCGAGTGCCGCGCCGCCCTGGTCGCTGAGCTGCTCGGCATGCAGCTTGACCGGCAGGCCCAGCGCCCGGGCGGCCTCGAACACCCGCCGCGTCTGCGCCGGGCTGAAGCCGATGTTGTCGCAAAAGGCATCGACAGCGTCGACCAGGCCCTGCGCCGCCAGCCCCGGCAGCCAGGCGCAGACGGCGCTGATGTAGTCGTCGGGCCGGCCGGCGTATTCAGGCGGCAGCGCGTGCGCCGACAACGCGGTGCTGCGCACCGTCAGCGCCAGGCGGCTGCCGAGTTGCCGGGCCACGCGCAGGCAGCGCGCCTCGTGCTCGGCGCTCAGGCCGTAGCCGGACTTGATCTCGATCGTGGTCACGCCCTCGGCCATCAGCGCCCGGGCGCGGCGCTCGGCGCCGGCCAGCAGCGCGGCGTCGCTGGCGGCGCGGGTGGCGGCGACGGTGGCGCGGATGCCGCCACCGGCGCGGGCGATGTCGGCGTAACTGGCGCCCTGCAGCAACTGCTCGAACTCGTTGGCGCGGTGGCCGCCGTAGACCAGGTGGGTGTGGCAGTCGATCAGCCCGGGCGTGAGCAGCGCGCCGCCCAGGTCGTGAACCTCGGCCGGCTGCGCGGGCAGGCTGCGCAGCGCGGCGTGCAGATCGGCCGATGCGCCGACCCAGGCGATGCGGCCGTCGCGGCTCAGCAGCGCGCCGTCGGCGATCTCGCCCCAGCCGTGCGGGCCGGCCAGCGTGACGAGGTGGGCATGGCGCCAGAGCGTGGTGGTCATGGCCTGGCGGCTTGGGTTCTGCCGACCCACAGCCACCAACCCACGGCGGCAGGGGCGGGGCTGGCCTGGTCCAGCGGATCAAAGCGCAGTGGATCAAAGCGCAACGGCGCCGGGCGCTGGCCCAGGTCAGCCCGCCACCACAGCAGCTCGGCGGGCAGCCGTTGGCCATTGCAGTCGCCGGCCACTGCCGTCAACAGGCCGGCGGCCACTGCCTGCGCCGGTGGCGTCCAGTCCTGGCCGGGCAGGGCCGGCAGCAATTGCCCCGGCCGGCCGCGCAGCATCAGGTTGACATCGCGGCTGGGGCCGGCGCGCAGCCGGCAGTCCACCGCCGCCGCGCCGTCGAACTGCAGCGGCGCGTCACCCGGCCCCAGGACATGGCGCTGGCCGGCGATGTCCAGCCAGATGCCGGCACTGGACAGCACGGCGATCCAGCGCTGCACCCCGTCATAGCGCGAGAACGGGCCGTCGGCGGCGATGTCGGCCAGGCTCAGCCGCAGTTGCCAGTCGGCGGCATCGGGCCAGGCCAGCAGTTCGCGGGTGACGCCGCCGCCGTTGCGCCAGGGCTGCGGCGCGACCCGGGCAGCCTCGACCAGCAGCGCCGCTTTGGCTACACCGTCGGCCGCAGCATCGGCCAGGCTGGGATGCGCGCCGCTCATGGGCTGAACTCGCCCTGCAGCCGGTAGCGCGAGCCCGGGTGCACCAGCCGGGCGACGGTGATCGGCAGGCTCGGCCCGACCGTGCGGCGGACCACCACCAGACAGGCGTCGCCACTGGTGATGCCCAGCCGCCGCGCCTCCAGGGCGCTGGCCGGGGCGGCCTCGATCGCGTACTGCGCCTGCCACAGCGGCGCCACCTGCAGCAGATAGCGGGTCGGCGTGGTGGTGCTGAAGTCCACGCCCAGGTATTCCGGTGCGGCGGCCGGGTTGACATGGCGGTCTTCGTACTGCAGCGCCAGGCCGTTGTCGAGGTGGACGATCTGGGTATGGAACACCGCAGCGCCCGGCGCCAGCCCGAGTTGGCCGGCCAGTTCGGCGCCGGCCGGCTCCTGCCGCGCCAGGTACACCACCGCCTGGTGGCGGTGGCCGCGCGACTCGATCTCTTCGTGCAGGTCGCGGATCGTCAACTGCGACGAGACCGGGTGCAGTTGCGCGGCGAAGGTGCCCAGGCCCTGCACCCGCTCAAGCAGGCCGGCGGCCTGCAGCTCACGCAGGGCGCGGTTGACGGTCATGCGGCTGACGCCGAACTGCGCCACCAGCTCGGCCTCGCTGGGCATCAGCGCGCCGGGCGGGTAGCGGCCCGCGCCCAGGGCCTCCAGCAGGTGCTGCTTGACCTGGGCGTAGGGGGCCAGCGGTCGCTGGCCGGCGGCCTGCGCCTTGCTCCGGGCTGCGGCCGGCGTTGGCCCAGACAGGGCCGCAGGCGCGGCCGCAGGCGCGATGGTCACAGCTTGGCGCTTGGCGCCGGTCGGGCGGGTCACGGTGGTGGTGGTGATGATGGTGGCGGTGGCGGCGGGGGGGCAACGGCGGCCGGGCGACAAGCAATCGCTGCAAATGGTACTTGCATAGACTTGTCTAGTCAAGTACAGTCGCCAACGAACTTCCAGGCATGCCCGCCGCCGCGAAAGGCCACGATGACCGATCTGTCCACCGCCCAGCACCTGCGCAGCGCTGCCGCCCCGGCAGGCCCCCGGCCCGTCAAGTCGCCGACCGGCAGCACCCTGGCCTGCCGCAGTTGGCTGACCGAGGCGGCCTACCGGATGCTGCAGAACAACCTCGACCCGGCGGTGGCCGAGAACCCCGACGCGCTGGTGGTCTATGGCGGCATCGGCAAGGCCGCGCGCAACTGGGAATGCTTCGACGCCATCCTCGCGGCGCTGCGCGTTCTCGGCGACGACGAGACCCTGCTGATCCAGTCGGGCAAGCCGGTGGGCGTGTTCCGCACCCATGCCGACGCGCCGCGGGTGCTGCTGGCCAACTCCAACCTGGTGCCCAAGTGGGCCAACTGGGAGCACTTCAACCAACTCGACCGCCAGGGCCTGATGATGTACGGCCAGATGACCGCCGGCAGTTGGATCTACATCGGCAGCCAGGGCATCGTGCAGGGCACCTACGAGACTTTCGTCGAGGCCGCGCGGCAGCACTTCGGCGGCAGCGCCGCCGGGCGCTGGATCCTCACCGCCGGCCTGGGCGGCATGGGCGGGGCGCAGCCGCTGGCGGCCAGCTTCGCCGGTTACAGCTCGCTCAACATCGAGTGCCAGCAAAGCCGGATCGACTTCCGCCTGCGCAGCCGCTACCTTGACGAGCAGGCCAGCGACCTGGACGACGCCCTGGCGCGCATCGCCGCCCACACCGCTGCCGGCCGGGCGGTGTCGGTAGGGCTGCTGGGCAACGCCGCCGAACTGCTGCCCGAACTGGCGCGCCGGGCCCAGACCGGCGGCCTGCGGCCCGACCTCGTGACCGACCAGACCAGCGCCCACGACCTGATCAACGGATACCTGCCGCCGGGCTGGAGCGTTGCCCAGTGGCAGGCCGCCCAGGCCGACCCGGCCCGGCACGCCGGGCTGCGCGACGCCGCCGCCCAGGGCTGCGTGCAGCATGTCCGGGCGATGCTGGCCTTCCAGGCGATGGGCATCGCCACGGTGGACTACGGCAACAACATCCGCCAAGTGGCGCTCGACGCCGGTGTGGCCGATGCCTTCGCCTTTCCCGGCTTTGTGCCGGCCTACATCCGCCCGCTGTTCTGCCGCGGCAAGGGGCCGTTCCGCTGGGTCGCGCTGTCGGGCGATCCCGAGGACATCCGCAAGACCGACGCCAAGATGAAGGCGCTGTTCCCGGCCGACGCCCACCTGCACCGCTGGCTGGACATGGCCGGGCAGCGGATCGCCTTCCAGGGCCTGCCGGCACGGATCTGCTGGATCGGCCTGGGCGAGCGCCACCGCGCCGGCCTGGCCTTCAACGCCATGGTCAGGTCCGGCGAGCTGAAGGCGCCGATCGTGATCGGCCGCGACCATTTGGACAGCGGCAGCGTCGCCAGCCCCAACCGCGAGACCGAAGCGATGCGCGACGGCAGCGACGCGGTCAGCGACTGGCCGCTGCTCAACGCCCTGCTCAACACCGCTGGCGGCGCCACCTGGGTCAGCCTGCACCATGGCGGCGGCGTCGGCATGGGCTACTCGCAGCATGCCGGGGTGGTGATCGTCTGCGACGGCAGCCAAGCCGCCGACCGGCGGATCGAGCGGGTGCTGTGGAACGACCCCGCCACCGGCGTGATGCGCCATGCCGACGCCGGTTATGCCGAGGCCCAGGCCTGCGCCCGCGAGCAGGGCCTGAACCTGCCGATGGTGGCCTGAGTGCAGGCCACGCTGACGCTGCGGCCCGGCCTGCTCGACCGGCAGGCGCTGCGCGCGCTGCACCGTGGTGGCGTGGCGCTGGTGATCGACCCTGCGGCCTGGCCCGCAGTCCAGGCCAGCGCCGCCGTGGTGCAGGCCGCCGCTGCCGGCGACGCCCCGGTCTACGGCGTCAACACCGGCTTCGGCAAGCTCGCCTCGACCCGCATCCAGGCCAGCGACCTGGCCGCGCTGCAGCGCAACCTGATCCGCAGCCACAGCGTCGGCGTCGGTGCGCCCCTGCCCGCGCCGGTGCTGCGGCTGATGCTGGCGCTCAAGGCCGCCTCGCTGGCGCGGGGCGCCTCGGGGGTGCGGCCGCTGGTGATCGAAACCCTGCTGGCGGTGGCCAACGCCGGGCTGGTGCCGTGGGTGCCCAGCCAGGGCAGCGTCGGCGCCTCGGGCGACCTGGCGCCACTGGCGCACATGACCCTGGCCCTGCTCGGCGAGGGTGAATTCCTGCGCCCCGACGGCAGCCGCCAGCCGGCCGCCCAGGCCTTGCAGCAGGCCGGCATCGCGCCGCTGCGGCTGGCCGCCAAAGAAGGGCTGGCGCTGATCAACGGCACCCAGGTCAGCACCGCGCTGGCGCTGCACGCGCTGCTGGAGTTCGAGCCGGTGCTGGCGTCGGCATTGGTGGTGGGCGCGCTGACGGTAGACGCGGCGCGTGGCAGCGACGGCCCCTTCGACCCGCGCATCCACGCCCTGCGCGGCCAGCCCGGGCAGATCGCCGTCGCCGCCTGCTACCGCGAACTGCTGGCCGGCAGCGCCATCCGCGCCAGCCACCGCCAGGGCGACGACCGGGTGCAGGACCCGTACTGCCTGCGCTGCCAGCCGCAGGTGGTGGGCGCCTGCCTGGACCAACTCCGCCACGCCGCCCGGGTGCTGGTGTGCGAGGCGAATGCGGTGACCGACAACCCGCTGGTGCTGGACGACGGCCGGATGCTGTCCGGCGGCAACTTCCACGCCGAGCCGGTGGCCCTGGCCGCCGACGGCATGGCGCTGGCCATCGCCGAAGTCGGGGCGATTGCCGAGCGCCGCATCGCGATGCTGATCGACGCCTCGGTCTCGCGCCTGCCGCCCTTCCTCACCGCCGACGCCGGCCTGAACAGCGGCTTCATGATTGCCCATGTCACCGCCGCCGCCCTGGCCAGCGAGAACAAGAGCCTGGCCCACCCGGCCAGCGTCGACAGCCTGCCGACCAGTGCCAACCAGGAAGACCATGTCTCAATGGCCACCTTCGCGGCGCGGCGCCTGGGCGCGATGATCGACAACACCCGCCACATCCTGGCGATCGAGTGGCTGGCCGCCGCGCAGGGCATCGACTTCCTGCGCCCGCTGGCCAGCAGCCCGGTGCTTGAGCGCGCCCACGCGCTGCTGCGCGCGGCCTGCCCGGCCATGCCCACCGACCGCTACCTGGCGCCCGACATCGCCCACGCCGCCGCCCTGCTGCAAGGCGGCGCGCTGGCAGACCTGCTGCAAGACTGCCCCGGCCTGCCGGCGCTGTGGCAGGACAGCGCCTGAGCAGCCCGAGCCGCCCACGGTTACCGTCAGCCCCTGTTCGCCCGTCCCTGTTCCAACCTCCAACCTCCAACACCCTGAGGAGCCAGCGCATGAAATCCAGCACCTGTCTATTGACCGTCGTCTCCACCGCCGCCCTGCTTGCCGGCAGCAGCGCCTGGGCGCAGGAGACCAAGGTCGCCATCGGCCTGTCGGGCTGGACCGGCTTTGCGCCACTGACCCTGGCCAAGGAGGCCGGCCTGTTCAAGAAGCACGGCCTGGACGTGAGCCTGAAGAAGATCCCGCAGAAGGACCGCCACCTCGCCGTGGCCTCGGGCGACGTGCAATGCGCCGCCACCACGGTCGAGACCTGGGTCGCCTGGAACGCCGCCGGTGTGGCCACGACCCAGATCTTCCAGCTCGACAAGAGCTATGGCGCCGACGGCATGGTGGTCAAGCCCGGCATCGCCAAGATCAGCGACCTGAAGGGCAAGACCGTGGCCGCCAGCGCGCCCGGCACCGCGCCCTACTTCACCCTGGCCTGGATGCTGAAAAAGAACGGCCTGTCGGTGAAGGACGTGAAGGTCGTCAACCTCGAACCGCAGGCCGCCGCCAACGCCATGATCGCCGGCACCGACGGCATCGACGCAGCCATGACCTACGAGCCCTACCTGGGCGCGGTGCGGGCCAAACCCGAGGCCGGCAAGATCATCGCCACCACCCTGGACTACCCGATGATCATGGACACCTTCGGCTGCACGCCCAAGTTCCTGGCCGAGAACCCGGCCGCAGCCAAGGCCCTGGCCGATGCTTACTTCGACGCCGTGGCGATGATCAAGGCCGAACCGAAGAAGAGCTTCGAGATCATGGGCGCCGACGTCAAGCAAAGCGGCGAGGCCTTCGAGGCCAGCCAGAAATACCTGCGCTGGCAGGACCGCGAGGCGAACCTGAAGTTCTTCGCTGGCGAGCATGCCGCCTTCAGCCAAGAAGCAGCCGGGCTGCTGCTCGAGGCCGGCATCATCAAGGCCCTGCCCGACATGACCAAGCTGGCCGACACCCGCTTTTTGAAGTAGGGCGCCAGCGATTGCGGGTTGGCGCTGCGGGCAAAGGCGGCAGGACCATGGCAGCTCCACCTGAACGGCAGGCGCGCCAAGCCATCGACGCCCTGCTGGCGCGGCTGGCCGTGCAGCCGGCCCAAGTCCCGGCCGAACCCAGGCGCCGCAGCCGCAAGGTGTCCGTATGAGCACCACCCTGATTCCCGAAGCGGTGGCCGCCAATCTGGTGGCGCTGTGGCTGCTGGCGGACGAAACCCGCCAGTTGGAATTCAAGCGCGTCAGCGGCAAGATGGTCGGCAAGGCGCTGGAGACCGTCTGCGCCTTTGCCAACGCCGACGGCGGCCAGCTGGTGCTGGGACTGGCCGACCTGAAAGACCACAAGGGCCAGGCGCGGCTGTTCGGCGTGGAGGAAAACGGCGAGGCGGTGGACGAACTCGAGCGCAAGTTGCGCACCGAGTTCCTGCCGCCGATGGGTGGCCTGCAGTTGCTGCGCCTGCCCACCGCCTTGCACAACGGCCCGGCCGCAGGGCAGCGGGGCCACCTGCTGATGCTGCATGCCCCGCGCAGCGCCCAGGTGCATTCGCTGGTGGGCGGCGGCACCTACACGCGGCTGGAGCGCGGCAACCGCGAGCTCTCGGCCGAAGAGATCACCGAGCTCAGCTATCGCCGTGGCACGCGCAGCGCGGCCGCCGAGCCGGTGTCGGTGGCGCTGGAACGGCTTGACACCCAGGCCTGGCAGCGCTTCCTGCAGCGGCGCGGGCCGCTGTCGGGCAGCCACGCGGAGCAGTTGCTGAACATCGGGCTGGCGGTGGCGGTGAACGGTCAGGTGCAGCCGCTGCGCGCTGCCGTGTTGCTGTTTGCCGACGAGCCCGGCAGCCTTCTCGCCGCCCACGGCACGCGAGCCGACCTGCGGGTGTTTGTCTTCGACGGCAAGGCGCCGGTGCCCGGCGCCACGCCCAACCTGCGCAAGCAGCCAAAGACGATCCGTGGTCCGTTGATCGACCAGATCGACCGGGCGGTGCATGCGGTGATGGACGAGCTGGCGCATGGCGTCACGCTGTCGGGCAGCGGCTTTCGCACCCGGCACGTGTATCCGGAACGCGTTGTGAAGGAGGCCATCGTCAATGCGGTGGTACACCGCGACTACCGGCTCAACCGCGACATCTTCGTGCGCATCTTCGACGACCACATCGAGGTCGAAAGCCCGGGCCTGCTGCCCAAGGGCATCACACCGGCCACCATCCGGCAGGCGGGCTCGAAGGCCCGCAACGACCTCATCGCGGCGACGCTGCGCGACTTTCCCCAGCCGCCGAATCTGGACGCCGGCGAGGGTGTGAAGATGATGTTCGCCGAGATGGACAGGGCCAGGCTCTACCCGCCGCAGTACCGCGAGAACCCTGACGCGGCGGTGGAGAGCCTGACGGTGATGCTGCTGAACCACGAGCGCCCCACCGCCTGGGACGAGGTGAGCGACTGGCTCGACCGCCACGGCATGATCGCCAATGCCGACGTGGTGCGCATCGCAGGGGTGGACACGCTGCGGGCGTCCAAGATGCTGGCGGGCTGGCGCGAGCAGGGGTTGCTGATGCCGGTGGCCGGCCGGGCAAAGCGCAACATGGCCTATGCCAGGCCGCAGGCGTCGGAGCTGATCGACCCGGGAGCGTTGTTCTCCGCAGCTTCGGATAACAACCCGCCAAGATCCGAAAAATTCAATTGAATCAAAGCGTTGCGACTTTCGTTGTTATCTCATGAGTCAACGAAGGGCCGCTCCCGAGTTGGCTCAACCCCCTTGGGAGGCGGCGGCGCGCCTTTGCCGCCGGCCGGCGGGTCGGTCGCCGCAAATCGGCCTCTGGCGCCGGCCGCAGATGTCCTCCAAGCCCGTCCCGACACCCACCCTGGCCAGAACCGCAGGCCGTTCTTTTCTCCTGGCCCAGAAAACAAACCGCATGCAGTCAATTAATCCATTTAAATCAACGACTTGCGGCCACGGTTGTTATCCAGGCCGCGGCCGAGCATACCGATCCCCCTCATGCGCACCGACCACACCGCTCTGGCCGGCGACTTCAAATTCACCACCGGCAACCAGCAACTGAGCTTCATGCAGCACATCATGACGGTGATGGGCCGCCGCGGCCATGCCGCTGTGGTGCTGCCAGACAAGGTGCTGTTCGAGGCCAGCAGCGCCGGCGAGGCCGTCCGCAGAAGTGTCCAACTCGTGTCGCCTTTGCGCCTTGCCTTCACCCGCATTGCAGTCCAACGCGAACCCAGGCCAAAGCCCGACAGGCGCCTAGACTGGCCAACCCCTGCCTGAAGCTGCCGATGCGCCCCCTCATGCCCGTATCGCCCCGAACCCGCGTCGCCCTGGGCGTCGCCTTCTTCGTCGTCTTCGTCGGCCTGTGGGCGCTGGCCACCTTTGGCGGCTTCGTCTCCAAGACTTTCCTCGCCGACCCGCTGACCATGCTGCGCTCGGGCTGGACGCTGCTGACCGAGATGGGCTTCATCGGCGACATCGGCATGACGGTGTGGCGGGTGCTGGGCGGCTTTGCCATCGCTGCGGCGCTGGCCCTGCCGCTGGGCGTGGCGATGGGCGCCTACAAGCCGGTCGAGGCCTTCTTCGAGCCCTTCGTCAGCTTTGCCCGCTACCTGCCGGCCAGCGCCTTCATCCCGCTGCTGATCCTCTGGGCCGGCATCGGCGAGGCGCAGAAACTGGCGGTCATCTTCCTCGGCAGCTTCTTCAACCTCGTGCTGATAGTGGCGGTGACGGTGGGTAACACCCGCCGCGACCTGGTCGAGGCGGCCTACACCCTGGGCGTGAGCGACACCGGCCTGATCCGCCGGGTGCTGCTCCCCGGCGCCGCACCGGAGATCGCCGAGACCCTGCGGATGGTGCTGGGCTGGGCCTGGACCTACGTGATCGTGGCCGAGCTGATCGGCGCGTCCAGCGGCATCGGCCACATGATCACCGACAGCCAGGCGCTGCTGGCGACCGACCAGATCATCTTCGGCATCATCGTCATCGGCCTGATCGGCCTGGCCAGCGACCTGGCGGCCAAGGCCCTGAACCGTTGGCTCTTTCCCTGGGCCCTGCTCGGCCGCTGATGCCGCTGATGCCACTGAGTTTGCAGAAGCCACACCACGCACACCCCATGACCCAGCCACCCCTGCTCACCGTACGCGGCTTAGAACGCCGCTTCAGCTCGGCCAAGGGAGAGACCCTGGCCCTGCAGGCCACCGATCTGGACGTGGCCGAGAACGACTTCGTCACCATCCTCGGCCCCAGCGGCTGCGGCAAGAGCAGCCTGCTGCGCATCGTCGCCGGCCTGGACTCACCCAGCGCCGGCAGCGTGACGATGGACGGCCAGGCGATCCACCGCCCCGGCGCCGACCGCGGCATGGTGTTCCAGAGCTACACCCTGTTTCCCTGGCTCAGCGTCATCGACAACGTCGCCTTCGGCCTGCGCGAGCGCGGCCTGGCACGGCCCGAGCAGCTCGAGATTGCCCACGACTTCATCGCCAAGGTCGGCCTGCGCGGCTTCGAGCAGCATTACCCGAAGCAGCTCTCGGGCGGCATGCAGCAGCGCACCGCCATCGCCCGCGCCCTGGCCAACGACCCGCGCATCCTGCTCATGGACGAGCCCTTCGGCGCGCTTGACCACCAGACCCGCGAGCTGATGCAGGAGCTGCTGCTGGGCATCTGGGAGGCGCAGCGCAAGACCGTGCTGTTCGTCACCCACGACATCGACGAGGCGGTGTTCATGGCCAGCCGGGTGGTGGTGATGACCGCCCGGCCGGGGCGGATCAAGCTCGACCTGGCGGTGGCGCTGGACCGCCCCCGCCATTACGCGCTCAAGACCACGCCGGCCTTCATGGCGCTCAAGGCCGAGCTGACCGAGGCGGTGCGGACCGAGGTGTTGGCCGCGATGCGGGCGGCGCAGGCGATGCCGGCCTGATCGTTTCGCGATGATCCGCCTGAGCGGCCTGAGCAAACGCTTTGCGGGCGCGCCGCAGCCGGCGGTCGACGGCCTGAGCCTGCACCTGGCCGAGGGCGAGGTCGGGGTCCTGGTCGGGCCCAGTGGCTGCGGCAAGACCACCACCCTGCGCATGGTCAACCGCATGGTCGAGCCCGACGCCGGGGTGGTCGAGGTCGGCGGCCGCGACGTGACTCAGGTGGCCCCGGTGGCGTTGCGCCGCGCCATCGGCTACGTGATCCAGCAGGTCGGGCTGTTCCCGCACCTGAACATCGCCGACAACATCGCCACCGTGCCGCGATTGCTGGGCTGGGCCGAGCCGCGGGTGCAGCGGCGCATCGACGAGTTGCTGGCCCTGGTCGGGCTGGACGAACCGGGCCTGCGCGGGCGCTGGCCGCGCCAGCTCTCGGGCGGGCAGGCGCAGCGGGTCGGTGTCGCCCGGGCGCTCGCCGCCGACCCGCCGGTGCTGCTGATGGACGAGCCCTTCGGTGCGCTCGACCCGCTCACCCGGGCGCGGCTGCAGGACGAATTGCTGGCGATCCTGAAGCGGCTGCGCAAGACCGTCGTGCTGGTCACCCACGACCTTGACGAGGCGATCCGCATGGCCAGCCAGGTGGTGGTGATGCGCCAGGGCCGGGTCGAGCAATGCGCCAGCCCGCTGGCGCTGCTGGCCCGCCCGGCCAACGATTTCGTGCGCAGCTTTGTCGGCCACGACCGGGCCCTGCGCCGCCTGGCCTTGCTGCGCGTGGCCGACCTGGTCGAGGCCATGCCCGTCGGTCTGGACACCCCGGCAGCGGCGGCCGACCACAGCCCGGCGCTTGCGCCCGGGGCGAGCCTGCGCGATGCCCTGGCGGCGTTGCTGGCCAGCGGCGCCGAGCAGGCCCGCGTGTGCGACGCTGCGGGCGCGACACTCGGCGTGCTGCGCCTGTCGCGCCTGCTGGCCCAGGGGCGCGTCGCCGACTGACCCAGGCTTTCACTCTGAGCCCCCCACCGTGCCACGCATCGCCCTGATCCACGCCCTGCAACACTCGGTCGCACCGATCAACGAGGCGTTGGCCCGCGACTGGCCGCAGGCCACGCGCATGAACCTGATCGACGACTCGCTCTCGGCCGACCTGGCCCGCAGCGGCCAGCTTGACGCGGCGATGCACGCCCGATTCGCCACGCTCACCGATTACGCCGTCGCCTGTGGCGCGCAGGGCATCCTGTTCACCTGCTCGGCGTTCGGCCCGTGCATCAGCGCGGCCGCGCTTCGCCACCCCGGCCTGCCGGTGTTCAAGCCGAACCAGGCCATGGTTGCCGACGCCGAGGCGGCGGCCCACTCCAGTGGCGGTGGTGGTGGCAGTGGTGGCGGTGGCGCCAAGATCGGCCTGATCGCCTCGTTCGCCCCGACCGTGCAATCCATGCCCGCCGAGTTCTCGCCCGACACCGCGCTGGCGCTGGAGTTTGCCGACGGCGCGATGGCCGCCCTGGACCGGGGCGACATGGCCGGCCACGACGCCGCCGTGCTGCGGGCCGGCCAGCGCCTGCAAGCCCGTGGCTGCACGCTGATGGCGCTGGCCCAGTTCAGCATGGCCCGCGCTGCGCCCGGGCTGCGCCAGACCCTGGGCCTGCCGGTGCTGACGACCATCGACAGCGCAGTGGCGGCGCTGCGCCTGCGCCTGGCGGCGAGCCCCTAGCCCCTGGCCGGCCACGCCCTGGGCTGGCCGGCGGCTGCGGCTACGATCAGCGCCATGCCTGCACTCTCGCCCCTGGACCGCGGCGGCCTGACCGCCGCCGACTTCAACCGCCGCGGCGTCGGCAACCTGCCCGGCCTGCTGGGCATCGTCATCACCCAGATCGACGCCAGTGCGGTCTGCGCGCAGATGCCGTTTCGCAGCGATCTGATGGCAAGCAACGGCTACCTGCATGCCGGCGCGGCGGTGACCCTGGCCGACACCTGTTGCGGCTATGGCTGCATCGTCACCCTGCCGGCCAAAGCGGCCGGGTTCACCACCGTCGAGCTGAAGTCCAACCACCTCGGCACGGCCCGCGACGGCATGCTCGACTGCGTCGCCACGCCGGCCCACCTGGGCAAATCAACCCAGGTCTGGGACGCGGTCGTCAGCCACCGCGGGAGCGGCAAGACGATCGCCCTGTTCCGCTGCACCCAGATGGTGCTGTACCGCTAGGCCGGCTGGGCGGCCCGGCCGGCGCGCTCAGCGCAAGGGCCTGAAACACGCCCGCAGGTCGTCGACGAACAGCGCTGGCTGCTCGAAGGCGGCGAAATGCCCGCCCTTGGGCATCTCCGCCCAGTGGCGGATGTCGCTGTAGCCGCCGGCCATCCAGCGCCGCACCGGGGTGACGATTTCCTTGGGGTAGACGGCCACGCCGGTCGGCACGGTCACCAGCGCCGGCTTGCGCCTGGCGCCAAAGCTCTCCCAGTACAGCCGGGCCGACGAGGCGGCGCTGGCGCTCAACCAGTACAGCATCACGTTGTCGAGCAACTCGTCGCGGCTGAAGATGTTCAGCGGGTCGCCGTCGCAGTCGGTCCAGGCCCAGAATTTCTCCAGGATCCAGGCCGCCTGGCCGGCCGGTGAATCGGTCAACCCATAGCCCAGGGTTTGCGGCCGGGTTGCCTGCTGCTGGCTGTAGCCGTTGTCCCACTGCCGGTAGTGGGCGATGCCGCGCAGGGCGCGGGCCTCCTCGGGCGGCGGCTCGCCCTCGCTGGGCAACGGCCGCGAACCCATCGCCAGGGTGATGTGGATGCCGGCGCAGTGGCCGGGGTCCTGCGCGCCGAGTGCGCTGGTCACCGCCGAGCCCCAGTCGCCGCCCTGGGCGAAGTAGCGGTCGCAGCCCAGCCTGGCCAGCAACTGCGCCCAGGCCGAGGCGATCCGCTCCACCCCCCAGCCGGTGGCGCTGGGCTTGGCCGAGAAGCCGAAGCCCGGCAGCGAGGGGCAGATCACGTCGAAAGCATCGGCCGCGTCGCCGCCGTGGGCCGGCGGGTCGGTCAGCGGGGCGATGACCTTCTGGAACTCGACCACCGAGCCCGGCCAGCCATGCGTCAGCAGCAGCGGCATCGCCCCGGGATGGGGCGAGCGGGCGTGGATGAAGTGGATCTCCAGGCCGTCTATCGAGGTTATGAACTGCGGCCAGCGGTTCAGCGCCACCTCGCGGGCGCGCCAGTCATAACCGTCGGCCCAATGGGCGCAGATCGCCTTGACCCAGGCCAGCGGGATGCCCTGGCGCCAGTCGTCGACCAACTCCGCCTCGGGCCAGCGGGTGGCGCGCAGGCGCTGGCGCAGATCGGCCAGGACGGCATCGGCGACGGCAATCTGGAACGGCTGGATGGCGCTGTCCATGGGCAAGCTCCTGGCGGCATGGCGGATCGACGCAGTATCGGGCGCGGCCGGCGCCACTGCGCAAACCGCCAATCAGCACTGCCACTTCGGCAACTTTGCAGGCCGGATGCAGCAGCCCTGCGGCTGTCTTTTGCGCGCCAGTGCCGCCAGACTGGCGGGCATCCCTGACCGAACGAGCCCGCCATGCCTGCCCTGCCCAGCCACTGCCCCGACCTGTCCACGCTCTACCTCGGCGCCGCCGACGTGGCCCGCATCGTCGAGCGCATCGGCCTGCGCGCCAGCCTGGTCGAGGTGGCGGCGCGGATCGGGTCGGCGCTGCGCCGCTGGCCGGAGTTCAGCAAGGTTGCGCGCACGGCCGACCATTCGCGGCAGGGCGTGATCGAGCTGATGCCGACCTCGGACGCCCAGGACTACGCCTTCAAGTACGTCAACGGCCACCCCGGCAACACCCGCCTGGGCCTGCCCACGGTGATGGCCTTCGGCGTGCTGGCCGATGTCGCCACCGGCCAGCCGCGGTTGCTGGCGGCGCTGAGCCTGGCCACCGCGATCCGCACCGCCGCGATGTCGGCCCTGGTGGCCCAGCACCTGGCCCGGCCCGACAGCCGAACCATGGCGCTGATCGGCAACGGCGCGCAGGCCGAGTTCCAGGCGCTGGCCTTTGCCGAGATGCTGGGCATCCGCAGCCTGCGGCTGTTCGACACCGACCCCGCCGCCAGCGCCAGGCTGGTCTCGAACCTGCACGGCCAGGGCTTGCGGCTGCTCACCTGCGCCAGCGTCGCCGAGGCCGTGCGCGGCGCCGACATCGTCACCACCGCCACCGCCGACAAGGCCCTGGCCACGGTGATCCGGCCCGAGATGGTCGAGCCCGGCATGCACTTCAACGCCATCGGCGGCGACTGCCCGGGCAAGACCGAGCTGGCGGCCGAGGTGCTGCGCCAGGCCAGCGTGTTCGTCGAGTACGAGCCGCAGACGCGGATCGAAGGCGACCTGCAACTGCTGCCTGCGGACTTTGCGGTGACCGAGTTCTGGCAGGTGCTGAGCGGCGCCCGCCCGGGCCGGCGCAGCGCCGCCGAGGTGACGGTGTTCGACTCGGTCGGCTTCGCGCTTGAGGACCATGCCGTGCTGGGCTTTCTCGAACAGGCGGCGCTAGCCCTGGGGCTGGGCCAGCGGCTGCAGTTGCTGCCGCCCCTGGCCGACCCGAAGAATCTGTTCGGCAGCCTGGCTCCGGCCGCGGTGTCGGCGGCCATGCGGCCGGTCTTGCTTGCGGCCTGATACTGGGCCGGCCGACCCCGCGCGCCGCCATGCCCGCCCCGCCCAGCCCAGCCCCCGACCTGAACCCGCTTGCGCCGCTGTGGGCGGCGATCGCCGCCGCCACCCGCCTGCCCGAGCCCGAGCTGCTGCCGGGGCTGCTGGCGCTGGCCGGGCAGACGCCCGAGGCCAATGCCGCGACCCAGGCGCTGGCATTGCGCCTGGCTGAGGGGCTGCGCAGCCGCGACAGCGCTCGCAGCGGCCTGGCCCAAGGCTTTGTGCAGGGCCTGCTGCAGGAGTTCGCCCTGAACTCGCAGGAAGGCGTGGCCCTGATGTGCCTGGCCGAGGCCCTGCTGCGCGTGCCCGACGCCGCCACCCGCGACGCCCTGATCCGCGACAAGATCGGCGCCGGTGACTGGCAATCGCACCTCGGCCGCAGCCCCAGCCTGTTCGTCAATGCCGCGACCTGGGGGCTGCTGCTGACCGGCAAGCTGGTGGCCACGCACAGCGATGTCGGCCTGAGCGCGGCGCTCAAGCGCCTGGTCGGCCTGGGCGGCGAGCCGCTGATCCGCCGCGGCGTGGACATGGCGATGCGGATGATGGGCGAGCAGTTCGTCAGCGGCCAGACCATCGGCCAGGCACTGGACAACGCGAAGCCGCGCGAGGCGCAGGGCTTTCGCTACAGCTACGACATGCTCGGCGAGGCCGCCTTGACCGAGGCCGACGCACAGCGCTACCTGGCGGCCTACCACCAGGCAATCGAGGCCATCGGCCAGGCCAGCGCCGGGCGCGGCATCTACGACGGGCCGGGCATCTCGGTCAAGCTCTCGGCGCTGCACCCGCGCTACTGCCGGGCGCAGATCGAGCGGGTCGACGCCGAGCTTTACCCGCGCCTGCTGGCGCTGGTGCGCCAGGCCCGGCGGTTCGACATCGGCATCCACATTGACGCCGAGGAGTCCGAGCGGCTGGCGCTGTCGCTGCGCCTGCTGGAGCGGCTCTGCGGCGAGCCCGGGTTGGCCGGCTGGAACGGCATCGGCTTCGTCCTCCAGGCCTACCAAAAGCGCTGCCCGGCGGCGGTAGCTTTCGCCATCGCCCTGGCGCGGCGCAGCGGCCGCCGGCTGATGCTGCGCCTGGTCAAGGGTGCCTATTGGGACAGCGAGATCAAGCGCGCCCAGCAGGACGGCCTGGACGGCTACCCGGTCTACACCCGCAAGCTGCACACCGACGTGGCCTACCTGGCCTGCGCCCGCAAACTGCTGGCCGCGCCCGATGCGGTCTACCCGCAGTTCGCCACCCACAACGCCCAGACCGTGGCGGCGGTGGTGCACCTGGCGGGCCAGAACTTCTACGCCGGGCAGTACGAATTCCAATGCCTGCACGGCATGGGCGAGCCGCTGTACGAGCAGGTGGTGGGCGCGGCGGCGCAGGGGCGTTTGGGCCGGCCCTGCCGGGTCTATGCGCCGGTCGGCAGCCATGAGAC
Organism: Burkholderiales bacterium; assembly: GCA_025350145.1. Classification (GTDB taxonomy): domain Bacteria; phylum Pseudomonadota; class Gammaproteobacteria; order Burkholderiales; family Burkholderiaceae_C; genus Pseudaquabacterium. Next base: position 16,136 of record JANXYH010000003.1, on the reverse strand, counting down.
GCTGCTGGCCTACTTGGTCCGCAGGCTGCTCGAGAACGGTGCCAATTCCTCCTTCGTCAACCGCATCGCCAACCCAGACATCGCCCTGGCCGAGCTGGTGCAGGACCCGGTCGCGGCGGTGTGGGCACTCGGCCAGTCGGTGGGCCAGGTCGGCGCGCCGCACCCGGCGATCGCCCTGCCGCAGGCGCTGTACGGCCGGGCCCGGCGCAACGCGCGCGGCCTGGACCTGGCCAGCGACGGCCAACTGGCCGAGTGGGAGCGCGCCCTGCGTGCCAGCGCCGCGCAGGAATGGGTCGCCCGGCCGATGCTGGCCGGCGAGCGCCCGCTGGCGCCGGCCCGGCCGGTGTGCAACCCGGCCGACGCGCGGGAGCGGGTCGGCTGGGTCCACGAGGCCGGCCTGGACGACCTGCCGCTGGCCCTGGCCGCAGACGGCTCGGCCTGGTCCGCGACCGCGCCGGCCGACCGCGCCAGCGTGCTGGAGCGCGCCGCCGACGCCCTCGAGGCCGACACCCTGGCGCTGTGCGCCCTGCTGGTGCGCGAGGCTGGCAAGACCTGCGCCAACGCGGTCGGCGAGGTCCGCGAGGCGGTCGACTTCCTGCGCTACTACGCCGCCCAGGTGCGCGCCGATTTCGCCAACGCCAGCCATGTTCCCCTGGGCACCGTGCTGTGCATCAGCCCGTGGAACTTCCCGCTGGCGATCTTCACCGGCCAGGTCGCGGCGGCGCTGGCCGCCGGCAACCGGGTGCTGGCCAAACCGGCCGAGCAGACGCCGCTGATTGCCGCCCAGGCGGTCCAGGCGCTGTGGGCCGCCGGGGTGCCGCGCGCGGCGCTGCAACTGCTGCCCGGGCCGGGCCAGACCCTGGGCGCGGCGCTGGTTGCCGAGCCGCGCGTGCAGGGCGTGCTGTTCACCGGCTCGACCGAGGTCGCGCGGCTGATCCAGCGCCAGCTCAGCCAGCGCCTGGCCGACGATGGCCGGCCGCTCACGCTGGTGGCCGAGACCGGCGGGCAGAACGTGATGCTGGTCGACTCCTCGGCGCTGGCCGAGCAGGTGGTGCAGGACGTGCTGGCCTCGGCCTTCGACAGCGCCGGCCAACGCTGCTCGGCCCTGCGCGTGCTGTGCCTGCAAGAAGATGGCGCCGACCGGGTGCTGGCAATGCTGCATGGCGCGCTCGCCGAGTTGCAGTTGGGCAACCCCGCCAGCTTGGCGGTGGACATCGGCCCGCTGATCGACCACCCCGCCGCCGCTGCCATCCAGGCACACATCGCGGCGCTGCGCGGCCAGGGCCGGCGCGTGACCCAGCCGCGGGTGCGTGACTCCCAGGACATGGCCCAGGCCATCGCCCACGGCAGCTTCGTCGCCCCGACCCTGATCGAGATCGAGCACCTGTCCGAACTGCGCCGCGAGGTCTTCGGCCCGGTCCTGCATGTGCTGCGCTTCCCGCGCGAGGGCCTGGCAAGGCTGCTCGACGACATCCACGCCAGCGGCTACGGCCTGACGCTGGGCCTGCACACCCGGATCGACGAAACCATCGCCCAGGTCGCTGGCCAGGCGCGGGTCGGCAATGTCTATGTCAACCGCCACATGGTCGGCGCGGTGGTCGGGGTGCAGCCCTTCGGCGGCGAGGGCCTGTCCGGCACCGGCCCCAAGGCAGGCGGGCCGCTGTACCTGCTGCGGCTGCTGGCGCGCCGGCCCGACGCTGCCGCCGCGCGGGCCGTGGCGGCCTGCGGCTCGGCCGACGCCCCAGCGGCGCCGCGCGGGCTGACGCCGGACACTGGGCTGGCGGCACAAGCGGCCGCCGACCTGGCCAGCCTGGCCGAATGGGCCGCCGCCCATGGCCACCCGGCGCTGGCGGCGCGTTGCCCGGCCCTGCTCGCGGACTCGCCCAGCGGCGCCGCGCGCTGGCTGGCCGGCCCGACCGGCGAGGCCAACCTCTACCGCCTGCTGCCGCGCCAGGCGGTGCTGTGCCTGGCCGAAGACGATGAACCCGACGCGCAGCGTCTGCTGCAGTTGGCCGCGGTGCTGGCGGTCGGCAGCCAGGCGGTCTGGCCGGCCCAGGCCCGGGCGCTGGTCGAGAGCCTGCCGGCCGGGCTGCGCCAGCGCATCCGCCTGGTCGACGACTGGCGCAGCCCGGCGGTCGCCTTCGACGCCGTGCTGCACCATGGCCAGGCCGAGTCGCTGCGCCAGACCGGCATCGCCCTGGCCGACCGAGACGGCCCGATCATCGCCATCAGCGCCACCAACGCCATGGACACCTGCCCGCCGGGCCAGACCGGCATCGCCCTGGAACGCCTGGTTGTCGAGCGCGCGATCAGCCTGAACACCGCCGCCGCCGGTGGCAATGCCAGCTTGATGAGCCTGGGTTGAGAGCAGGGCCCGCGCCAGGCAGCGCCTAAACTGACCGCCCCGCCCGAAGGACCCATCACCATGTCCACGCTAGCCACCGAACCCGCCCGCGCCGCCTACCGCGACTATGCCAAGCCGGGCATCGAGCGGGTCCGCGAGTTTTACCGCAACAACCACCGCGAGCAGACTGTGGCGTTCGTTGCCGCGCAGCGTGTCAAGTGGTTGCAGTTCAATACCCGGCAAATGACGCCCTGGGCCGCCCTGGATTATCTGAACACGCTCGTCGATGAATCCGACCCGGACATCGAGTTGCCGCAGATCATGCATTTGCTGCAAACCGCCGAGGCGATCCGCGCAGACGGCCACCCGGATTGGTTTGTGTTGACCGGCTTCATCCACGACCTGGGCAAGGTGCTGTGCCTGTTCGGCCTGCCCCAATGGGCGGTGGTCGGTGACACCTTCCCGGTCGGCTGCGGCCATTCGCCGAAGATCGTTTATCCGGAATTCTTCGCCGCCAACCCGGACAGCAGCGACCCGCGCTACAACACCGAATTGGGCGTCTACACGGCCGGCTGCGGGCTGGCCGCGGTGCAAATGTCCTGGGGCCACGATGAATATCTTTACCAGTTGCTCAAGGGGTATTTGCCAGAACCCGCCTTGTACATGATCCGCTACCATTCTTTTTATGCCTGGCACCGCGAGGGCGAGTACCGCCATTTGACCGATGCCAGGGATGCCGCGCACCTGCCCTGGGTGCAGCGCTTCAACCCCTACGATTTGTATTCCAAGAACCCTGATCCGCCGAGTTTGGCAGCGCTCAAGCCGTATTACGAGGATTTGCTCGCCAAATACCTGCCGGCGAGCCTCGCGCTGTGACTGCGGAATCTTCTGGCGGTCAGCCCGCCCAACCGCAGGCGTCGCCAACCTCGCCCAGAGCGCTGCTGCGCCAGATGTTCGACGCCGCCATCGCCTCGGCCCAGCCGGCGCTGTGCATCCCGCCGCATTTGCCCGATCTGGCCAGCCTGGGCAGTGGCCGCTTGATCGTGATCGGCGCCGGCAAGGCCAGTGCGGCCATGGCCAGGGCGGTCGAGGACCACTGGCAGGGGCCATTGAGCGGCCTGGTGGTGACGCGCTACGGCTATGCCGTGGCCTGCCGGCGGATCGAGATCGTCGAGGCCGCGCACCCGGTGCCCGACGCCGCCGGGATGGTGGCGGCGCAGCGCATGCTGGGCCTGGTGCAGGGCCTCTGCGCCGACGACACCGTGCTTTGCCTGATCTCGGGCGGCGGCTCGGCGCTGCTGCCGATGCCGGCGCCGGGCTTGGGTCTGGCCGACAAGCAGGCGCTGAACCGGGCGCTGCTGGCCTGCGGCGCAACCATCTCCGAGATGAACGTGGTGCGCCGCCACCTCTCTGCCATCAAGGGCGGGCGCCTGGCTGCGGCCTGCCATCCGGCGCGGGTGTTGACGCTGCTGATCTCGGACGTGCCGGGCGATCAGCCCATGGACATCGCCTCGGGCCCGACCGTGGCCGACCCGACCACCTGCGCCGACGCGCTGGCGATCCTGCGGCGCTACCAGGTCGATGTGCCGGCGGCGGTGCGGGCGGTGCTTGAATCCGGCGCTGGCGAATCGGTCAAACCGGGTGACCCGCGGCTGGCCCGGGCCGAGGCGCGGATCGTCGCCGCACCACAACTGGCGCTGGAGGCGGCGGCGCAACTGGCGCGGCAGGCGGGCTACGCGGTGGCGATCCTCGGCGACGCGATCGAGGGCGAGGCCCGCGATGTCGGCAAGGTGCTGGCCGGGATCGCGCTGCAGGTCGTCAAGCATGGCCAGCCACTGCAGCGGCCCTGCGTGCTGCTCTCGGGCGGCGAGACCACGGTCACGGTGCGCGGCCAGGGCCGGGGCGGGCGCAATGTCGAATGCCTGCTGTCGCTGGCCGTCGCCCTGGCCGGCCAGGCCGGCGTGCACGCGCTGATGGGCGACACCGACGGCGTCGACGGCCAGGAGGAGGTTGCCGGCGCGCTGCTGGCCCCGGACAGTCTGGCCCGGGCCTGGGCGCTGGGCCTGTCGCCGCCCGACAGTCTGGGCAACAACGACGGCCATGGCTTCTTCGGCGCCTTGGGTGACTCGGTAGTCACCGGGCCGACGCTGACCAACGTCAACGACTTCCGGGCGATCTTGATCGACCGGGCCTGATTCATGGCGATCTTGATCGAGCGCGGCTAAGCGCGCCGCTGCGCCGCTGCGGCGCCGTCAGCGCGCCGCCCAGAGCATGCCGCGCTCGAACAGCGTCGCCATCTCGGGCACCTCGAACTCGGCCGCGACATGGCCCAGCGCGCTGTAGAACACCCGGCCCTGGCCGTGGCGGCGCTTCCACACCACCGGCATCACCACGCCCTCGGTCCAGGGCGCGTGCTCGCCGCTGAAGGTGGTGGTGGCCAGCACCTGGTTGGCCGGATCGACATGCATGTAGTACTGCTCCGAGCGCATGTCGAAATCGGCCAGGCCGGCCATCACCGGGTCGTCCGGGCGGCCGATGTTGACGCGGAAGTCGATGATGCCGCCGGGGTGCGCGACCCACTGCCCGCCGGTCATGAACTGGTAATCGACGCTGTCACGAAAGGCGTCGCACATGCCGCCGTGGAAGCCCGCCAGGCCGACACCCTGCCGCACCGCTGCGTCCAGGTTGGCGCACTCGTCCTTCTCGATCTTGGACATGGTGTAGATCGGCACGATCAGATCCAGGGCGTGGATCGCCGGGTCGGCGAAGGCCCGGGTGGTGGTGGCGATGCGCACCTCGAAGCCGTGGCGGCGCAGCATCCCGGCACAAATGCCGGCGCAGGCTTCGGGCTGGTGGCCGGGCCAGCCACCCCAAACGATCATGGCGGTTTTCATGGTGTGCTCCGTTTCACAGACCGTTGGCCGGCATCGCCGCCGGCCGCTCGGGCCGGCTGTGGATGCTGATGTGTTGGCCGCTGTTGGACGAGCGCTGGAAGGCTTCCATCACCTCCAGCACATGCATCGCCAGCGCCCCCGAGGCGCGGTGCGGTCGGCCGCTGCGCAGTGCCTGCGCCAGGTCGGCCACGCCCAGGCTGCGGTGGTTGGCGTCGCCATAGGCGTGGCTCAGCGGCACGGCCTGCCAGTCCTGCCCGGCCTCGGCGATCTCGACCGGGCCGCCAAAAATATTCGGGTCGGGCACGGCCAGGCTGGCCTGGCTGCCGTACAGCTCGATCGGCCAATGGCGGTGCTTGGGCGTGTCGAAGCTGGTGGCGATGTTGACGACCGCGCCACAGGCAAATTCCAGCGTGCCGGCGACATGCGTCGCCACTTCCACCGGTACCACCGTGCCGGCCAGCGGCTGGCTGCTGATGGTGCGCGTGGCCCGCACCCTTGAGGCCATGCCGGCCACCCGCGCCACCGGCCCGATCAGGTTGACCAGGGCGGTGAGGTAGTAGGGGCCCATATCGAGCATGGGGCCGCCGCCCAGGGCGTAGTAGAAGGCCGGATTGGGGTGCCAGCGCTCATGGCCGGGGCACATGAAGAAGGCCGTGCCGGCCAGCGGCTGGCCGATCTGGCCGGCGTCGACCAGCGCCCGGCAGGTCTGCTGGCCGCCGCCGAGGAAGGTGTCGGGCGCACAGCCGACGCGCAGGCCCCGGGCCTCGGCCAATTCCAGCAGCGGCGCGGCCTCGGCCACGCTCAGGCCCAGCGGTTTTTCCGAATGCACATGCTTGCCCGCCGACAGCGCCTGCAGGCCGACCGCCACATGGGCGGCGGGGATCGTCAGGTTGACGATGATCTCGATGCGGTCGTCGCGCAGCAGCGCCTCGATGCTGCGCGCCTGCAGGCCGTGGCTGGCGGCCACCGCCTGCGCCGCCTCGGGCCGGATGTCGGCCAGGCCGCGGATGTCGAGCTGGGGGAAGCCAGCGGCGGCCTTGAGGTAGGCGCCGCTGATGTTGCCGCAGCCGATGATGCCGATGCCGACGGCCTGGGACGGGTGGGTTGTGGTCATGGTGGGGGGCGCGTGGATTTCAGCCTTTGACAGCGCCGGCGGTCAGGCCGGCGACGATGTGCCGCTGGGCGGCGAGGAACATCAGCACCATCGGCAGGATGGTCAGGGTGATGAAGGCCAGCACCAGGTGCCAGTCGGTCGAGTATTCACCCTGGAAGGCCATGATGCCCAGCGGCCAGGGGTACATCGCGTCGCGGTTGAGCACCACCAGCGGCAGCAGGTAGGCGTTCCAACTGTGGGCAAAGCTGATCACCGCCACCGTCGCCAGGATCGGCCTGGACAGCGGCAGCACGATCAGGCCGAAGAACCTGAAGTAGCCGCAGCCGTCGACCAGGGCGGCCTCGAACAGGTCCACCGGCAGGCCCATGAAATAGTTGCGGATCAACACGATCGCCGCCGCCAGACCGAAGGCCACCTGCGGCAGCACCACGCCCCAATGGCTGTCGAGCAGGCCGAGGTCGCGGATCTTGATGAACAGCGGCAGGATCGCGGTGGCCGCCGGGAACATCAGCCCGAGCAGCAGGTAGTTGAACAAGAAGTCGCGGCCGAAGAAGCGGACATGGGCGAAAACGAAGGCCGCCATCGCCGAGACGATCAGGGTCAGGGCCACGGTCAGCAGCGAGATCAGCAGCGAGTTGCCCATCAGTTGCCAGTAGCGCCGGCCGCTGAGCAGGCCCCAATAGTTCTGCCACTGCCATTCGGTAGGCAGGCCGAAGGGGTTGACGCGCAACTCGCCCAGGGTCTTGAAGCCGCCCAGCAGCGCCGCCAGCAAGGGCAGCAGCACGGCACTGGCGACGACCAGCAGGATCGCCAGGCGCAGCAGCGGGTGGATGAGCACGGTGCGGGTGGCCGAGGGCAGGCTGTCGTCCATGGCGTCTCAATCCTGCTTCATCAGCAAGCGCTTGTAGCCGAAGGCAAAGCCGACGCAGAGCACGAACAACACCACCCCGACCGCGCTGCCGAAGCCGATCTGCATCCGCGTCACGCCGTAGTTGTAGAGGAAGCTGACCATGGTCTGGGTGCTGTCCGAGGGCCCGCCCTTGGTCAGCGGCATGATCAGGTCGAAGAGCTGCAGCGAGCCGAGGATGGCGAAGAACACCGACAGCCGGATCGTCGGCGCCAGCAGCGGCACGGTCACCAGGCGGAAAAGCTGCCAGGCACCGGCGCCGTCGATCCGTGCCGCCTCGTAGAGGTGGCGGTCAATCTGCTGCAGGCCGGCGATGTAGAGCACCATGTGGAAGCCGAAGTACTTCCAGACGATCACCACCAGGATCGCGTACATCGCCAGCTCGGGCTCGGCCAGCAACTGCGGCGCGGTCGCGCCGAAAGCGCCGAAGATTCGCGCCAGCAGGCCGTAGTCGCCATCATAGACAAAGCGCCAGATCAGCCCGGCGGCGATCTCGGCCAGGATGTAGGGCAAAAAGAAGATCAACCTGAAGCCCTGGGTGCCACGCAGCCGGTCGGCCAGCAGCACCGCCAGGCCCAGCGCCAGCGGCAGTTGCACCAGCAGCGAGACGAGGATGATCAGGCCGTTGTTGAGCAGCGCGGTGTGGAACGCCGGGTTGGCCAGCACCCGCTCGAAGTTGCGCAGGCCGATCCACTCGCTGGGCTGGCCGAAGCCGTTCCAGCGGAAGAAGCTGTACCAGGCGGCCTCGCCCATCGGCAGGGCGACGAACAGGGTGAACAGCAGCAGCGCTGGCGGCAGGCACAGCAGCAGCATGGCGCTGCGGTCGCCGACCCGCGGGCCACCGCGACCGCCGGCCGCAGCGTCGCTCAATTGGCCTGCAACCAGGCCTGCTGCACCTTGTTGGCGGCGTCTGCCGGCTTGACCCGGCCGCCGGCCAGTTCGACCGAGATGTCGTTGACCACCGCGCCCACCGACGGCCCGAGCATCTGGTCATAGAACAACTGGTGGTACTTGGACTGCGCGACGTTGCCCGCCAGGTTCATCAGGATGGGCCGCTTGACCAGCTCGGGCGTGCCCTTGACGACCGGGATGTAGAAGCCCTTCTCGGCCGCGATCCGCTGGTTCTGGGCGTCGGTGAAAAAGCGCAGGAACTCGGTCGCCTCCTTGGGCGCGCCCTTGGTCACCAGCCAGCCGTTCATCCCGCCCAGCGTGTCCTCGGGCGCACCCTTGCCACCGGGCACCGAGGGGAAGGCGAACCAGCCCAGCTTCTCATCCGGGATGCCGACCTTGTCGGCGGCGTTGGCGCGCATGGTGTTGAGCACGCCGTTGAGCATCAGCATCATCGCGCCCTTGCCGTCGCCGAACTGGCCGGCCGACTGCGGGTAGGTGGCGCCGAGAAAGCCGGCCTGGAAGGGCTTCAAGTCGACGAGCTGCTTGAACAGCTCACCGGCGCCGACGAAGGTGTCGCTGGCAAAGCCCTTGCCCTGGCCGGCCATCGCCGCATCAAACGCCGGCTTGCCGCCCAGGCGGATCGCCAAATGCGACCAGTAGAAGTGCAGCGGCCATTTGTCGCCGCCGCCGACCACGATCGGGGTGATGCCGGCGCCCTGCAGCTTGCCGACCGCGGCCAGCAGATCGGCCCAGGACTTGATCGCGCCGCCGTCCACGGCGGCCTTGGCGAACAACTCCTTGTTGTAGAAGAACACCACCTGCGAGGTCAGCATCGGCACGCCGTAGGTATGGCCATCGACGGCGTAGAGGTTCAGCGCCGAGGGGCTGAACCTGTCCTTCCAGCCATTGGCATTGAGGGCGTCGCTGATGTCCTCGATCACCCCGGCCTTGACCTGCTCGCGCAGCACCCCGCCGGCCCAGCTGTAGATCACATGCGGCTTGTCGGGCGATTGCAGCAGGGTCGTCAGCTTTTTCTTGTAGGACTCGTTCTCCAAGAACTGCAACTCGACCTTGGTGCCGGGGTTGGCCACCTCGAAGCGCTTGGCCACGTCGGCATAAAAGGCCGCCACCTCCGGGTTCTGCTCCAGGTGCAGCCAGCGCACCGTGCCGGCCGAGGCCGCCAGGCTGGCGCCCAGCAAGGCCAGCGCGGTCAGGGCCCGCGTCAGCCGGTTTGTCTTGCTGCGATCCATGAACATCTCCAGATTTGCGCAAAGGCGCTGCCGGCGATGGTCGCAGCAGCCGCGCCAGGCGTCATCGGGGCAAACGCGGTGGCGCCGGCTCGGCGTCAGGTGGCTGACCTGGGCATCAGCCCGCTGATTCGGACGTCAGGGCGCTGGTCTGCAAGGTAACCTTGGCCCAAGATCAGCCAACTCTGGCGCCCAAGCGCAGCCCCGCACCATGCCCACCGCCCAACCTGGCTACCCGCGCGACCTGCGCGGCCATGGCCGCCACCCGCCCGACCCGGCCTGGCCGGGCCAGGCCCGGGTGGCCCTGCAGTTCGTCCTCAACTACGAGGAGGGCGGCGAGAACTCGGTGCTGCACGGCGACCCGGGCAGCGAGCAGTTCCTGTCGGAGATGTTCAACCCGACGGCCTACCCCGATCGGCACCTGAGCATGGAGGGCGTCTACGAGTACGGCGCGCGGGTCGGCGTCTGGCGCATCCTGCGCGAGTTCGAGCGCCGCGGCCTGCCGCTGACGGTCTTCGGCGTAGCCACGGCGCTGCAGCGCTGCCCCGAGGTCACGGCGGCGTTCGTCGAACTCGGCCACGAGATCGCCTGCCATGGCTGGAAGTGGATCCACTACCAGGGCATGGACCCGGCCCTGGAGGCCGAGCACCTGCGCCTGGCCATGGCCACGCTCACGCAACTCACCGGCAGCGCGCCGCTGGGCTGGTACACCGGCCGCGACAGCCCCAACACCCGCCGCCTGGTGGTCGAGCATGGCGGCCTGCGCTACGACAGCGACTACTACGGCGACGACCTGCCGTTCTGGCTGAACGTGCGCCAGCAAGACCGCGCCCTGGTGCCACACTTGGTCGTGCCCTACACCCTGGACTGCAACGACATGCGCTTTGCCCTGCCGCAGGGCTTCAGCCATGGCGACGAGTTCTTTGCCTACCTGCGCGACGCCTTCGACTGCCACTACGCCGAGGGCGCCGAGCGGCCGGCGATGATGAGCATAGGCATGCACTGCCGTTTGCTCGGCCGGCCGGGGCGGATGCGCGGCCTGCAGCGCTTCCTCGACCATGTAGAGGCGCATGACTGGGTCTGGGTGGCGCGGCGCATCGACATCGCCGAGCATTGGCGCCAGCGCCACCCCTTCGACCCCGCCACCGCCTTCGTCTGGGAGTGACCTGGTGTTGACCATGACCACGACCTTGACCATGACCCAACTCAACGCCGCGCCGGCCGACCAGGCGGCGGCGCTGCTCGATGGCATTTACGAGCATTCGCCCTGGATCGCCGCTGCGGCGATGGCGGCGCGGCCATCCCGACCATTCCCCAGCTTGGCCGCGCTCAAGCACGCCCTGGCCCAGGTGGTGCGCGGCGCCGGCCCTGAGCGCCAGCTTGCGCTGATCCGCGCCCACCCCGAGCTGGCGGGCAAGGCGACGGTCAGCCGCGACCTGACGGCCGAATCGACGCTTGAGCAGGACAAGGCCGGCCTGGGCGACTGCACGCCGGCCGAGTTTGCCGAATTGCAGCGCCTGAACGCCGCCTACAACGCCAAGTTCGGCTTCCCCTTCATCCTGGCGGTGCGCGGCCCGCGCGGCCTGGGCTTGAGCCGCCAGCAGATCATCGCCAACTTCTCCCGGCGGCTCGGCCATCACCCCGAGTTCGAGCGCGCCGAGTGCCTGCGCCAGATCCACCGCATCGCCGAGATCCGCCTGGCCGACCGCTTCGGCGACCAGCCCGACGCCGGCAACCAGGTCTGGGACTGGGCCGAGGCCCTGGCCGCCCACAGCGACCCTGGCTACGCCGAGCAGGGCCAGCTCACCGTCACCTACCTGACGGCGGCGCACCAGGCGGTGGCGCGGCAGTTGCAGGGCTGGATGCGCGACTGCGGCTTTGACGAGGTGCGGCTGGACGCGGTCGGCAACGTCGTCGGCATCTACCACGGCGAGTCGGACTCTGCCCCTCGGCTGCTCACCGGCAGCCACTACGACACGGTGCGCAACGCCGGCAAGTACGACGGCCGGCTCGGCATCCTCACCCCCATGGCCGCCGTGCGCGCCCTGCACGCCGCCGGCCGGCGCCTGCCGTTCGGCATCGAGGTGGTCGGCTTCGCCGAGGAGGAAGGCCAGCGCTACCGGGCCACCTTCCTCGGCTCGGGCGCCCTGGTCGGCCAGTTCAACCCGGCCTGGCTGGAGCAGACCGATGCCGACGGCGTGACGATGCGCCAGGCGATGCGCCAGGCCGGCCTGCCCGGCGAGATGGCGGCCATCGCCGCGCTGCGGCGCCAGCCCTCGGCCTACCTCGGTTTCGTCGAGGTCCACATCGAGCAGGGCCCAGTGCTGGACGAGATCGACCAGCCGCTGGGCATCGTCACCTCGATCAACGGCAGCCGGCGCTGGAGCGGCGAGATCGTCGGCATGGCCAGCCACGCCGGCACCACGCCGATGGGCCAGCGCCGCGACGCCGCAGCCGCCGCCGCCGAACTGGTGCTGGCGGTCGAGCGCCTGGCCGGGGACGCGCCAGACGTGGTCGGCACCGTCGGCATGCTGGCCGTGCCCGGCGGTTCGATCAATGTCGTGCCCGGGCGCTGCGCCTTCAGCATCGACATCCGCGCCACCACCGACGCCGCCCGCGACGCCTGCGCCAGCGCGGTGCTGGCCGAGATCGAGGCGATCGCCGCGCGGCGTGGCGTCGCGATCACGCTCGACGAAACCCTGCGCGCCGCCGCCGCACCCAGCCACCCGCTGTGGCAGCGCCGTTGGGAGGCCGCCGTGCAGGCGCTGGGCCTGCCGATCCAGCGCCTGCCCAGCGGCGCCGGCCACGACGCGATGAAGCTGCACGAGGCGATGCCGCAATCGATGCTGTTCGTCCGCGGCGGCAATGCCGGCATCAGCCACAACCCGCTGGAGAGCATCAGCAACCACGACGCCGAACTCTGCGTCCAGGCCTTCAGCAGGCTGCTCGAACAACTGGCCCAGGCCTGAGGCGGACGGCATGGACCTGGCCGCACTCGAGCTCGCCGGCTATGCCGAACTCGACCGCTGGATCGAGCGGCACTTCGAGGCCCAGGTCCGCTTCCTGCAGGCGCTGGTCCGGGTGCCGACCGACACCCCGCCGGGCGACAACGCGCCGCATGCCGAGTTCACCGCCGCGCTGCTCGCCGAGATGGGCCTGGTCGCTCAAGCCCACCCCGTGCCGCAGGCCGAGGTGCAGGCCGCCGGCCTGGCCTCGATCACCAACCTGATCGTGCGCCAGCGCTTCGGCCCCGGCGGCCTGACGGTCGCGCTCAATGCCCATGGCGATGTTGTGCCGCCGGGCGAAGGCTGGAGCCACCCGCCCTACGCCGCCGAGATCGCGGACGGCAAGCTCTATGGCCGCGCCAGCGCCGTCAGCAAGAGCGATTTCGCGACCTACACCTTTGCCCTGCGGGCGCTGGCGGCGGTCGCGCCACCATCCCGGGGGGCGGTCGAGCTGCATTTCAGCTACGACGAAGAGTTCGGCGGCGAACTCGGCCCCGGCTGGCTGCTGCGCCAGCGCCTGACCCGGCCCGACTTTCTGATCGCCGCCGGCTTCAGCTACCAGGTCGTCACCGCCCACTGCGGCTGCCTGCAATGGGCAGTGACGCTGCACGGCCAGGCTGGCCACGCCGCCTACCCCGAGACCGGCATCGACGCCCTGCAAGCCGCCAACACCCTGCTTACCGCGCTGTACGCCCACAACCGGCAATTGCGCCAGCGCCGCTCGCAGCTCGCCGGCATCAGCCACCCCTACCTCAACGTCGGCCGGATCGAGGGCGGCAGCCACACCAACGTCGTCCCCGGCAAGGTCGAGTTGAAGCTCGACCGGCGCTTCATCCCCGAGGAAGACGCCAGCGCTGTCGAGGCCGAATTGCGCGCCCTGGTCGAGGCCACCGTCGCCACCTGCCCGGGCATCCGGGTCGAGATTCGCCGCCTGCTGCTGGCCCAGGCGCTCCAGCCCCAGGCCAGCAACGCCCCGCTGGTGGCGGCGCTGCAGCGCCATGGCCAGACCATCTTCGGCCAGGCCCTGCCGGTCTGCGGCACGCCGCTCTACACCGATGCCCGGCTGTACGGCGCGGCCGGTATCCCGGTGGCGATCTACGGCGCCGGGCCGCGCACGGTGCTCGAAGCCAACGCCAAGCGCGCCGACGAGCATCTGCTGCTGGACGATCTGCGCCGCGCCACCCAGGTGGTGGCCCGGACCCTGGCCGAACTGCTGGCCTGAGCGGCGCGCCGCGTTGCCGGGAGGGCTGTCTGGCGCATGGCGTGGTCTCGGCTTCTCTCAAGGAAACGAAGGGCCGCTCCCGAGTTTCCTTGACCCCCTCGGGGGGGACCTGACGCGAGGCGGCAGGTCTGGGGGCGCTCAGGACTGGCTGGCGCGCTGCACACTGGCCACGCCGGCCGGCGTTTGCGCCAGGGTCGCCTGGCCCAGCGCCGCCTCGTCGTGGTAGCGGCTGGCCAGCAAGTCCAGGCTCGCCAGCAGGCCCAGGGTCATGAGCACGGCCAGGGTTGCGGCGGCGGCGGATTGGCGGGTGCTGCGGGTGATCGGGTTCATCTCGGGCTCCATCAAGAGGGGTTGAGGACGGTGTCAATGGCCCGGACTCTAGGCAGCCCTCGCCCACCCGAAAAGCGCCCTGCGACGGCCGGCGCCGATGTGGCGATCAACTGCCGCCAGCGCGGACGAACGGCAGCCGCCCCTCAACTTTGGCGGCAGGCACGCCAGCGCGCAGGGTCAGGCAGGCGTCGCTGTTCGGCGCGCTACAGTCAGCCAGGCATTCAGCCTTCGGTCGGCAGCCCAGGCAATGCCGCGCCGACTTATTTGGGCGGCGGCCCCGTCTATTATTATTGCGACTGTCTGCGAGGTATATTGCGATGGCTTTGACATCGATCGAACTGTTTGCCGGCGCCGGCGGTCTGGCCATGGGCGCGAGCCTGGCCGGTTTCCGCAGTTTGGCGGTGGTCGAGTGGGATCGGTGGGCCTGTGACACGATTCGCCAAAATCAGCAGCGCGGCTACCCGCTGGTTCAGGATTGGCCGCTCTTCGAGGGTGATGTTCGGGATTGGATCAATCAATTCGATGCGGTCAACCTTGGCGGCCCGCTCGATCTGATTTCGGCAGGCCCGCCTTGCCAGCCATTTTCGATGGGCGGCAAGCATCGCGCCAATCTGGATGCCCGGGATATGTTTCCGGCGACACTGGCGGTGATTCGAAAACTCAAACCGCGGGCCTTCATCGTAGAAAACGTGAAAGGCCTGACCCGGGCCAGCTTCGAGGACTACTTTCAATATATTCAGTGCCAGCTCGAATTTCCTGAATTGACGCGCGCGGCGGATGAAAGTTGGGCCGACCACTATCGGCGCTTGCAAGTTTTCAAAACTTCCTGCCGCTTCAGTGGCAACGGCCTCAGTTACAGGCTGATCGTGGCCTTGATCAACGCCGCCAATTACGGCATACCACAGAAACGTGAGCGGGTCTTCATGGTCGGCTTTCGCAACGACATCGATGCCCGTTGGCATTTTCCAGCGGCAAGCCACTCGCTGGATGCATTGCTGTACCAACAGTGGGTCAGCCAAGAGTATTGGGAGCGGCATGGGGTCGCGCCTTCGAGCCGACCGCCACCGCCCGGGCTGAAGGGTCGCAGCCTTGGCCTGCTGCGCGATCTGGGCCTGACGCCGGCGCATTCGCCTTGGCGCACTGTCCGCGATGCGCTGCAAGGCCTGCCGGAGCCCGAAGCGGACTCTGGACGAATCCTCAACCACCGCCCGCAGGCCGGTGCGCGGGCCTATGTCGGACACACCGGAAGCCCCATCGACTTGCCCGCCAAAACCCTCAAGGCGGGCGACCACGGTGTACCCGGCGGTGAGAATATGCTGGTCCGCCCGGATGGCAGCCTGCGTTACTTCACGGTGCGCGAGTCGGCGCGCCTCCAAACCTTTCCCGACGGTTATGCGCTGCACGGCGGTTGGAGCGAGGCGATGCGCCAGCTCGGCAATGCCGTGCCGGTTCAGCTCGGTCAGGTTGTGGCCGCAAGTGTCGCCAGCCACTTGTTGATGGCCGACCACCGCAAGCAGCTCTCACGGCATTTGGCGCTGGCGCCATGAGCGATCCCGAGCCCTACAACCCATTGGCCAAGCAAAGTCTTGGTGCGAGTGTTGCCGAAGCGCTGCTGGGGCGCAAGCCCAAGTCGCTCACGGCGCTTCAACCATTTGCCGGCGCCGGTATATATGCAATCTATTATCTCGGCCGCTTTCCTGCCTATTGGCGGCTGGCCGCGCTGAATCAGGGCGATGATCTGCAGGCGCCGATATACATTGGCAAGGCAATCCCAGAAGGCGGCCGAAAGGGCACCGGTGAATCGACTGGAAGCAGTACCAAAGCGCTTTACCGGCGCCTCAAAGAGCATGCCGAAAGCATTGCCGCGACTGCCAATCTGGCGGTTGCCGATTTCAGTTGTCGTTATTTGCCGGTCGACGACATCTGGATCCCGCTGGGCGAATCGCTGCTGATTGCAAAATTCTCACCGGTCTGGAATCTGCTGATTGACGGATTTGGCAACCATGACCCAGGCGGTGGCCGCTACAAGGGCCTGAAGCCGCGCTGGGACGTGCTGCATCCGGGTCGCGTCTGGGCCGACAAGTGCCAGCCGCGCAGCGAGAACGCCGAGGACCTGGCGCGGGAGTTGGAGGCTCATCTGGCGGCCCAGCCGTCGCTGGTGCGAACCCGCTTCCTGGCCGAG
>JANXYH010000211.1 GCA_025350145.1 Burkholderiales bacterium | reverse complement strand
GATCAACCGCCGCAGCGCCAACATCGTCGAAGGCAAAGCGCGCGCACCAAATCGCTCGATGTTCTACGCCATGGGCTACGAGGAGGCCGACTTCAAGAAGCCGATGGTCGGCGTCGCGAACGGCCACAGCACGATCACACCGTGCAACTCGGGCTTGCAGAAACTGGCCGATGCCGCCATCGAAGGCATCGAAGAAGCGGGTGGAAACGCACAAGTGTTCGGCACGCCGACCATCAGCGATGGCATGGCGATGGGCACCGAAGGCATGAAGTACTCGCTCGTGAGTCGCGAAGTCATCTCCGACTGCATCGAGACCTGCGTCGGCGGCCAATGGATGGACGGCGTGCTGGTGGTCGGCGGCTGTGACAAGAACATGCCGGGCGGAATGATGGGCATGCTGCGCGCCAACGTGCCAGCGATTTACGTCTACGGCGGCACTATCTTGCCGGGCCGCTACAAGGGACAGGACCTGAACATCGTCAGCGTGTTCGAAGCGGTCGGCCAAAACGCCGCCGGCAACATGAGCGACGAAGACCTGCGCGAGATCGAAATGCGCGCCATTCCCGGCACCGGCTCCTGCGGCGGGATGTACACCGCCAACACCATGTCGTCGGCGTTCGAGGCGCTGGGCCTGAGCCTGCCCTACGCCAGCACCATGGCCAATGTCCACGACGAGATCGTCGCCACCACCGCCGAGGCGGCGCGGGTGCTGGTCGAGGCGGTCAAGGCCGACCTGAAGCCGCGCGACATCGTCAACCGCAAATCGCTGGAAAACGCCGTTGCCGTGATCATGGCCACCGGCGGCTCGACCAACGCGGTGCTGCACTTCCTGGCGATCGCCCACGCCGCACAGGTGGAATGGACGATCGACGACTTTGAGCGCGTGCGCCGCAAGGTGCCGGTGCTGTGCGACCTGAAGCCCAGTGGCCAGTTCCTGGCGGTGGATTTGCACCGAGCCGGTGGTATCCCGCAGGTGATGAAGGTCTTGCTCAAGGCCGGGCTGCTGCACGGCGACTGCATCACCATCACCGGCAAGACCGTGGCCGAGAACCTGGCCGAGGTGCCCGACACCCCACGCGCCGACCAAAGCGTGATCCGCCCCATCGACGCCCCGATGTACGCCCAAGGCCACCTGGCGATCCTGCGCGGCAATCTCAGCCCCGAGGGCTGCGTGGCCAAGATCACCGGCCTGAAGAACCCGGTCATCACCGGCCCAGCAAGGGTGTTTGACGACGAGCAATCGGCGCTGGCCGCGATCATGGCCAAGCAGATCGTGGCTGGCGACGTGATGGTGCTGCGCTACCTCGGCCCCAAGGGCGGCCCGGGTATGCCCGAGATGCTCGCGCCCACCGGCGCGCTGATCGGCCAGGGCCTGGGCGAGAGCGTTGGCCTGGTCACCGATGGCCGCTTCTCGGGCGGCACCTGGGGCATGGTGGTCGGCCATGTCGCACCCGAGGCCTACGCCGGCGGCCTGATTGCGCTGGTACACGAAGGCGACAGCATCACCATCGATGCCCACCAACTTGTGCTGAACCTGAACGTCGACGAGGCCGAGATCGCCCGCCGCCGGGCTGGCTGGACCCAGCCGGCGCCGCGCTACACCCGCGGCGTGCTGGCCAAGTTTGCCCGCCATGCCAGCAGCGCCAGCTTTGGCGCGGTGCTGGACCGGTTCGAGCCTTGATGGTTCGAGCCTTGATGGTTCGAACCTGGATAGCAGCGCGCTGAACTGCCCAGGTTCCAGGCGCGCTGGCCTGGCGGTCAGCGTCGCTTGGACTTGCCCCCGGAATCGGCAAACCGCGACCCGCCCGAATCACCTGAGCCGCGCGGCGGGCGAGACTGTCGGGAATCGGCACCGGCCTTGGTGCTCATGCCCAAAGCCTCCAATTGCGAGTCGCGGCGGCGCTGAACCCGGCGATCATGACGCCGCCCTGCCGCGCGCCGGGTCAGGCCGATGGCGTCGGCGATCGTCCACCACACCGCCGCAGCGGCAAATGGCGAAAGCACCAGCCACCACTCCCAGCCGGCAACGCGCGACACGCCAAACAATTTCAGCCCCGACGTCAATACACCCAATGCCATCAACCACATACTCGGCCTGATTCCTCTGCGCCTGGCAGCAGGGCTTTTGTCCATGCCCTGTCAACCGCCACCGCTAGAATTCGTTGGCAGAAAATGTAACCGATGGCTTATCGGCCATACCCTTTGATCGGCGAGGACACGATGAAGAAATGCTCCCTTTTCGTCGGCTTGTTGGCGGCCCTGGCTGCAACCATTTCCGGTTCGGCGTTGGCCAACGCCGAATTGGCGACCAAGAAGAACTGCCTGGCCTGCCACAACGTCGACAAGAGGATCGTCGGTCCGGCCTACAAGGAAGTTGCGGCCAAGTACGCCGGCCAGAAGGACGCCGCCGCCAAGCTGGCGGAAAAGATTCAGAAGGGCGGCGTCGGCGCCTGGGGTCAGATCCCGATGCCGGCCAACCCGGTCACTGCCGACGAAGCCAAGCAGCTCGCGAACTGGGTGCTGACGTTCAAGTGAGCGTCGGTGCTTGACGCCGCGTCAATCCCCGCAGTCCAGGCGTTTTTCTGATTTCGTGCGACCGCCCGCCGCGCGTACGCGCGGCCCCCGATCAATTGTTTTCTGACAATTGATCGAGGGGTTCTGGCTGCGGCCGGCGCTGCGCGCCTTGACTTCCGTTGCACGGAAGTCAGCCTGCGCCGGAACCCCGCGATGGCGCCTGGCGGCGCCCCGCCG
>JANXYH010000186.1 GCA_025350145.1 Burkholderiales bacterium | reverse complement strand
GATCAACTGGGGCTGCACCGCCAGCGCCCGGGCGATGGCGATGCGCTGGCGTTGGCCGCCGCTGAACTCGTGCGGGTAGCGGGCCAGCGCGTCGGGGCGCAGGCCGACCTGCGCGGTGATGCTGGCGATGCGCTGGCGGCGTTCGTCGTCGCTGCTGGCCGGTTGCAGTACGGCGATGCCTTCTTCGAGGATTTCAGCCACCCGCATGCGCGGGTTGAGCGAGGCATAGGGGTCTTGAAAAATGATCTGGACGATGCGAGTGCATTTATCAAACCGCTGTACATATACCGCGATCCCCTTGACCTAGGGGCATGTGCGGATGCCTTATTCCGGGCGGCGTTGGTTTGCAGCAACAGGCGGACCGGCACCAATCGATTGCCTTGGTTCGGCATGCCATTTGCGGCGCAGACAGCCAGGCAGTTTTGGGCTGCGTTACCCAGCAACCAGCAGCTTGATCAGGTCAGCGCTGGGGATGGTGGCCAGGGCATCCGGCGGGACCTGGCTGTCGGTACCAGCTAAGCCGCAGGCGCAGGCGATGCGTAGACAGTTTCGGCCATGCGACTCACCGCCCAGGAACGGCTTCAAATTGCCCAGGCAACGGCCCTGGTCCTGCCGACGGGCAGCCGGGTTTGCCTGTTTGGCTCACGCACCGATGACCAGCGGCGAGGTGGCGACATCGATCTCATGGTGGAGACGCCCAGCGCCCTGGATGCACCGCGCCAGGTTGCGCTGCGCACGCGATTTGCTGCCGAGTTGTATCGCCGGCTCGGCGAGCGGCGGATCGACCTGCTGTTCGTTGCGGAATCAGAACCCTGCGGCGCTGCGGCAGACGGCAGCCTTGAGCTTGACGGCAAGGCTGAGGACCGTTTGATCGTCCGCGAAGCGCGCCGGCAGGCGATTGAATTGGCCAGAGCCTGAGCGGGCAACCCGGCATGGCCGATTTGCGCCATGCTGCTGTCCTGGCGACCCTGTCCTGGCGACCCAAACAGCGGCCAGCGCGATGTTGCGGCGGTTCGCTGCCTGGCAGGCCAGACTGCCGGCTTGAGGCCGCAGTTGTGGACCTGCGTACGCAGGCTCAGCCGGCCAAACGTGTCCAGTCCTCGAGCTCCAGGCCCGGCAGATTGCCGAAGGCATGGTCGCTGGTCACGAGCACGGCACCGACGCTCAGGGCATGCGTGCCGATGAGCAGATCCATGGTCGCCAGCGCCTTGCCTGCGCGTTGAAGATCCGCCCGTATCTGGCCATAGGTGGTGGCTGCAGCGCCGTCCCAGGGGAGCACATCCACACGACGCAGAAACTCGGTGACCACAGCATGCAGCGCTCGGGCCTGCGGGCGCCGCGCCAAACCGAACAGCAGTTCGCCTTGGGTGATGGCCGACATGCACACGGCGGTGGTGGGCACCGTGATCAGCCGCTGTGCTGCGACAGGATGCCGCCTCAACAGGTGGCTGACGGTGTTGGTGTCCAGCATCCAGCGCGTCATGGATTCCAGCCGTCGAGTGGATCGCGGACCTGATGGCCCGGATGGTCCTCATGGCCATGGTGGCCCTGCTCGCGCTCTGCGGCGCCCAGGAAGGCTTCGTCCGGTCCATCTGCGGCCTGCAGTGCTGCAAAGAAGCCGTCCCAACTGGACGGCTTGCGCGACAAGATCACGTCGCCGCTGGCCGAATCCTGCCGGATGAAGACTTCCTTGGTGTCAAACCGGAACGCGGCCGGCAGCCGCACGGCCTGGCTGCGTCCGTTGGTGAAGATTTTGGCGGTCTGGTCCATTGCGGCTCCTGGGTCGGTTGCAGCGGGGCAAAGCGGCGATGGAATATACCAAAATATATACCATCGCCCTGACGCAAAGGAGGCAGCCGAGGATCATCCGGGCTCTGGGCGGGTCAGCGCAGTGGCGTCACCACAAAGGCAGCCCTGAGCTCGGGCCAGCCGCGATGGTTTCGCGCGCAGCGCCTCAGGCACGTGCTGGCTGCCGATGTCGCGCTGCGCGCCGCTTCAGGCCGCAGCGCCGCTGCGGCCCAACCTCGGCACCGCCGCCAGCAGCCGCCGGGTGTAGTCCTGCTGCGGCGCGCCCAGCACCTGGGCGCAGGGCCCCTGCTCGACGATGCGGCCGGCCTGCATCACCGCGACATCGTCGGCGATGTACTCGACCACGCCGATGTTGTGGGTGATGAACAGGTAGGCCACGCCCCAGTTCCCGTTGCGGCCCGCGCGGCAGGTTGAGGATCTGCGCCTGCACCGACACGTCCAGCGCAGCCTGCCTCCGCACGCCAACATGATGCGCCGTTGATGACATCGCATCAAACCCTGCCCGGCACCGTAGAATGCCTTTCGTTGCGATTTGTGCGAGTGACCTCGCCACGCCGACCATGCGTACCACGCTCAATCTTGAAGACGACGTCCTACTCGCCGCTCAACATGTCGCCCGGCGCCAACGCATTTCGCTCGGGCGAGCGGTCACCGAGCTGATTCGGTCCGGCATCGCGGCCGGGGCGACCGCTCCCTCGCCACTGCTGTCGGCGCCGATGATCGGACGCTTCGCGCTTCTGCCCAGGCGCGGCGCCGTGGTGACGGTGCAGCAGGTGCGTGAGTTGATGGACCGCGAGGGGATCTGATGGCGCAATTGCCAACTGCGTCATGAGTCAACGAAGGGCCGCTCCCGAGTTGGCTCACCCCCTCGGGGGGCGGCGGCGGGCCTTTGCCGACGCCTGGGGGTGCTCATTGCTGGACGTCAATGTCTGGATCGCCCTGCTCGATGATGCGCACCAGTTCTCGGCACAGGCCAATGCGTTCATTGCCCAGCCTGGGATCAGGGTGGCGGCCTGCCCCCTGGTCGAGAACGGCGTCGTGCGGATCATGAGTTCGCCGCACTACAGAAGCGACGTGCGCCTGCCGCCCCAGGCCGTGCGCGACCGCCTGGCGGATGCGATGCGCGGGTTGGATGGTGTGTTCTGGCCCGACGATCTCAGCGTGCGCGACGACAGCCTGTTCGATCTGTCGCGGGTGCAGGGGCACAACCAGATCACCGACCTGTACCTGCTCGGCCTGGCGGTGCACCGCATGGGCCAGCTCGTGAGCTTTGACCAGGCCATCGCGCTGCGCGCAGTTCGCGGCGCCGAGTTGAAGCACCTGCTGCTGCTCTGACCGCGCCGCCACCGGCCAGGCATGGCCGTGGTCGAATTGCCGGACGCCTTCAGGCTGCGGCGCCGCTGCGGCCCAACCTCGGCACCGCCGCCAGCAGCCGCCGGGTGTAGTCCTGCTGCGGCGCGCCCAGCACTTGGGCGCAGGGCCCCTGCTCGACGATGCGGCCGGCCTGCATCACC
>JANXYH010000168.1 GCA_025350145.1 Burkholderiales bacterium | reverse complement strand
GCTTCAGGTCGGCGCACTGAACGTCATTCGTTGCCATGACGACGGCCGCTGGGTCGGCGCGATCTTCGACGGTATCGGCTGCGTGCAGGGCATGCAGTGGGAGGGCAATCACCCGGCCGGCAAATCGGTTCTGCTCGTCGGGGCGGGCGGCGCAGGCCGTGCCATCGCGTTCGCGGTGGCATCCGCGGGCGCCCGGGCGCTGACCATTGCCGATGTCGACGCGCCTCGCGCCGCCGATCTCGCGCTGTCCGTTGCGGCCGCAACCGGCTGCAGCACACAGGCCGGCCCGCCCGATCCGCAGGGATTCGACATCATCATCAATGCCACGCCCATGGGCATGAATCCGAATGACGCGATGCCGGTGGATCCCGAGCGGCTCGCGCCGGACAGCATCGTCGTCGACATCATCAATTCACCCGAGCCGACCGCGCTCTGCCGCGCCGCCCAGGCGCGTGGCTGCCGCACCCAAGGCGGACGCCCGATGCATGAAGGCCAGGCGGTCCACGCGCTGCGCTTTCTGGGATTCGACTACCGACCCGACGGCGGAGCCATCTCTGCCTGCGAAACCCGTTGATGCCAGAAGGGAGCAGTCGCATGAAAGTCGCATTGCTGGAAGTCAGCCATTGGCATGTGCCGCTCTACCTCGATGCCCTCGAGGCGCCCGGGATCGAGGTGGTCGCCGTCTCGGACAAAGAGCACGTCAAGGGCGAGGCGATCGCAGCCCGGTTCGGCTGCGCGCTGTACGAATCGGCAACCGAACTGCTGGAGCGCGAGCAAGTCGATTTCGCGTTCGTGTTCGGGCGGCACTCCGAGATGCCGACGCTCGCGCAAGCGGTGATCGCACGCAACATTCCATTCGCGCTTGAGAAGCCCTGCGGCATCAACATGGCGCAGGTCACCCGGCTGCGGGAACTGACCGAAAAGGCCAAGCTTTACTGCGCAGTGCCGCTCATCTTTCGAATGAGCGACCTGCTGCGCGCCTTGAACGGGGCCGAGGGCAGCATCCCGTCAAACTACAACTACATGTCGTTCCGCTTCATCGTCGGCCAGCCCAGCCGCTACGAAGCTGCGGGTGCAGGCTGGGCCCTAGACCCTGAGTTTTCCGGCGGGGGTTCTACCATCAATGTGGCAACCCATTTCATCGACTTTTTCAGGCTGCTGACCGGCAAAGAAATCACCCGGGTCTGCGCCACCATGAATTCGCGAACCCACCGGGGCAAGGTCGAGGATTATTCATTGCTGACGATGCAGACCGCAGACGGCGTGATCGGTCTGGTGGAAAGCGGATACAGCTTCCCCAGCACCCAAGACGAGCAGCGCGAATTCTCGTTCACGCTCGCCTCCGATCGGATGTACGCAAAGTCGGGCCCCGACCGGATCGAATTCCGAGACAGAAACAACCTCGCTGCGGGAACCCGAAGTCTGCGCCTTGATTTGGAAACCGACACTTACTACCCATTGTTCGTCAAACAGGTCCTGGCCGAATGCCGGACAGGCGCAAAGCCAATCGCCTCATTGCGCGACGCAGAAGCCATGATGCAAGTCATGGACGCCGCCTACGCCTCCGCCCGGCAAGATGGCGCGCTCCAGACCCTGACGCCTATCGGCACTTGAGCTGTGTCTCGGCAAAGCGGGACGGCGACCACCAGGCCCGCCGCCCCATCCACTGAAAGGAAATTCCGTGAGTCAATCTGCGCAATACCAAGGGCCGTTGTCGCTGGACGAAGCGAAATCCAAGTTTCTGCTCACGCCTCTCGAAGACAGCCGTTTTCACCGCGAGGGTCCGCGCTCCATCGTGGAATACCGTGACCTTGGCATGGCGGAGGCGACCGATGGTCGCATCACCGCCAAGCACATCCGCGCGATTCAGCCCTTCGACAAAGAAACCGGCTGGCATTGGCACGACATGACCGCGCATTTCGTCTACATACTCAGAGGCTGGGTCGAGTTCAGATTCGATGGCATGAGCGAACCGGTGAGGGCCACTGCCGGCTCCTGCCTCAGTCAACCCGCCGGTGTGGCCCATAACGTCATTCAGCAATCAGACGACCTAGAGCTCATCGAGATCAATATGCCGGCGGATTATGTGACGGTGGAAGGCCGCCGCTGAGCCAAGCAAGGTCGGCGCCTGTCGGCATTTGATCGCGAATGCTTCAGGTGTCAATCTGACTGTTATCAGCATATGATATAGTCTGCACTGGATGAACAGTGCCGATCCCGGCCTCGAGACGCTGCTTGAACTGGACGGCAGTGTCCTGGAGCAGGAGGGCGGCTTCTGGATCAAGATTCAGGCACGACAAGTTCCGCCTTCTCCGCATGCTCTCTCTGGCATCAGATACAGCCTCACCCTGCATGATCGGTTTGGCACACGGGTCCTCGGCTACGACAACGCACACGCGGTGAAGCCTCCGAAGAAATTCAAGTTCGCTGGGCAACGCCTGCCCTACGACCATCACCACCGGAACGCAAGCGACAAAGGCGTCCCCTACGCGTTCGAGTCCGCGCAGCGGCTGCTGGAGGACTTCTTCGCAGAGGTGGATCGTGTGATCACCGAGGCACAGCAATGAAGACCATCGTCATCGGCGTCATGTCCCAGGAACAAATCCGGGCCCGCATGATCGCCATCGCCAAAGGCGAGTACAAGCCCAAGGCGGGTGAGCCCAAGATCTGGTTCACCTCCATGAAGTCGGTGGCCGAGGTGCTGAGCGATCAGAACCGCGCGCTGCTCAAGGTCATCAGGCAGACCAACCCGGATTCCATGGCCGTGCTGGCCAAGACCACTGGGCGGCAGCCTGGCAACCTGTCGCGCACCCTGAAGACGATGTCGCGCTACGGGCTGGTGGATCTCCAGCGCGACAAGACGCGTGTCAAGCCGGTGGTGAAGGCGACTGGATTCCGAATCATGGCCGCCGCCTGAGGTCGCGCCTCACTGCAGTCTG
The DNA here is from genome assembly GCA_025350145.1 of Burkholderiales bacterium. Taxonomy (GTDB): domain Bacteria; phylum Pseudomonadota; class Gammaproteobacteria; order Burkholderiales; family Burkholderiaceae_C; genus Pseudaquabacterium. The sequence continues at coordinate 25,014 of JANXYH010000168.1, read as the reverse complement.
AGAAGGTTTTGGGACCGACCCGGCTGCGGTGATGCGCGCGGTCCGCTGCACAGTTGGTATGACGAGGCCGTCAAGGCGACATGGGTGTCGCCGCAGGACATCAAGAACCAGTACGCCAATGTCAGCATCTGCGGCAACCACCGCGTGGTGTTCAACATCGGTGGCAACAAGTACCGGCTGGTGGTGGAAATGCAGTACCGCGCGGGCATTGCCTGGGTGAAGTTTGTCGGCACCCATGCCGAGTACGACCGCATCGATGTGGAGAACGTCAATGACTGTTAGGCCGATCCGAAACGACCTCGACTTGAAGGCGATGTTCCGCCGGCTCGAGGCTATCTTCCAGGCCGAAGAGCAGACCCCGGAGGCGGACGAGCGGGACGTGCTGGTGACGCTGGTGGAGGCCTACGAGAACAAGCACTGTGACTTCGGCCCGGCCGACCCCGTCGAGGCCATCAAGTTCCGGATGGAGCAGCAGGGCCTGACGGCGCGCGACCTCGAGCCCTTCATCGGGCCGAGCGGCAGGGTCTCCGAAGTACTCAATCGCAAGCGACGTTTGAGCCTGCGCATGGTCAAGAGCCTGCATGACGGGCTGAAGATTCCCTACGAGAGTCTGCTGGCCGACGGTGCCCACTGATTGCCGAGCCAACCCGATGGCCTGCGCCTTCACCCGGTACATCGGCATCGACTATTCCGTTGCGCAGACGCCCGAGGCCAGCCTGAAGTAGCTTCGGGTTTGGTCTTCAATGAGCGCTTTGATCGCCGATCGCCGATCTGCTATGCGTCGCCGGCACGTCCCTTCGCGTCGGTGTGGTCGCTGCGCTTTCCGCTCACATGTGCCCAGAACGCTGACTTGCGCGCGTGTCGCGACCGGATCGCGGCCTCGAAGGCCTCGTGCGACTCCAGCGGAAGCAAACCAACGCCCGTGGCGGCGATCTCCTGTAGCCGCGCCCAGTAGCGGGCAGCGTGCCCATAGGCGCGGACATAGGCACGGGTGAGGATGGCGGTGAGGAGCGACCTGTAGATGGCGGCTTCGCCGCGCAGGCGCTGATGGGTCTTCAACGACTGTGCCAGCGACAGCAGCGCATCGTAGTTGTCGCCGCGCAGGCGGGCCGGATCGGCCACCAGCATCGCCTCGGCGGCTTCATCGTCGCCGACCTCCAGCAGCAGTGTGGCCGCCGTCGCCGGATCGTCGTGGTTCAGCGCCAGCTCGCGGGCTCGCTCCATCGCCATCTGCCTGGACGCTTCGGGCAGGTGCTCAAGCCAGCGGCGCAGGTCACGCACGGAGATTGATCGCTCAAACAAGCCCTGCCGAACGAGAGCGCTTTCACCGAACCGGCCGAGGCGGCCGAGTGCGTCCGACTTCAGGCTCTGCCGGGTGTCTTCGCTGTGCCCCCAAGGCCCTTGAAGCCAGGTCAACGCGTCGTTCGGACGGTCGACCGCGAGGTAGGCCTCGGCGAAGTCCTTTTGCTGCATCGGGTTGGGCTGCGGGCTGTAGCCCAGCACGGCGCGCACCATGACGCCCGGGTCATGCAAGGCATCGGCCAGCAGCGACAGCGCCGCAGAAATCTTGAACACCGCAAGGGGCGGACCAGCCTTGCTCGCCGGAGCGGCGAGGGCGCCCGCCATGCGGGACTCGAACTGCGCCACCAATTCGCGTAGCGCCGATTCGTCGAGCAACAGATCCGCACGGCGCAGCAACTCTTCGCGGGCGCCGTACTGGTCGCCGTCGACCAAGCGCACGAGCCGGCCTGGCCATTCGCTCACGGGCGCCCCGCAGCGTGCGGCGGCTTGCAGCCAATGCCGACTCGCGGCGCGCACCGCGTCGCCGATGCAGCCGTCGGAATCGTCGGCATGCTCGAAGAAGACGCCGTCGGCCTCGATGAATGATTCGAACAGCGCCAATGCGGCGGCGGGATCCTTCGGCGACAGTTCGCGTTCAACCTGGTCCAGCCAGGCTTCCAGCGTGCGCCCAAACTCGCCCGCCTCGTGGTAGCTGAAGTACCGGGTCGAACGGCGCCAGGCGGTCAGCGTCTTGCGAAAACCGGCCGCGAGCTTGTCCGGCCGGTCGGCCAGTTGCAGCCGCGCCAGCCGCGCCTGGACAAACCCGTGCTCATTGGCCAGTTCGAGCAGAACGCCTACCAGCGTCGATGGGTCCTGACGGTTCAGGAAAGTTTCAAGATCGTCAACAGGCTTGGATGGCATGGTCAGGGTGGCGAAAGTCAGTCAGATGGCATGCCGTGGCCGAGGCCCCAGAACGGCCCCTGCCAATTCGAGATACGTCCCACGGCTCGTACTTGTCGGCTGCCTTTGGCGGTTGGCCCATGGCGTCTTCCGGCGATGGTCGCGCTGGCTACTTGAGCTTCGCGAGCCGCGCGACACGGTCCCACTTGTTGATCTCGGCCTTGATGAGGGCATCGGTCGCGTCCGGCGACGTGGCAACGGCTCGTGCGCCCTGCTGCTTCAGGATCGCTCGCGTGTCGGATTGAGCAGCGATCTTCTGCATCGCGGCCGACAGCCTCTCGACCACGTGAGCAGGCGTGTCGTGCGGTGCGAGCATGCCGTAGAACGTACTCACGTCGAAATCCGCCATGCCCGACTCGGCCAACGTCGGTATGTCCGGGAGCAGTTCGGCACGTTCACGGCTCGTGACGGCGAGAACCCTGAGCTTGCCGCCCGCAAGATGGGGAGCGAGCGGCGGAAGCGTCTCGAAGACCATGTCGATTTGGCCGCCGAGCAGGTCGTTGACGGCAGGCGCACTTCCCTTGTAGGGGACATGAAGCAGCTTGACCCCGGCAGCCTGTTGGAAATATTCCCCCGTCATGTGTTGCGAGGAGCCGTTTCCTGCGGAACCGAATGTCAGGCTTGAGGGCTTTGACTGCGCCAATTCGATAAGCGCCTGGATCGAGGCGACGGGCAACCCTGAACGCACGGCCACCGCCAGCGGAGTCGAACTTCCCATCGACACTCCCCTGAAGGCGCGGGTCAGGTCATAGCCTGGATGCTCGCTGGGTAGTGCGGCATGAATCGCGAGGCTCCCAACGGCCCCGAACAGCAAGGTGTACCCGTCTGCGGCGGCTCGCGCTACGGCCAAGGCCCCGAGTTCCCCGCCCGCGCCAGGCCGGTTTTCGGGTATGAAGGGTTTGTGCAGTTCCCCCTCCAGCCTTGCCGCATAGATTCGCGCCGTGATGTCGGTGGGTCCACCGGGCGGGTAGGGAACGATCATTTGGATCGTTCGTTCGGGCCAACCCTGGGCATGCAGGCTTCGCCCGCCGAAAGCTGCTACAAAGGCGACCAGCAACGAACGCCGCGCCGCAAACTGGCCGCGCTCGGCTGCGGCGGCAAGCGTGTGAACCCGGGTCATGGTCCGCTCCCTGCTGATGCGCTGCTGGCCGCATCCGCAGGCGCTTTGCGCGCTCGCGATTCGCATGCATTCTGGTTCACGATAGACCCCGGCAAGAGTTTGAAGGAAAGTGATCGATCGCTCAAGTGTCACCATGGGCGATCGATGGCCATCGACGGCCCAGCCAGTGCGTGACTGCTGAACAAGGATAGCTGTCAAATCTCGCCAACTTGAACGCAGCCGCAACCACGGTCCGGGCAATTCCACCTTGGGTTTGTACATGCCGATGTCCGCAGGTGATCCGCGGCCGGACGCGCCGCGTAGAAGTGCGGCGAGTCCGGTCTCGCCCTGCGATGTATCCACCGTCCACCCCAATCCGCCGCGCGACCCGTGCCGCTGCCGCCCTTGCGCTCGTGCTTGCCAGCGTCGGCAGCGCCCCAGCCACAACGCCGCCGGCGCAATGGAGCTTCACGGTACGGCTCGACGGCAAACCGGTCGGCACGCACCTTTTCGTCCTCGCCAGCACGGGCGACGGGGGGGTTGGCACTGACCAGCCAGGCGCAGTTCGACGTCACGCTGCTCGGCCTGTCGATCTACCGCTACCGACACCGCGCCAGCGAACGCTGGGCCGACGGCTGCTTGGCGTCGATCGATGCGCGGACTGACGAAAACGGCAGGTTGGTCGAGGTGCGCGGGCAGGCTCGGGGTGGCCGTTTCGATTTGCAAGTGCGCGACGAAGGTCGCACCGCGCCGACGCCCGCCTCGGCGGCGGACTGCCTCATGAGCTTCGCCTATTGGAACCCTGCGCTGGCCGAACAGACGCGCCTGCTCGATCCTGGCAGCGGCCGCATCGAGCCGGTGGTGATGGCCTCCGCCTCGGCCGTTCCTGCCGACCTTGACGCGCAGGGACAGCCGGTGCGCGGGCTGCGCATCAGCGGGCTGGCCCAGCCGATCGACGTCTGGTACATCGGCGACCGCTGGGTTGGGCTGGACACGGTCGTGGGCGGCGGGCGCCGCCTGAACTACCGCCTGCGCTGACACCGGGCTGCGATGCCTTCGACCCTGCGCCGTTCGAGCCTGAGTCAATCCGTCGTCGCCTTCGCGGCTGCAGCCTGCGTGTTCCTGCTGCTTGACGCCGCTTGGCTGACGACGATGGCCTCGCGCCTGTACCGCCCCGCCATCGGCCACCTCATGCGCGAGGATTTCGACGTCCTGGCCGCAGCGGCGTTCTACTCGCTCTACGTCGCTGGCGTGGTGGTCTTTGTCGTGCGGCCGGCCACTGACGGGCGCACGGCGCTGGCGCGCGGCGCGTTCTTCGGGCTCGTCTGCTATGGCACTTACGACCTGACGAACCAGGCCACCGTTGTCGGCTGGCCCTGGCTCGTGACTTGCATCGACCTGTGCTGGGGCGCGTTCGTCACCGCCGCCAGCGCATGGGCCGGTTTCCACGCCGTCCGTGCCTGGCGCGGCTAGGGGCGCCGCTACATCCCGATCCAGCCGCCTACCAGCGACGCGATGCGCCCGTCGAAGCGCATGCGAGCGCCGACGTAGGCCAGGCACACGCAGGTCGCGCCGGTCTGAACCAAAGGCTGGTGGTGCACCGATTCGTCGGCGGCGTCAAAGTCGCCCGGCCCGAACCGAGCTCGCCCGTCGTCGAAGGCGCCGCACAGCACTTGCGTCAGCTCGATGCCGCCGTGGGTGTGGCGCGGCAGGCTACGGCCTTCGCCGATTCGCAACAGGTACAGCGTGGCGGCGCGGTCGTGCGGCAGGCCCACGCTTGCGTAGCGCATGCCCGGGCCCATCCAGTGCCAGCCACTCACCCGGCAGCCGCGCAGGCTCGCCGGCCACGGCACGCCGTCGGGCAGCGCAGGGTGGGGCGCCGCTGCGACCGCAGCAGGGTCCGGCGCAGGCGCAGGGCCTTCGATGCGGTGCAGCGTACGTTCCCACGCGCCCGCGTCAAGCGCGGCCGGCGCGGCCTGCTCGAGCATCGCCGCGCCCAGCGCCTGCAGCGTGTGCAGGCGCGCGCGGCAGCCGGTGCAGCCTTCCAGATGCGTGCTCACCACGAGGGCCTGGCCGGCGCCCAGGCGGCCTGCGGCCAAGGACAGCAGGAGTTCGTCGTCGGGGTGATGCTCGATCATGCGGGGGTCCGTTCCATGATGCGCCGAAGCTGGGCCACCGCCAGCCGGATGCGAGATTTGACGGTGCCGAGCGGGATGCCCAGATCCTGCGCAATGCGCGCGTGCGGATGCTCGTCGAAGAAGGACAGCCGCAGCACCTGCGCCTGCTCGGCTGGCAGCGTGGCCAGGGCCTGTCGAACGCCGCGCTCACGCTGGGCCGCCAACAGCAACTCGTCGGGTCTCAGGTGCGCGTCGGCCGGCTGTTGCTCCGGGTCCCAATCGCCCGGCAATCCGGCGCTGCCGGCGCTGCCCGCGCTGCGCCGATGGTGGTCGATGCGCAGGTTGCGCGCGATCGTGAAGAGCCAGGTGGAGACCTGCGCGCGCGCCGGGTCGAACCTCGCCGCTCGCCGCCAAAGTGCCACCATCGTCTCCTGGGTGATTTCCTCGGACAGCGCCTCGTTCGTCCCGCCGCGCAGCAAGAAGCCCTTGATGCGCGGTGCGAAATGGCGGAACAGTGCGGCAAAAGACGGCCGGTCGGCGACCTCGGCCACGGCGTGCATCCAGGCGTTGATCTCGTTTTCGGTGGGCATGGGTCGGCTGGCGCCGGCGGACGTCACCTTTGCCACATGGCCGCAGCCTAAGCGCACCGGCCGCCCGGCCGGCGGTGGCGATGCCGGCCGCACCTGTCTCATGGAATCGTTCTACGGAGCAGGGGTGGTCTTGGATCACCCGCCGTTCGCATCGACCGGTGATCCACAAATGGTCCGGCCGCGTACAAGTCCGCACCAGCCCGAACGCCGAACGCAATGGGCGATGGCCCACCCCAAAGGAGTCGCCCGATGGCCCTGTCGAACCTGGCCTTGCGTTTCACCGAACGCGGCATCGTGCCCGAACGGCTGGTGCGCGTCGGTATTCGCCGCCTGCTGCAGGCGCGGCTGGACGAGATCGGGGCGCAGGACCCTGCGGCTGCCGGCCGGCCGGCCGAAGCCTTCGCCGCCGCGATGCGGGTCGCGCCAATTGCGCTGTTGCCCGACAAGGCCAACGAGCAGCACTACGAGGTGCCTAGCGCCTTCTTCGGCCAGGTGCTGGGGTCGCGGCGCAAGTACAGCTCGGCGTGGTGGCCTGAAGGCGTGGCCGATCTTGACGCGGCCGAAGTGGTGGCGCTCGCCGCCACCGCTGAGCGCGCGCAGTTGGCCGACGGACAGCGCATCCTCGAGCTCGGCTGCGGCTGGGGCTCGCTCACGCTGTGGATGGCCGAGCGCTATCCGCGCGCGCGCATCACTGCGGTGTCGAACTCGCATTCGCAGCGCGCCCACATCGAGGCCGAGGCGCAGCGCCGTGACCTGGGGAACGTTCAGGTCATCACTGCCAACGTCGCCGAGCTGCGCCTAGACCAGCGCTTCGACCGGGTGGTGTCGGTCGAGATGTTTGAGCACCTGCGCAACTGGCCGGAGATGTTCCGCCGCGTTGCCGGTTGGCTAGAACCCGGCGGACGCTTCTTCATGCACGTGTTCGTCCACCGGCAGACGCCCTACGCCTTCGAGGCGCGCGACGGCAGCGATTGGATGGCGCGCCACTTCTTCTCCGGCGGCATGATGCCCAGCGACGACTTGGCGCTGCGCTTCCAGGACGACCTCATGCTGCGCGCGCGCTGGCGCTGGGACGGCACGCACTACGCGCGTACCGCTGAGGCCTGGCTCGCGAACATGGACGCGCGACGCCAGGCGGTGATGCCCATCCTCGCGCAGACCTACGGCGCTGAGCGTGCCGGGCTGTGGTGGATGCGCTGGCGGCTGTTCTTCATGTCCTGCGCCGAGCTGTTCGGCCACGACCGGGGCCGCGAGTGGTTCGTTTCGCACTACCTGTTCGAGCCGCGGCGCTGATGGCCGGCTCAGACGGCAGGGCGCTGGGCCGCACGGCGCGGGTGCTGCGCTTGGCCGTGGGTTTCGCACTGATCCAGGGCGCTTGGTTGGCCTGCGTGATCGGTGCGGCGCGCGGGCAGGCCGCGCTCGGCATCGCCGCCGCAGTGGGGGTGCTGGCCGTGCTGCTGGTCGCCAGCCGGGAGCGGGGTGCGCAGCTTCGGCTGATAGCGCTCGCGCTGGCCATCGGCGTCGTGTGGGACAGCCTGCTCGCACGCACCGGCGTCGTGGTGTACGCATCGCCGGGCCCTCTGCCTGGCTGGGCGCCGGCCTGGATTCTGGCGCTGTGGGCACTGTTCGCGCCGATGCTCAGCGATCCCCTGCGCTGGCTGCAGGGCAGGCCGGCGCTGGCGGCGCTCTGCGGCGGCATCGGCGGGGCCTTGTCCTACGCGGCGGCCGAGCGGCTGGGCGCCTGCCGGTTGCCCGATCCGATCCTGGCGATGGCGGTGCTGGGCGCGGGTTGGTCGCTGATCGTGCCGCTGCTGCTGGCCGCTGCGCGGTGGCTGGAGAGCGTCGCGCCGCTGCCTGCTGCGCCGGCTTCGGGCGAGGCACCCGCATGACGCCAGACCTCAATTGGCTGAAAGCCGCCGGGCTCGGCCTCGGTGCCAGCGTGCTGCTCGCATTCGCCGTTTGGGCGGTGAGCGTACCCAAGCGCGACGTGAGCATCGTCGACAGCGCCTGGGGTTTCCTCGTGCTGGTGCCGGCTTTGGCGGTGGCCGCCGCGCTGCCGCAGGCCGCCATGCGCAGGGCGGCCGTGCTCGGGCTCGCCGCCGCCTGGGCGCTGCGGCTGTCGGCCTACATTGCCTGGCGTCACCGCGGCCAGCCCGAGGACAGGCGCTACCAGGCGATTCGCCGCCGCAACGAACCGCACTTTCAATGGAAGAGTCTGGTCCTGGTCTTCGGCCTGCAGGCGCTGCTCGGCTGGATCGTCGCTGCGCCGCTGATGGCCGCGGTGGTGAGCCCGGCGCCGTGGCGCGGGCTTGACCTGCTGGGGCTGTCGCTGGCCGTTTTCGGCTTGCTCTTTGAGGCGGCGGCCGACGCGCAGATGGCGCGCTTTCGCGCCGACCCGGGCAACTGCGGCCGGGTGATGGGCAGCGGCCTGTGGCGCTTCTCGCGCCATCCCAATTATTTCGGCGAATGTTGCCTGTGGTGGGGGCTTTGGCTGGTGGCCGCCGCTGCGGGCGCCTGGTGGACGGTGGTGTCGCCGCTGCTGATGACCGTACTGCTGCTCAAGGTCTCCGGCGTGCCGCTGCTGGAGCGGGACCTCAGCCGCCACCGCCCAGGCTATGCCGACTACGTGCGCCGCACGCCGGCTTTCGTGCCGTGGAAGCTGCGCGAATGAGCGTCGCCCGGCATGCAACGCGGGCGCGGGCGCTCTTGCTGGCCTGGTTCGACGGCCGCGCCCGCGGTGTCGACACCGGCGATCCGCGGCGCATCGACTGGCTGCGCCAGGCGCCGTTCATCGCGATCCACGCCGGCTGCCTGGCACTGCCCTGGGTCGGCGTGAGCGCCGTTGCGCTGGGCACCGCGGTGGCGCTGTACGTGCTGCGCATGTTCGCGATCACCGGCTTCTACCACCGCTACTTCGCGCACCAAGCATTCCGCGCCGGGCGCGGGGTGCAGTTCGTCTTCGCCGTGCTGGGCGCGGCGGCGGCGCAGCGCGGGCCGCTGTGGTGGGCGTCGCACCACCGCCATCACCACGTGCATGCCGACGAGCCGCTGGACAGCCACTCGCCGCTGTGCCACGGCATCGCCTGGAGCCACCTGGGCTGGTTCATGGCGCGCGAGAACTTCGCGCCGCGCGACGAACTGGTGCGTTCATTTGCGCGCTATCCCGAACTGCGCTTCCTCGATCGCTGGGACGCGCTGGTGCCGCTGCTGTTGGTGGGTGGGCTGTGGCTGGCCGGCGCGCTGGCCGGACGCTTCGCGCCGGGCCTGGGCACCAGCGGCATGCAGATGGTGGTGTGGGGCTTCTGCCTCTCCACCGTCGTGCTGTACCACGCCACCTTCAGCATCAACTCCCTGGCGCACCGCTTTGGCAGCCGCCGCTATGCCACGCGCGACGCCTCGCGCAACAACCTGTGGCTGGCGCTGCTGACCTTCGGCGAGGGCTGGCACAACAACCACCACCACTATCCCGCTTCGGCGCGCCAGGGCTTCTACTGGTGGGAAATCGATCTCACCTACTACGGCCTGCGGCTGTTGGCCCTGCTCGGCCTGATCCAGGGGCTGAAGCCGGTGCCGGCCGCAGTGCGCGACCTCAGCGCCGGCCGACCGGCCGCAACACCGGCCGCACCGAGGACGGACGATGAGACCGCTGAAAATCGCGGTCGTCGGCACCGGCATCGCCGGCAATGTGGCGGCGTACCGGCTGCACCGCGCCGGCCACGACTTGACGGTATACGAGGCCGACGACCGCATCGGCGGCCACACGCACACGCACCGGATTGAGCTCGGCGGCGAGGTGCAGCAGGTCGACACGGGCTTCATCGTCTTCAATGACCGCAGCTATCCGAACTTCGTCGCGCTGCTCAACGAGCTCGGCGTGCAATCGCAGCCCAGCGCGATGAGCTTTTCGGTGCGCAACGATGACCGCGGGCTCGAATACAACGGCAGCTCGCTGAACGGCCTGTTCGCGCAGCGCCGCAACCTGCTGCGGCCGGCCTTCATCGGCATGCTGGCCGAGATCCTGCGTTTCCATCGCGAGGCACCGGCGCTGCTGCGGCACGACGGCGACGAGACCACGCTCGGCGCCTACCTTCAGGCGAACCGTTTCGGCGGCCGCTTCGTCGATGACTACCTGCTGCCGATGGGCGCGGCGATCTGGTCCACCGAGCCGGCGCGCATGTTCGACTTTCCGGCGCGTTTCTTCGTGCGCTTCCTGCACAACCACGGCATGCTGAAGGTGAACGATAGGCCCGAGTGGCGCGTCATCCGCGGCGGCTCGGCGTGCTATGTCGAGCCGCTGGTGGCGCCGTTTCGCGACCGCATCCGGCTGAACAGCCCGGTGGAACTCGTCCGGCGCCGGCCCGATGGCGTGTTCTTGCAGGTGCGAGGGCGCAAGCCGCGGCGCTACGACCATGTCTTCCTCGCCTGCCATGCCGACCAGGCGCTGGCCATGTTGGCCGACCCGTCACGCGAGGAATGCGAGATCCTCGGCGCGCTGCCGTTCCAGCACAACGAGGCGCTGCTGCACACCGACACCGCGCTGTTGCCGCTGCAGCGCCGCGCCTGGGCGGCCTGGAACTACCACCGGCTGCCCGGCGCGGGCGCTGGCGTCGCGCTGACCTACGACATGAATCTGCTACAGGGCCTGCGCTCGCGCCGCACCTACTGCGTCACGCTCAATGCCAGCGCACATGTGGACCCGAGGCGTGTGCTGCGCCGCATGGCATACGCGCACCCGCTGTTCACACTGGCCGGTGCGGCGGCACAGCAGCGCCACCATGAGATCAGCGGCGCCGCCCGCACCTATGGCCGCACCCACTACTGTGGCGCCTACTGGCGCTACGGCTTCCATGAGGACGGGGTAGTCAGTGCGCTGCAAGCGCTGACCCGATTCGACGAAGCCTGCCGCCGCCCTGCCGATGCGGTGACCGACGATGCACAGCGCGCTCTATCACGGTTGGCTTGACCACCGGCGGCTCGCGCCGCGCCGGCACGCGTTTCGCTATCGGCTGTTCATGGCCTACCTGGACCTGGCCGAACTCGATCAGGTTTTTCGCGGCCGCTGGCTGTGGTCGAGCCGACCTGGCCGAGGCTTGGCGCTGGCGCGCTTTGACCGCCGGGATCATCTGGGCGACCCGGCGCAGCCACTGGACGAGGCGGTGCGCGCGCTGGTGGCCGAGCGCACCGGCCACCGCCCCGAAGGGCCCATTCGGCTGCTGACGCACCTGCGCTATTTCGGCCATGTCTTCAACCCAATCAGCTTTTACTACTGCTTCGACGCCGCAGATCGCGGGCTGGAGACGGTGGTCGCCGAGGTCAACAACACGCCTTGGGGCGAGCGCCACTGCTACGTGCTGCGCCCAGACGCGCCGGGCGCGAGCGTGTTGAAGGCGCACAGCGTCAAGGCGATGCACGTCTCGCCTTTCCAACCCATGGGGCTGCGCTACGACTGGCAGTTGCACACGCCGGGCGAGGCGCTGGCGGTGCACATGGCGCTGCGCCACGCCAACGCCGACGATGCGCCGATCTTCGGCGCCACGCTGGCACTGCGGCGGGTGCCGATCACGGGCGCCGCGCTGGCCGGCACCTTGCTGCGCTTTCCGATGGTGACGGCCAAGGTGATCGCCGCGATCCACTGGCAGGCGCTGCGGCTGTGGCTGAAGCGCGTTCCCATTTTTGACCACCCGACCCGGTCGCGCGCGGCGCGCACGGCTGCAGCGATCCGGACGACCCCAACGGAGCATCCCCAATGAAAACCTCAAGCACCACGCTGGCCGACCGCGCACGCAGCCGGCCGCACGACGACACCGCCCCGAGTGCGCTGGCCCGTGGCCTGGAAGGCCTCGCCGAGGCTGCACTGCGCGCGCGGCTGGCGCAGATCGAGCATGGACAGATCACACTCGTCGACGGCGAGCGCTGCGACACCTTCGGCCGCGCCTCGCTGCGGTGCGCGCTGCACCCCTCGCTGCGGGTGCGCGACCGGCGCTTCTACACCGAGGCGGCCTTCGGCGGTTCGGTCGGCGTGGGCGAGTCGTTCATGGCCGGCGACTGGACGACCGACGACCTCACCGCGCTGGTGCGCGTCTTGCTCGTCAACCGCGGCGTGCTCGACGCTCTTGACAGCGGCTGGTCGCGCCTGGCCGAGCTGGCGCGGCGCGTGCTGCACGCGGCGGCGCGCAACACCCGCAGCGGCAGCCGGCGCAACATCGCCACCCACTACGACATCGGCAACGACTTCTTCGAGCTCTTCCTCGACCCAACGATGATGTACTCGTGTGCGGTCTACGAGCGCGACGACATGACGCTCGAAGAGGCGCAGATCGCCAAGCTCGACCGGCTGTGCCGCAAGCTCGACCTGAAGCCCGATGACCACCTGCTCGAGATCGGCAGCGGCTGGGGCGCGCTCGCGCTGCACGCGGCGCAGCACTACGGCTGCCGCGTGACGACGACGACGATCTCGCGCGAACAGCATGCGCTGGCGCGCCAGCGCATCGACGCCGCAGGGCTGGCCGACCGCATCACGCTGCGACTGGACGACTACCGCGACCTGCAGGGCCGCTACGACAAACTGGTGTCGGTGGAGATGATCGAGGCGGTGGGCCACCAGTACTTCGACACCTTCTTCCGCCGCTGCGGCGAGTTGCTGGTGCCCGGCGGCACGATGGTGCTGCAGGCGATCACGATAGACGACCGCCAGTACGCATCGGCGCGCGATTCGGTCGATTTCATCAAGCGCCATATCTTTCCGGGCTGCTGCATCCCTTCGTTGACTGCGCTGGCGCAGTCGGCGGCGCGCGCATCCAGCTTGCGCATCGTCGACCTGGAGGACATCGGAGCGCACTACGCCACCACCCTGGCGGCCTGGCGGCGAAACCTTTTTGACAACGCCGATCAGGCGCGCGCGCGCGCTTACCCCGAGCCACTGCTGCGCATGTGGCACTTCTACCTGAGCTATTGCGAAGGCGGTTTCGCCGAGCGCGCGCTCGGCGACGTGCAGATCGTGCTGCAGGAGTCGTCCGTGGCGGTGCGGCCGACCCCGCGGCTCTGAACCGGGCCGGCGTCAGCTCCAGCGCAGGCTGACCATGCCGGTTTGACTCAAGCCAACAGGCCTCTTCGAAACCCGGTGCGGTTCAGAAATGGCGCAGCTGATCAGAACGGCGCGATAAGTGGAGACTCCGGGCGTCAAGCCTGACCGATGAAGGCCGGGCGAGAAAGCGTTTTCGATGGTCGAGAAGTCAGCGCGCCGCACGCGGCACGCCCACAGCCCGGCGTTCAAGGCGCAGTTTGTCCTGGCAGCCGTGCGCGACGACAAGTCGATGGCCGAGCTGTGCACAGAGTTCGAGGTGCACGCCTGCCAGATCCTGGAGCGGAAACGGCAACTGCTGGCGGGTGGCACTGAAGTTCAATGTCACCCGACCGTCCGAGACGACGGGATGGCCTGCCCGGAGGGACTCGAACCCCCGACCCCCAGCTTAGAAGGCTGGTGCTCTATCCAGTTGAGCTACGGGCAGTCGCTTGCAGGCTGCGGATTTTAGAAGTGCCCACGCCGAGGTTGAGCCGGTGCTCAATGCCGCTGGTACTGTTGCGCGCCGAACAAGATCTCGCGGGTCCGATCATCGGTCAGCGGCTTGCGCAGATCGGCCAGCACCTCGCAGCCGCGCTGCACGGCGGGGCGGGCGGCGATCTCGTCGAACCAGCCCTTGAGGTGGGGGTGGTCGTTCCAGTCAATGCCTTGGTTCTTCCAACTGCGCAGCCAGGGAAAGACGGCGATGTCGGCGATCGAGTAGTCCGGCCCGCCGATGTAGCGGCTGTGGCCCAGGCGCTTGTTCAGCACGCTGTACAGGCGCTTGGCTTCGTTGCTGTAGCGGTCGATCGCGTAGGGCAGTTTCTCGGGCGCGTAGATGCGGAAATGGTGGGCCTGGCCAAGCATCGGCCCGAGGCCGCCCATCTGGAACATCAGCCACTGCAAGACCTCGTACCTGGCGCGCACCGACTCGGGCAGGAAGCGGCCGGTTTTGGCCGCCAGGTACAGCAAGATCGCGCCCGATTCGAAAAGGCTGATCGGCCGGCTGTCGGGCCCATCGGGGTCGACCATGGCGGGGATCTTGTTGTTCGGGCTGATCGCCAGGAACTCGGGTTTGAACTGGTCGCCCTGGCCAATGTCGACCGGAATCGCCCGGTAGGGCAGGCCACACTCCTCAAGCATGACGTGGACCTTGTGGCCGTTGGGCGTAGGCCAGGTGTAGACTTCAATCACGTCATTTCCCCTCACGACAACGGCGGTTCGTACCGACTCTAATCGATGCTCAGTGGGTTGCTTCGCTGGTTCTCAGCGGGCTCAGATCAGACCTCGGCGAGTTCGGTATTGGCGGGCTGGGCCAAGCGTGGCAAGCACCAGTTCAAGCCGGTCCACGACGGTGATGGTTGCGTCGTCCTGGGCAAAGCTCAGGGCTATGACTGGCGCATGGAATGGGGCCCGTCGCAGCGCAACTACATCGAAGGCTTGGAGCTGCGCCTGATCGCTGAACCCGGCTTCCCCAAGGACATGCAGGCGCTGGTGATCAGCTGCGGCCTGGGCGAGGCGATCGAGAAGGTGATGTTCGAGCAGTACGTGGACGATGTCCAGACCCGCATCGACGCGCAAACCCCGCCCGAGGCACGCTGGCTGGTGATGTATCCCAAGCTCGGCGCGACCGAGATGGGTGGCCTGCGCAAGCGCTATGTCGCACTCGGCAACTCGGCTGCGGCGGTCCAGCGCTGGCTGGCCTCGCCGTTGGGCCCGGCCCTGCAGGCGACCGTGGCCGCAGTCGATGAGACCGAGCCGGTGGTGCTGTGCCTGGGCCGTGGCAGGCTGATTTTGCGCACCGCGATGGCCATGCCAGATGACCGGCGCTTGTCACTTTGGATGACCGTGTTCGAGGCGGCGGCGCAGCAGGCCAGTGCTATGACCGAAACCTGGAGCCAGGTCGAGCGCCAGGCTGCGGACAGTATTTCGGCGGAAAACGATTCGGTCGGCCCGCTCTCACTGATCGACGCCCTGGCCTTTTCGCCCGGCTCGCCGCGGCGCAAGCGCTGACTTTTGGGGGCAGCTCGGCGGGTGCTCAGCGCTCCGCGATGACCAGCAATTTTTCGCGCGACAGCACCACCAACCGGGTCGGTTCGACCCGCACCGCGCCCTCGCGCTCGAAGCCCTTGAGCTCCTGGTTGACCCGCTGACGCGATGCGCCCAGGAGTTGGGCCAGGTCTTCCTGGGCCAACTGCAGGCCGATCCGGATCTCATCGCCCTGGGCGATGCCGTAGCTCTTGGCCAGCAGCAGGATTTGCTTGGCCAGGCGCGCCGCCAGGGGCCGGGTGTTCAAGTCCTCGAAGTGGTTGAACATCAGTCGCAGGCGGCGGCAGTTCAGCCGCAGCAGCGCTTCATACAACTCCACATGCTGGCCCAGCAGCAGTTTGAAATCGGCCTTGCGCACCACCAGCAAGGTGGTGTCGCCATGGACATCGGCGTCGTGGGTGTGGGGCAGGCCGTCGAACAGCGAGATGTCGCCAAACCAGGTGCCGGGGTCGACATAGGTCAGCGTCACCTGCTTGCCCGACAGCGAGACCAGCGATACCCGCACCGCGCCCTTGGCCACGCCACACCAGTCCTCGGCCGGCGTGCCGCGCGCGGCCAGTGCGGTGCCGTCGACCATGCGGCGGACATAGGCCCGTGACAGCATGGCCTGGCGCAGGGTCGGCGAGAGCTTGGCAAACCATGCGCCTGACTCGATGTTGTGGCGCTCTTCAGGGGTCAGCACAAGTTTGTTCATGGTCGTGTCGCGCCGCCTGCAAGGGTTCGAGCTGTTCCGGCCGCACCGGCATGGCGCACACTATTGTCCATGAGCCCGATCACCCTTGGCGGCCTTGCCCCTGGAGCCTGAACCATGCCGATGTCGAACCTGAACCTGGTGTCTGCGCCCAGCCGCTACAGCGCCGAAGAATGGCAGACGCGGGTCGATCTGGCGGCGGCCTACCGGCTGGTGGCGCTGTTCCATTGGGACGATCTGGTCTTCACCCACATCAGCGCGCGCGTGCCCGGCAGCGAGGACCAGTTCCTGATCAACCCCTACGGGATGATGTTCGACGAGATCACCGCATCGAGTCTGGTCAAGGTCGATCAGAGCGGGGCCAAGCTCGAGGACTCGCCGTACCCGGTCAACCCGGCTGGATTCATCATCCACAGCGCGGTCCACGCGGCCCGGCATGACGCCCAGTGCGTGTTGCACACCCACACCCTCAACGGCGTTGCCGTGTCGGCGCAGCAGGCCGGGGTGCTGCCGCTGTCGCAGCAATCGATCTTTGTCCTCTCCAGCCTGGGCTACCACGACTATGAAGGCGTGGCCCTGCGCGACGATGAGAAGCCAAGACTGGTGCGCGACCTGGGCGCCAACACCTACCTGATGCTGCGCAACCACGGCCTGTTGACGGTCGGGCAGACCATCGCCGACGCCTTTCAAGCGATGTACACCTTCGAGGCCTGTTGTGCGATCCAACTGCGCGCGCAGGCCGGCGGCGCGCTCGTTGCGGTGCCCGCCGAGATCATCGCCACCGCCAAATCCCAATCGGCGCTGGCCACCAAGGGCCTGGGCGGGGGGCTGGCCTGGCCAGGGCTGCTGCGCCGCCTGGATCGACAAAACCCCGGCTATGCGGTTTGACCGTTTCGGCTACGAACCCAGCGGCGCGGGGCTGCGGCCTAGGGCTTTCGGCTAGCCGCCGATTGGGGTGCGCGTGCTACATTGTTTTTGAGCCCCGCCACGCCGATAAGCGCCCGCAAGCCGTGGCTCCACCTGGTGGTCGAGCTTGTCCACTGGGCCGGTCCTGCCAACCGCTGATTCGCCAACCTTTGCACCTCACGTTGCCCAAGCTTTACCGCCCTGTTGCCGCCTGCGTCATCGGCTTGTGGCTGGGCTTGTGCAGCGCTGCGACGGTGCTTGCGGGGCGGGCCGATCAGGCCGCAGCGACAGCCGCCACAACGGTGCCCGGCGAAGGCGCGTCGGCGTCGATGATCGACCTGAACTCGCCGGAGGCAGCGGCATTGCTGGCTGAACGGGCGCGGCTGCTTGAGCAGCACGTCGAGAGCCTGCTGGCTCAGAGCCGGCAGCAGCAGGAGGCCTCGCTGCATCTGCGCAACCGCCTGGCCGTGGCCGAGTCCAATGGCCATTGGATGCCGCTGCTGTTGATTGCGCTCGGCGCAATGGCCTTGGTGGTCGCCGGGTTGGCCTGGCAGCTCCGGGTGCTGAAGGCCAGACCACGCCTGAGCCGCCGATACCTTGGCCTGGAACCCGTGAGCAGCACCGGCGGCTCGGAGCCGATCGCCTTGGCGCAACCTGCGCCACCAGCGTCGACCGCACTGCCTGTGCAGCCTGCGGCGCCGGCTGCCGCGGCTGGTGCCATCGAGCGCTCACAAGCCTTGCGGCCAGCGTCGCCTGCGGCCAAGGCCGTCAACAACCTGGACACCACGTCCACGGTTTCGATCGCCCGCGACGCGCTGCCGGCCCGGTCTGAGGCTGCGACGGCCTCACCCCATGCCGGTCGCAAACCGGGGGCGGTGTCGGTCGAGGAACTGCTGGATCTGGAGCAGCAGGCCGATTTCTTCATGGTGCTGGGCCAGGACGAGGCGGCGATCGACCTGCTGGTGGGCCATTTGCGGGCCAGTGGTGGCACCAGCCCTTTGCCCTATCTGAAGCTGCTGGAGCTGTACCGGCAACGCCGCGATGGCGAGAACCATGAGCGCATCCGCCAGCGCTTCAACCAGCGCTTCAGTGCCTTGGCGCCGGCCATGGACGACGAGATGTACGCCGGACGTTCGCTCGAAGACTACCCGGACGTTTTAGCCAAGGTCGAGCAGCTCTGGCCCCGACCCCTGGCCGCGATGACCGAGCTGGCCGCGCTGCAGGCCCGCCAGCATGGTTCCAAGCTGTTTGACCTGCCGGCGTTTCGCGACCTGTTGCTGCTCGGCGCGATGGCCCGCGAGATCGCCGACGAGCATTCGGCGGCTACGCCCGAAGAGCCGTCCGACATCGACCTGAGCCCGCCGGCCGAGGTCAGCAGTCGGCACGACAACCGTGCGGCAGTTCGCCAGGCCTTGGCCGCCCGGGTGACCGGCACCCAGGCCTTGCCACCGGAGTTGATGAGCCACCTCCTGACCCCGGCCGGGCATGGCACGGCAGACGCCGGGCTGGACTTGGATTTGAGCGAAATCGCGCCGGGCCCGCGCGAGTTCATCCGGCCGGCGACCTTCACCGATGTGGAAAAGCGTGGCGATGGCCGCCATTCCGAGATGTCGGACTTCGACTCGCTGGAGCCGCCCTCGCGCACGCGGCGTTGATCCCGCAATTGCCTTCTCAGAGCCGGCCCAGGCGCAGCAGCGCGGACTGCAAGGTCTGGTCCTGCTTGGCGAAGCAAAACCGCGCCAGTCCCTGGTTGCGGCCATCGTCGTAGAAGGCTGCCAGGGGTATCGCCGCGACCCCGATTTCGGTCGTCAGCCAGCGGCAGAAGTCGGCCTCGTCGAGGTCGCTGATGGCCTGGTAGTCGACCACCTGGAAGTAGCTGCCCTGGCTGGGCAACAGCCGAAACCGGGTCTTGGCCAGTCCGGCCCTGAACAGGTCGCGCTTGCGCTGGTAGAAGGCCGGCAAATCCAGGTAGGGCGAAGGGTCGGCCATGTAGCTGGCCAGGCCGTGCTGCATCGGCGTATTGACGGTGAAGACATTGAACTGGTGGACCTTGCGGAACTCGGCGCTCAGTGTTGCCGGCGCGGCCACATAGCCGATCTTCCAGCCGGTGACGTGGTAGGTCTTGCCAAAGCTGGAGACGACAAAGGCACGGGCGCTGAGTTGCGGGTGGGCGGCCACGCTGGCATGCGGCTGGCCGTCGTAGACCATGTGCTCGTAGACCTCGTCTGAAATCAGCACGATCTCGGTCGGCGCCAGCAACTCGGCCAGGGCGTCCAGGTCGGCGCCGGTCCAGACCGTGGCGCTGGGGTTGTGCGGGCTGTTGATGATGATTGCGCGGGTGCGCGCGTTGATGGTGGCGGCGATGGCGGCGAAATCGGGGCGAAAGCTGCCCGCAGTCAGCGCCACCCGCCGCACCGTGCCACCGGCGAGTTCGATGTTCGGCACATAGCTGTCGTAGCAGGGTTCGAGCACGATCACCTCGTCGCCCGGGCCGACGATGGCCAGCACGGCGGTCAGGATCGCCTGGGTGGCGCCGGCGGTGACGGTGATCTCGCTGCCCGGGTCGTAGAGGCGGCCATAGATCGACTGCAGCTTGACCGAGATCGCCTGGCGCAAGACCAGCGCGCCGGCCATCGGCGGGTACTGGTTCTGGCCGGCCAGCATCGCCGCCGTGACCGCCCCGACCAGTGCCGGGTCCCCGTCAAAGTCAGGGAAACCCTGGCCCAGGTTGACAGCACCATGCTCGGCAGCCAGCGCCGACATCACGGTGAAGATGGTGGTGCCGACCTTGGGCAAGCGGCTGGGCGGGCTGGGGGTGTGGATCGCGTTCATGGCGGGTCATTACAGGTCAAAGCTGTCGGTCTGGGCCTGGCCCTCGCGCTCGGCGATGGCGCGTTCGATCACCGGCCGGGTCAGGCGCTCGCTGAGCAAGGCGGCGAAGGCAAAGACGAAGTTTCGCAGGTAGGCGCCGCGCTTGAAGGCCACCCGCGAGGTGTTGGGGCCGAACAAATGGCCGACCGGCCGGGCCACCAGATCGCCGCCGCTGACCGGGTCGTCGCGCACCGCCAGCTCCGACACCAGCCCAGCGCCCATGCCCAGCCGGACGTAGGTCTTGATCACGTCGGCATCGATCGCCTCGAGCGCGATGTTGGCCTTGAGCCTGGCGCGCAGGAAGGCCGCGTCGATGCGCGAGCGGCCGCTGAAGCTGGGGTGGTAAGTGACCAGCGGCTCGGCCGCAACCTGCTCCAGGGTTGGCCGCTCGACCTGGGCCAACCGGTGCCGGGCCGGCACCACCAGCACATGCTGCCAGGCGTGGCAGGGCAGCGAGACCAAGCCGGGCACATCGGTCAGAGATTCGGTCGCCAGGCCGATCTCGGCGGTGTCGTCCAGCAGCATCCGCGCCACGTCGGCCGGCGTGCCCTGGTGCAGCACCACCTGTACTTTGGGCAGCTTGCGGCGCAACTGCGCTACCGGCTCGGGCAAGAAGTAGCGGGCCTGGCTGTGGGTGGTGGCAATCGACAGGGTGCCGGCGTCTTGCTTGGAAAACTCCTCGCCGATGCGCCGCAGGTTGGCGACCTCGCCCATGATCAGCTCGATCGAGCGCAGCGCCAGTTGCCCGGGCTCGGTCACGCGGCGCAGGCGCTTGCCGTGGCGGGCAAAGATGTCGATGCCGAGTTCTTCTTCCAGCTCCAGGATCGCCCGGCTGATGCCTGGCTGCGAGGTGTGCAGGGCCTTGGCGGTCTCGGTCAGGTTGAGGTTGCGGCGCACCGCCTCCTGGACAAAGCGGAACTGGTGCAGGTTCATGCCAGATCGATCTCCGGGCCCAGCGCTGCGGCGAGTGCGACTTCGGCCATCGCCTGGACCACCGCGGCCGACTCACCCACCGCCGGCCGCAGTGCCCAGCGCACCTGCGGGTGGCGCTGGGCCAGTTGCGCCAGCAGCAGCGGGATGTCCTTGCGCACATGGCCGCCGGCGCCAAGGAACAGCGGCACCACGTCCACCGCGCTGCAGCCGGCGCTGGCCAGGCGGTCGCCGGCCTGCAACAGGTTCGGCGCCATGAACTCCAGGAACGCCAGTTCGGCCGGGCGCTGCGCTGCCCGGCAGTGGCGCAGGACCGCGCCAAACGGCTCGGCCCAGGCCGGATCGCGGGCGCCATGGGCGAACAGCAGCAGGCCAGCCGCCGGCTCGGCGGGGTTCATCGGTACCTCACCAGCCAGGCAAAGGCGGTCATCGACATCAACAGGTAGACCAGGCTGGGCGCCGACGCGGCAACCCAGGGTGTCCAGGCCCGCAACAGCCCGACATGGCCGCTGGCGTTGTTCAGCAGCACGAAGCTGATGCCCAGCATGATGCCGCCGAAGACCTTGTAGCTGACGCCACCGGTGCGGGCGTGGAGGTAGGCAAAGGGCAGGGCCAGCGCCATCATCACGATGCAGGCAAAGGGGTAAAGCAGCTTCTTCCAGAACTGGATCTCATGGTTCTGCACCGCTTGGTCCTGGTCGGCGAGGTGGCTGCGGTAGCGCCACAACTCCAGCGTCGACATCGACTGCACCGGCAGCAGCGCGGCCGCCACCACCGAGGCGCTCAGGCTGCTCGGCCAGCGCAACTCGGCCAGGCTCTGGCTGCGCAGTGCGCTGCCGCCGGCCGCTGCCTGCGGTGTCGGCCAATCGAGCTGCTGGACCTGGCGCAGCAGCCATACACCGCCTTCGCCGACGCGCGCCTCGGCGGCCTCGATGCGGGTGCGCAGGCGGCCATCGCCGTCGAACTCGAAAATCCGTACGCCCTGCATCTGCCCGGCCGACAGCGCCTTGGCGATGTTGACCGAGATGCTGCGCTCGCCCTCTGCCGCAGTCTGGCCGGCAGTTGCGGCGCGGCGATCCCGCAGCCAGGCGCCGTGGCTGCCCAGGGCGATTCCGCCACGGGCGCTGGCGCGCAGGGCAATCGCCTCGCGCTCGGTGGCGGGCGCGACGTAGTCACCGACGACGAAGGTCAGCAGCGCAAACACCGCCCCCAGCGCGGCCAACAGGCGCAGCGCCCGCCATGGCCCCAGGCCGCCGGTGCGCAGGATGGTGAACTCCGACGATTGGGCCAGCCTGGCCATCGCGTAAATGGTGCCGATCAAGACCGCGATCGGCAAAAGCTCGTAGATGTGGCCCGGCACCAGCAGCAATGCCTGGCCGACCGCATGGGCGATGGTGTAGCCGTTGCGACCGACGCTGTCCAGTTCGTCGACGAAGTCGATGAAATAGAACAGCGACAGGAATGCCGCAGCGACAAACACCACCGACCAGACGATGTCGCGGTAGATCAGCCGGCGCACTGTCTTCACGCCGTGGCCCCGGCCCCGGCCCGGACGCGGCCTGCAGCGCCGGGCCGTTGCAGGGCGACCGCATGGTCACGCCACCACAGCAGCAGCCAGGCCAGGGCAAACGCGCCGCCATGCAGGCACAGCATCAGCGGCAGCAGGTTGTAGCGGCCAGCGGCCACCCAGGCCTGGGACAGGTTGATCAAGTTGAAGTAGGCGATGAAGGCCAGCAGCGCGAACAGCAGGTTCCAGTTGCTCGGCCGGCGCGGCTGCGAGGCCGACAGGCCGATCCCGAGCAGCAGCAGGTTGCCCGAGGCCAGCAGCATGCCAAAGCGCCAGGCCAGCTCGCCCTGGTTGCGCGCCGTTGCGTCGACCAGCAGCGCCAAAGTCGTCATCGCCTTGGGCGGCCGCGCCTCGGCCTGACGCACCGCGTGTTCATCGACCACGACGCTGTACTGGGCGAAGCTGGCCAGAGTGCGAGAGCCGTCGCTGCCGTCGATGGTGTTGCGCTGGCCCTGCGACAGCAGCAGCAGACGATCCTGGCCGTCGACCCGCAAATGCCCGCTGCGCGCCGAAGTGACCGACTCCTGCTTGTCCTGGCGGGTCAGGATGAAGATTTGGTGGGCAGCGACATCGGCCTGGCTGGCACGGTCGACGAAGAACACCCGGCTGCCGTCGCGCGAGGTCTGGAACACGCCGGGCGCTATCCGCGACAAGTCAGAGCGCTGCTCATAGCGGCTGCGCAACTCGCTGCTGCTCTGGTTGACCCAGGGCCAGACCAGCAGCAGCAGCAGGCCAACCACCAGCAGCACCGGCCAGGCGGTGCGCAACACCGGCCGCACGAAGCGGCCCAGGCCAACCCCGCTGGCGAACCAGATCACCATTTCGCTGTCGCGGTACATCCGCCCCAGGCTGACGACCACGGCGATGAACAGCGACAGCGCCATCATCATCGGCAAAAAGCCCAGCGAGGTGTAGCCCAGCAGCAGCACCACGTCTTCGGGCGCGACCACCCCACCGGCGGCCTGGCCCAAGGTGCGGATCAGCAGCATGGTGATGACGATCGTCAGGATCACCACCAAGGTCGCGCCGAAGCTGCGCGCGAGCTCCGCCCTTACGGTCGAATCGAATAACATCTTTGCTTCTTCTATCGGAAATGAATTATGGACTTTCGCTCGCAGGTGTTTGCCCCGGGTGCCGTCTGCAAATTCCGCGCCGATGGCTTGTTGCTGGTGCTGTGTGGCGGCCTGGACGAGGCCGGACTGGAGGCGCCGCTGAAGGCGGCGGTGGCCGACGCCGTGGCGCAGGGCGATCTGAGCCTGGTGCCGGGCAAATCGGCGTATTTGCGCCAGGTCAGCGGCGTGGCCGCGCCGCGACTGGCGGTGGTGGTGGCCGCCAACGCCACGCCCAAGGCGATCAAGGCCGCTGCCGCTGCCGGCATGGGCCTGCTCAAACACTTGGGCATCCAGCATCTGGCGCTGCAACTGGCGGGAACCGGTGCCCTGCAGGCCGCGCAGGCCGAGGCGCTGGCCAGCGCGGCCGGCGATGTTGTCTACCTCTACCGCAGCACCAAGCCCAGCGCGCCGGCCGCGCCGGCATTGAACAAGCTCAGCCTGGTACTGGCGAACAAGGCCGAGCAGGCCGCTGCGGATGCCGGACTGGCGCGCGGCGCGGCCATCCTTGAAGGCGTGAACCTGGCGCGCGAGTTGGCCAACCGCCCGGGCAACCATTGCACGCCGACGATGCTGGCCGAGCAGGCCAAGGCGATGTCGCAGGCCCAGGGCCTGAAGGTCGAGGTCTTGGGCCGCAAGGAGATCGAGGCCCTGGGCATGGGCAGTTTCCTGGCGGTGGCCCAAGGGTCGGACGAAGCGCCGCGCTTCATCGTCATGCGTTACCAGGGCGCGGCGCGCAACCAGGCGCCGCTGGTGCTGGTCGGCAAGGGCATCACCTTCGACTCGGGCGGCATCTCGCTCAAGCCGGGCGAGGCCATGGACGAGATGAAGTTCGACATGGGCGGCGCCGCCAGCGTGATTGGGGCGATGCGGGCGCTGGCACAACTCAAGCCCAAGGCCAATGTCATTGGCGTGGTCGCGGCTTGCGAAAATATGCCCAGCGGCCGCGCCGTCAAGCCCGGCGACGTCGTGACCAGTATGTCCGGCCAGACTATTGAGATCCTCAACACCGACGCCGAGGGCCGGCTGATCCTGTGCGACGCGCTGACCTATGTTGAGCGCTTCAAGCCAGCCGCCGTGGTCGACATCGCAACCCTGACCGGCGCCTGCGTGGTCGCGCTCGGCCATGTGCGCTCGGGCATGTTCAGCGCCGACGACGCTCTGGCCGGGCAACTCATGGCCGCCGGCGAGGCCGCCCTGGACAGTTGCTGGCGCATGCCGCTGGACGATGACTACGCCGAGGGATTGAAGAGCAATTTCGCCGATGTCGCCAACGTCGCTGGCAGGCCGGGCGGCGCGATCACGGCGGCGATGTTCCTCAAACACTTTGCGAGCAGTTTCAGGTGGGGCCACCTGGACGTGGCCGGCACCGCCTGGAAATCGGGCGCCGCCAAGGGCGCGACCGGCCGGCCGGTCGGGCTGCTGACCCATTGGGTGCTGGCGCAGGCCGCCGCCTGAGCCGCCGGCCGATCTGTCCTTGCCCGAGGTCGACTTCCACACCGGCCTGAGCGATCTGCCAGGCTACGCCTGCCGGCTGATGCGCAAGGCCTGGCGTCAGGGCCGGCAGATCGTGGCGACCGGCCCGCCGCTGCTGCTCCAGCAGCTCGACGGCCAGCTTTGGACCTTTGACCCCGACGACTTCGTGCCGCACCTGCGCTTGCGCCGCGACGAGCCGATCGCGGCGGCGCTGCGCCGAACGCCGATCTGGCTGGCCGATCTTGCCGGGCAGGCGCCGAGCCGCGATGTGCTCGTCAACCTCGGCCCTGACTTGGCCCCAGCGTTTG
>JANXYH010000133.1 GCA_025350145.1 Burkholderiales bacterium | reverse complement strand
CGGGCCGGTATTGCCGGCGGCGGGTAAACCGGGTTGGACTGAAGCGCCGTGCCGCTGGGCGGAGGTCGGCAAAGGGGCAATGTAAGGTCAGCGCCCGCGCCATGCAATGCGCATTGCGTCCGAGGCGGGGCGTTGCCGGGCTGCGGCGCCGATGCGGGGGCCCAGCCAGGCCAGGACCTCGACCGCCGGATCTGCGCTGGCCAGACGCAAGGCGGACACACTGGCCTGCAACACACCCGCGGCCAGGCCACGCCAGCCGGCATGGGCGGCGGCCACGACCCGGCCGTCGGCGCTTCACAGCAGCACCGGCAGGCAGTCGGCGACCAGCAAGGCGCAGGCCACGCCCGGCTCGGTGCAGACCGCCGCGTCGACGACCGGCAAGGCCGCGCCCGGGTCCAGATCGGCCCGGGTCAGACGCCGCACCTGCGCGCCATGCACCTGGTTCAGCCACACCGGTTGCGCGCCCAGGGCGGCGCCGAAGCGGCGCTGGTTTTCGCTGATCGCGGTGGCGTCGTCCTGGTCGGCGCCGCCCAGCGCCACGGGCCGCAGATTGAGGCTGTCAAACGGCGCCTGGCTGACGCCGCCGGCGCGGCTGCTCATCAGCGCCCGGACCTGGGCCGGCGCGGGCCAGTCCGGCTGCAGGACCACGGCCGGCCAAGCGCGTTCGCTGCAAGGGTCTGCTGGGCGCGCACGAACTGGACCGAACTGGAATTGGGCGGCGCAAACCGCCGCTGCGGCGACCTGATCTGCCGTATGTGGCAAGCCGCGAGCTTCCCAAGCTCAGCCGGAGCTGCCATGTCCATCACCCTTGACGCCCTGCAAGCCCAGGTCATGAGCCTGTCGAAGGAGGACCGTTCGCGCCTGCTGGAGCGACTGGTCGCCAGCCTGGACGTGGATGCCGAGGTCAAGGAAGAATGGGACGAACTGGCAGCGCAGCGTGAGGCCGATCTTGAATCCTGTGCGGTCGTTGGCGTCCCCCTTGAATCGGCGATGACTCAACTTCGGGCACGGTTCCACGGATGACCGTCATCCTTCATCCTGGAGCAATGAGAGACCTGGACGAAGCCGCCGCGTTCTACGTGCTGCGTATGTGTTCCGCGAACGTGAACTTTGCGCTGCTGCTCGTGGTGAGCGTTTGGCGGCAGGCACCGTGGTAGCGGCCTCTCGCCTGTTACGATCTGGCGATGACAGTCGCTCATGGCACCGTCCGAGACGGCAAAGTTGTTCCCGTTGACAGGGGAACTACGCCTGAAGGGGCGGAAGTGACAGTGCTGGCTGACGATGATTGCCCACCGGTGAAGCTGCCCGCTGAACTCGAAGCTGAGCTCGACGCGGCTATCGACGAAGCGGACGCTGAAGTGGGTGGGGCCGGGCCAGAGTTCTTGGAGAGCCTCAAGCGCTACGGCTGAAGTGGCGCTCAGCTATGTCTTCAAGGCTCGCGGCAGGCGAGCGATTGAGCGCCTGGCGCAAGTACTGACCTTTCATTGACCCTTCGCCAATCACTGCTCAGCGGCACGGCGCTTCAGTCCAACCTGGTTTGCCCGCCGCTGGCGATTCCGGCTCGCTTTGCCAGCGTCGAACCGGCGGCGGATAAACGCTCGTGGTTCTGGGCGTCGCACGCATACGTCGCGCAGCTGCCTTCCAGGCAGGGCAGGGCAGTTGTGGCAAGCTACGGCGTCAAGCCATCGGAGTTCCAATGGGAATGCCAGTAGAAATCCTTGAAGCCGAGCTCTTACAGTTGTCGAAGGCTGACCGTATCCGCGTCCTGGACCGGGTCGTCGCCAGCCTGGACATCGACGCGCAGCGCGATGTCGCTTGGGACGCTGTGGCCGCGCAACGAGACGCAGAAGGCCGACGTGATCCGTCAGTGCTGCTGCCACTTGACGATGTTCTCTCGAAGCTGCGCGCGGAAGTTCAGTGAGTCGGTCCATCCACCGGCTTGCCGCAGATGACCTTGCCGAGGCCTTGCGTTTCTACAAGCAGGAGGCTGGTGTGGGGCTCGCGCGGCGCTTCCTTGCAGAGTTTGAGCGGGTCGCCAAGGTGCTTGATGCGTTTCCAGGTCTGGGCACACCCACGGCGGACGGGCGACAAGTACATCCGTTGACCGCCTTTCCCTACTCGGTTATCTATCGGCACGAAGGTCTGGTGCTGCGCATCTTGGTAGTTCGTCACCAGAGCCGTGACCCTGAGTACGGTGAGAGTCGCAGATAGTGAGACATGCCGTCAATGGTTCCAAAACCAGTGCCTCGCAAGAAACTTCGTCCAAGCGATTGAATGGCAACGGGTAATCCATCCGATTTCGAGGTAGGGGCGACGGGGCGCCTGCGTGCCACCGCAGATGGTGCACAGACTCCGGGCTGACACGCTCGGGGCCGATCGCATCAACTGACGATCACCCAGCTTGAGGCCAGAGCGTTCAGGGCCAGGCGACAATCCCGGCCCCGTGAACCTGCCCGATCCCGATCTGCCTGCCGCCATGGACCATCGGTCGGCGCCCCGAGGTGGGCAGCAGCGGGCGCCGCGCCAGGCCACCCCGGTGCCGCCGATCCGCTACCCCGAGGAGCTGCCTGTCAGCGCCCGGCGCCAGGAGATCGCCCAGGCCATCGCCCAGCACCAGGTGGTGATCGTCTGCGGTGAGACCGGCTCGGGCAAGACCACCCAGTTGCCCAAGATCGCGCTGCAACTCGGCCGCGGCCTGGGTGCGGGCGGGCGCGGGCTGATCGGCCACACTCAGCCGCGGCGGATCGCCGCCAGCAGCGTCGCCAAGCGCATCGCCGACGAACTGCAATCGCCGCTGGGGGAGGTGGTGGGCTACAAGGTCCGCTTCCAGGACCGATTCCAGCCCGGGGCATCGGTCAAGCTCATGACCGACGGCATCTTGCTGGCCGAAACCCAGGGCGACCCTGAACTGCGGGCCTACGACACCCTGATCATCGACGAGGCCCATGAGCGCAGCCTGAACATCGACTTCTTGCTCGGCTACCTGCGCCAGTTGCTGCCGCGCCGACCGGATTTGAAGCTGATCGTCACCTCGGCAACGATTGACGCCGACCGCTTTGCCCGCCATTTCACTTCGGCTAAAGGGCCGGCGCCGGTGATCCAGGTCTCGGGCCGGCTCTATCCTGTCGAGCAGCGCTGGCGGCCGTTCGAGGACAGCCGCGACTACGGCAGCGAGCAGGCGATTGCCGACGCCGTCGACGAACTCTGGCGCGACGGCCAGGGCGACATCCTGGTTTTTCTGCCCGGCGAGCGCGAGATCCGCGACGCCGCCGACCACCTGCGCAAGCACCTGGCAAAGCAGCATCGCGGCGGCCCGCCGGCCGAGATCCTGCCGCTGTTCGCGCGCCTGTCGCCGGCCGAGCAGGACCGCGTCTTCCACCCCGGCAATGGCCGGCGGATCGTGCTCGCCACCAATGTCGCCGAGACCTCGCTGACGGTGCCCGGCATCCGCTGCGTGATCGATCCCGGCACGGCCCGGGTCAAGCGCTACAGCTACCGCAACAAGGTCGAGCAGTTGCTGGTCGAGCCGGTGAGCCAGGCGGCGGCAAACCAGCGCGCCGGCCGCTGCGGCCGGGTCGCCAACGGCGTCTGCATCCGGCTCTACGACGAAAAGGATTTCGCTGCCCGGCCGAAATTCACCGACCCCGAGATCCTGCGCAGTTCGCTGGCCGGGGTGATCCTGCGGATGAAGAGCCTGCGCCTGGGCCAGGTCGAGCAGTTCCCGTTCCTGGAGCCGCCGCGGCCCAAGGCGATTGCCGATGGCTACGCGCTGCTGGGCGAGTTGAACGCGGTCGACGACGACAACGAGTTGACGCCGATCGGCATCGCCCTGAGCCAGTTGCCGCTGGACCCGCGGGTCGGGCGGATGATCCTAGAGGCGCGCGACCGCCAGGCCCTGGACGAGGTGCTGGTCATCGCCAGCGCCCTGAGCGTGCAAGACGTGCGCGACCGCCCGCAGGAGCAGGCCCAGTTGGCCGACGAACGGCACAAGGTGTTTGACGACGAGCGCTCCGAGTTCGTCGGCACGATCAAGCTCTGGCAATGGCTGGAGGCCGGCCGGGGCGGGCATGCGCCGGGCGACGCCTCGGCCCACAGGCTCAGCCACCGGCAGCAGGAGCAGCGCCTGCGCGAGGCCTTCATCAGCCCGCGCCGGGTGCGCGAGTGGCGCGATATCCATTCGCAACTGCACACCGTGGTGGCCGAGCATGGCTGGCGGCTCAACCCCACGCCGGCAAGCTTCGAGCAGATCCACCTGTCCATGCTCGCCGGCCTGCTTGGCAACGTCGGCTGCAAGAGCGACGACGAGGACTGGTACCTGGGCGCGCGCGGCATCAAGTTCTGGCGCCACCCCGGCGCCAACCTGAGCAAAAAGCCGGGCCGCTGGCTGATCGCCGCCGAATTGGTCGAGACCAGCCGGCTCTACGGTCGCGGCCTGGCCAACATCGACCCGGCCTGGATTCCGCAGGTCGCCGGCCACCTGCTCAAGCTCAGCCTGCTCGATCCGCACTGGGAGAAGAAGGCCGCCGAGGTGGTCGCGCTGGAGCGCGCCACGCTCTACGGCATCGTCGTCTACAGCAACCGCCGGGTCAACTTCGGCCGGGTCGATCCAAGGGCGGCGCGCGAGCTTTTCATCCGTGAAGCGCTGGTCGCCGGAGACTGGGAAACGCGGCTGCCGTTCGCCGCCCACAACCGCCAGTTGCTGGCCCAGGTTCAGGCACTGGAGCACAAGAGCCGGCGCCAGGACGTGCTCGTCGACGACGAACTGATCTACGCCTTCTACGACCAGCAGTTGCCGGCCGAGGTTTGCTCCGGCGCCAGCCTGGAGCGCTGGTACCGCGACCAGTCCAAACAGCAGCCGACGCTGCTGCAGCTCAGCCGCGAAGAGCTGATGCGCCACGAGGCGGCCGGCATCACCACCCAGAGCTTTCCCAAGACCGTTCGCCTGGGCGGCGTCGATTGCGCCGCCGGCTATCTGCACGAGCCGGGCGATGGCCGGGACGGGCTGACCGTGACGGTGCCGATCTACGCCCTCAACCAGGTCAGCGAGGAGCGCTGCGAGTGGCTGGTGCCGGGCATGCTCGCCGCCAAGGTCACGGCGCTGTGCAAGAGCCTGCACCAGCGCCCGCGGACCCGGCTGGTGCCGCTGCCGGAATTTGTCGCCGGCTTCGTCGAGACCAGCGTCTTCGGCCAGGGTGCGCTGCTCGACGCCTTGCTGGCCGCGGTCCGCGAGCGCAGCCAGATCGCGGTGCAGCGCAATGACTTCAAGCCAGACATGCTGCAGGCCCACCAGTTCATGAACTTCCGGGTGGTCGACGGGCATGGCCGGCAACTTGGCATGGGCCGGCAGTTGTCGAGCCTGAAGGCCGAGCTGGGCGGCCAGGCGCGCTCGGCGTTCCAGGCGCTGGCGGTGCTCAAGCTGGCGGCGGTAGGCCCCGATCGGGCACCCGCCAGCCCCGCCGCAGCCGTCGCCAGGCGTTGCGCCGAGCGGCTGCAGACGCCGCCCCTGGTTTCAGCGCCCGCCCAGGCCCCCGCCGTCACCGCCAAGGCCTACACCGCCTGGACCTTTGGCACCTTGCCCGAGCTGATGGAGATCCATCAAGCCGGCCAGGTGCTGGTTGGATTTCCGGCACTGCTCGACAAGCTCAGCCATGTCGAGATCGAAGTCTTCGACCAGCCCGACGTCGCCGCAGCCCGCCACCGTGGCGGGCTGCGCCGGCTGGTCGCGCTGGCGATCAAGGAGCCGCTGAAATACCTGGAAAAGAACATCCCCGACCTGACCCGGATGGCCGGTGCCTACATGGCCCTGGGCAGTGCCGACGAATTGCGTGCCCAGATCATCGAGGTGGCGCTGGACCGGGCATTCCTGGCAGCGCCGCTGCCGGGCGACGAAGCCGGCTTCAAGTCCCGTGTCGACGAAGGCCGCGCCCGCCTCAACCTGATCGCCCAGGAGGTGGCACGTCTGGCCGGCGTGGTGCTGGTGGAGTTCGCCGCCGCCAGCCGCAAGCTGCGCGACAGCAAGCCGGGCAAGGAGGTTGCCGACGACATCGCCGCCCAATTGGCCCGGCTGGTGCCCAAGCACTTTCTGGCCGGCACGCCCTGGCCGGCGCTGCAGCACCTGCCGCGCTACCTGAAGGCGGTCGTGCTGCGGCTGGACAAGCTGCGCGCCGATCCGGCCCGCGACGGTCAGCGCCTGGCCGAACTGCGGCCGCTGGAGTCGCGCTACTGGCGCCGCCTGGCCGAGCTCAAGGGCCATGCCGATGGCCGCATGGACGAGTACCGGTGGCTGGTCGAGGAACTGCGCGTCAGCTTCTTCGCCCAGGAGTTGCGCACGCCGCAGCCGGTCAGTGTCAAACGTCTGGACAAGGCCTGGGGCCAGGTGGCGGGCTGAGGCGCAGGGGCCCAAGTCGGGCGCCGGTCGAAGCGGGTTGAAGGCCACGCAGAAACGCCAAGGCCGGCATGTGCCGGCCCTGTTTTGCCCCGCCTAGGTCGCAGCGCCCACCGCAGCGGGCGTGGCCAGGCAAATACGCTCAACCCATGTGCAGGCCGCCGTTGCAACTGAAGTCGGCACCGGTGGTGAAACCCGAATCGTCGCCCGCCAGCCAGGCACAGATTGCGCCGATCTCGTCGGGCGTGCCCAGGCGCTTGACGGGAATCGTCGAGACGATTTTCTCCAGCACTTCGGGCTTGATCGCGCGGACCATCTCGGTGCCGATGTAGCCCGGGCTGACGGTGTTGACGGTGACACCCTTGGCCGCCAGTTCCTGCGCCAGCGCCATGGTGAAGCCGTGCATGCCGGCCTTGGCGGCGGAGTAGTTGGTCTGGCCGGCCTGGCCTTTTTCGCCGTTGACCGACGAGATTTGGATGATCCGGCCCCAGCCCTTTTCGATCATGCCCGGCACCACCTGCTTGGTGACGTAGAACATGCTGTTGAGGTTGGTGTCGATCACCGCCTTCCAGTCGTCTGGGGTCATTTTCAGGAACATGCGGTCGCGGGTGATGCCGGCGTTGTTGACCAGCACGTCGATCGAGCCATGTTCGGCCACCGACTTGGTGAATGCGTCCACCGTCGACTGCCAGTCGGCGACGTTGCCGACCGAGGCGTGGAACTCGTAGCCCAGCGCCGTCTGCTCAGCCAGCCATTTGTTGAAGTCACGGCTGGGCCCGCAGCCGGCGATGACCTTGAATCCGCCCTTGGCCAGGCGTTGGCAGATGGCGGTACCGATGCCACCCATGCCGCCGGTCACGTACGCTACTTTTTGTCCCATGCTGTGCTCCTTGAAATGGTTGATGAAAGGGAACGGGGTTGAATCTGGAGTTTGATCTGGATTTCAGCGCTAAATCGTCAGCGTTCAATCGTCAGCGCCACGCCCATGCCGCCACCGATGCACAGCGAGGCAATGCCCTTCTTGGCGTCGCGCTTGGCCATCTCGTGCAGCAGCGTCACCAGGATGCGGCAGCCCGAGGCACCGATCGGGTGGCCGATGGCGATCGCACCACCGTTGACGTTGACCTTGCTGGTGTCCCAGCCCATTTCCTGGTGCACCGCGCAGGCCTGGGCGGCGAAGGCCTCGTTGATCTCCAGCAGGTCCAGGTCGGCGGCCTTCCAGCCGGCACGCTCAAGTGCCTTGCGCGCCGCCGGCACCGGGCCCATGCCCATGATCTTCGGGTCCAGGCCGGCGCTGGCGTAGCTGGCGATGCGGCCCAGCACTGGCAGGCCGAGCGCAGCGGCCCTGGCGGCGCTCATCAGCACCACCCCGGCAGCGCCGTCGTTCAGGCCCGAGGCGTTGCCGGCGGTGACGCTGCCGGCCTTGTCGAAGGCCGGGCGCAGGCCGGCCAGGGCCTCAGCGCTGGTCTTCTTGTTGATGAACTCGTCGGCCGTGAACAGGATCGCGTCGCCCTTCTTCTGGGCGATCGACACCGCCACGATCTCGTCCTTGAAACGGCCGGACTCCTGCGCCGCCGCCGCCTTCATCTGGCTGGCCAGGGCGACCGCGTCCTGGGCCTCGCGGCTGATGCCGTACTGCTTGGCCACGTTCTCGGCAGTGATGCCCATGTGGTACTGGTTGTACACGTCCCACAGGCCGTCGACGATCATGGTGTCGACCAGCTTCCAGTCGCCCATGCGCTGGCCGTCGCGCGAGTTGGGCAGCACATGCGGGGCCGCGCTCATGTTCTCTTGGCCGCCGGCGATGATGATCTCGCTGTCACCGTCGCGGATCGCCTGGGCGCCCAGCATCACCGCCTTCAGCCCCGAACCGCAGACCTTGTTGATGGTGTAGCCCGGCACGCTGGCCGGCAGGCCGGCGCGGATGATCGCCTGGCGCGCCGGGTTCTGGCCCGAACCGGCGGTCAGCACCTGGCCGAGGATGACCTCGCTGATTTGATCGCCGCTGAGCTTGGCGCGCTCAAGCAGGGCTTTGATGACGGTCGCGCCGAGTTCGGGCGCGGCGGTTTTGGCCAGGGTGCCGCCAAATTTGCCGACGGCGGTGCGGGCGGCGGCGACGATAACGATGTCCTTCATGGCAATTGCTCCAATGCGTTGGGTATGGGTATGGGTATGGGGATGCGATTCAGGGGTGTAGCCCTGCTGACGCTCTGCCGTCCAGTGGCTCGGCCAGGGCGTCAGGTCCGGACTGCTAAGCCTTCTGCTTGACGTAGCGCCCGGGGGCGGCCTCGATCGCCTTGTACTGGCGGTTGCCGGGCGCCTTGGGCGCAGCGACCAGCTTGCCGCCCTGCGGATTGAGCCAGACGGTCCAGTCGTTCCACCAACTGCCGGGCACTTCAGTGGCGCCGTCGAACCATTGGGCGGCGCTGGCCGGCAGGCTGTCGTTGGTCCAGTAGTTGCGCTTGTTCTTGGCCGCCGGGTTGATCACCCCGGCGATGTGGCCCGAGGCGCCGAGGGCGAAGCGCTTCTTGCCCTTGAACAGCGCGGTCGACAGGTAGGCCGCGTTCCACGGCACGATGTGGTCCTCACGCGAGGCGTAGATGTACAGCGGCGCCTTGACCCGGCCAAAGTCCACCGCCTCGCCGCAGGTCTGCAGCTTGCCCGGAATCTTGAGCTCGTCCTGCAGGTAGGTGTGGCGCAGGTACCAGCAGTACATCGGGCCGGGCAGGTTGGTCGAGTCGCCGTTCCAGTACAACAGGTCGAAGGCCGGCGGCGCCTCGCCCTTGAGGTAGTTGCCGACGACGTAGTTCCAGACCAGGTCGTTGGGCCGCAGCAGGCTGAAGGTGGTGGCCAGTTCCTGCCCCTTGAGCAGCCCGGGGCCGTTGGGCGCGTCGGCGCCCAGCGTCATCTCGCGCAGCTTGACCGCAGCCTCGTCGATGAAGACATCGAGGATGCCGGTGTCGCTGAAATCGAGCAGGGTGGTCAGCAGGGTCAGCGAGTGGGCGGGCTGCTCGCCGCGCGCGGCCAGCACTGCCAACGCGGTTGCCAGAATCGTGCCGCCGACGCAGAAGCCGAGCATGTTCAGGGTCGGCGCGCCGCTGATCGATTGCACCACTTCGATCGCCTTCAACGGCCCCAGCGCGATGTAGTCGTCCCAGCTCAGATTGACCATCGAGACGTCGGGGTTGCGCCAGCTCACGACGAAGGTGCGATGGCCCTGCTCAACGGTGTAGCGGATCAGCGAGTTTTCGGGCTGCAGGTCAAGGATGTAGTACTTGTTGATGCACGGCGGCACGAACAGCATCGGCCGCTCGAACACCTGTGCGGTCAGTGGCTTGTACTCGATCAACTGGAACAGTGCGTTCTCGAACACCACCGTGCCGGCCGAGGTGGCGACATTGCGGCCGACCTCGAACGCCGCCTCGTCGGTCAGCGACATGTGGCCCTTGGCGAGATCGTCCATCAGCAATTGCATGCCCTGCGACAGGCTCTGGCCCTGGGTCTTGACCGCCTTGGCCATGGCCTCGGGGTTCAGCGCCAGGCAGTTGGCCGGGCTTGCGGCATCGACCCATTGCTGCACCGCAAACTTCACCCGGGCGCGGGTCTTGGCGTCGCCCTGCATGCTGTCGGCCATGCGCATCAAGGTCTTGGCGTTGAGCAAATAGGCCTGGGCCGTCATCTCGGTGGCCGGGTTTTGCGTCCAGGCGGGGTTGCTGAAGCGCTTGTCGGCGAGTTTGGCGGCCGCAGGCGGGGTGCCGCTGCCCTGCTGCATCCGCGTCAGGGCGCCGTTCCACAGCGCGGCGGCCTGGCTCAGATAGTCGGATTGCAGCGCCGCCAATTTGTCGGCCGGCAGGCTGACCCCGGCCATCGCCTTGAAACTGTCGCCCAGCGACTGGGTCATTGCCTGCGCGCCTTCGGTCAGGGCTTTGCCATTGGGCGGGGTGAAACTGGCCTGTGTCGTCACGGTGGGTCTCCTGCATGGTCGGCGTGGGCTGGCGGCTTGACCGGCTTGCCTTGCCTGGCCTGCCTGGTCCGAGTCGCCGCTGCTAACGGGTTTGTAGCCTGTGGAGCTTACCACAGCATGACACAATTTACCAACAGGTGATATTAACTCTCACGATACGAAATGCATATCGTCGCCCTGGCCTGGATATTCGTGGTCGTGCTGATGGCCGCGACCGAGGCGACTGCGCCGCAGGGCAGCCTGCTCGGCGCAGTCATCACCCTGCTGCTCTACGGAGCGCTGCCGCTGCTGATCGTGCTGTACCTGATGGGCGCGCCGATGCGCCGCCGCGCCCGGCTGCGGGCCGAGGCCTCAGCCCGGGACGATGGCGATGGCGGCGGCCATGCGGCCGGTGCGCCCGTCGCGGCGGAACGAGAAGAACCTTGACGCCTGGGCGACGGTGCAGGCGCCTGCGCTGCGGATCTGGCTGACGCCGACGGCGTGCAGGCGGTCCTGCGCCAGCCCGGCCAGGTCGGCGCGCCAACGCGCGCTGCCGTCGGGCCGCGGACTGAAGACGAAGCGCGGGCCTGGCTGCTCGGGGCTGGCGCCTAGCGCTGCCAGCACGTCCACGCCGACCTCGAAGGCTGCGGCGCCGATGCAGGGGCCCAGCCAGGCCAGGACCTCGGCCGCCGGATCTGCGCTGGCTTGGCGCAACGCGGCCACGCTGGCCTGCAGCACGCCCGCGGCCAGGCCACGCCAGCCGGCATGGGCGGCAGCCACGACCCGGCCATCGGCGCTGCACAGCAGCACCGGCAGGCAGTCGGCGACCAGCACGGCGCAGGCCACGCCCGGCTCGGTGCAGACCGCTGCGTCGGCGACCGGCAAGGCCGCGCCAGGGTCCAGATCGGCACGGGTCAGCCGCCGCACCTGAGCGCCATGCACCTGGTTCAGCCACACCGGTTGCGCGCCCAGGGCAGCGCCGAAGCGGCGCTGGTTTTCGCTGATGGCGGCGGCGCTGTCTTGGTCGGCGCCGCCCAGCGCCACGGGCCGCAGGTTGAGGCTGTCAAACGGTGCCTGGCTGACGCCGCCGACGCGGCTGCTCATCAACGCCCGGACCTGGGCCGGCGCGGGCCAGTCCGGCTGCAGGACCACGGCCGGCGTCAGCGCACCGCGACGCTGAGCGTGCCCAGCCCGGCGATGGTCGCGCTCATCACGTCGCCCGCCACCACCGCGCCAACACCTGCCGGCGTGCCGGTGAAGATCAGGTCGCCCGGGGCCAGCGTCCAGGCCCGCGACAGGGTCTCGATCGTCTCGGCGACGTTCCAGATCAACTCGCTCAGGTCACCTTTTTGGCGCAACACGCCGTTGACGCTGAGCGTGACCGCGCCACGGCCGAGGTCGCCGACGCTGGCCGCCGGGTGCAGCGGCCCGATCGGCGCGGACTCGTCGAAGGCCTTGCCTATGCACCAGGGCCGACCCTGCTTCTTCATCTCGTTCTGCAGGTCGCGCCGGGTCATATCCAGGCCGACCGCATAGCCCCAGATGTGGCGCTGCGCGTCGGCCGCAGCGATGTCGCGGCCGCCCAGGCCGATCGCCACCACCAGCTCGACCTCGTGGTGGAAATTGGCGGTCAGCGGCGGGTAGTGGATCGCGCCGGTGCTGCCATAGGGCACGGCCACGATCGCGTCGCTGGGCTTCAAGAAGAAGAACGGCGGCTCGCGCCCGGTGAAGCCCATCTCCTGGGCATGCTCGGCGTAGTTGCGGCCTACGCAGTAAATGCGGCGGACCGGAAAATCACCGCCACCGACGACGGGCACGGTGCTGGGGGCAGGGGCGGCAATCACGAATGGCATGGCAGTTTTCTCAAGCGGGGCGGCAATGCCGGCCATGTTGCCATGCAGCCGGCGGGCCAAAACCGCGCCAGTACACTCGAAGCCACCATGTCCTTGCCCCAGCGCATCAAGCATTGCCGCCACTGCGGCAGCGCCGTGGCCTACCGCATCCCGGACGACGACAACCGCGAACGCGCGGTCTGCCTTGGCTGCGCTACGGTCCACTACGAAAACCCCTTGAACGTCGTCGGCACGGTGCCGTTCTGGGGTTACCAGGTGCTGCTGTGCAAACGCGCGATCGAACCGCGGCGCGGCTATTGGACGCTGCCGGCCGGCTTCATGGAGCTGGGTGAGACGGTCGAGGCCGGGGCCGTGCGCGAGACGGTCGAGGAGGCCGGGGCGAAGATCGAGTTGCAGGGCCTGTTCACCATGCTCAGTGTGGTCCGGGTCGGCCAGGTGCACCTGTTTTATCGCGCCCGGATGCTCGACACCAGCCTGGACCCCGGCCCAGAGACGCTGGAGGCGCGGCTGTTTTCAGAGCACGAAGTGCCCTGGGACGAGATCGCCTTTCGCACCGTGCGCGAGACCCTGCGCCACTTCTACGCCTGCCGGCGCAGCGGCGACTACGCGCTGCACTGCGGCGAGATCAACTGACTGCCGGCTCCAGCGGGCAGCCGGCGGAGTCGACCTCGGTGGCCAGGCCGTCGACGAAATCGGTATCGATGTCGGCCTCGTCCGGGTCGGCCTCGGTGCCCAGCGCCGGCCCGCTGGCGGCATCGAAGCCGCTGGACCAGAGCATGACCAGGTCCTCGCCCGAGCGCACCCCCTCGGCGGCGATCTGCAGGCCCACGCCCTGCACCAGTTGGACCAGCGCGCGCAGGTAGCGCCGCGCATCCCGGCTGCCCGATTGCGCGATACCCGCCACATAGCGCGGGTGCACGCTGACGCAGTCCAGGCCCAGGTCGAGCAACTGCGGGGTGCGCGACAACCTGTCGCCGGCCTGGGTCAGGATCAGCCTGGCGCCGCAGCCGCGCCAGCGCCCGGCGGCCTCGCGCAGCAGGGCGAGGTGGTCAAAGGCGACGGCCTCGGGCAGGGCGAGCCAGAGCCGGCAGGCCAGCCCGGGCGAGCGGTTCAACTGGGCGCTCAGATCGTCGACGAAGCCCGGCGTGGCCAGCGACTCGCCGGCCAGTTGCAGGCTGCGGGCGCGGCCATCGGCGGCGATGGCGCGCAGGGTCAGGCCGATCGCGCGGCTGTCGGCCATGGCTGCCAGGCGGGTGCGCACCGCCAGCGCGAACCAGCGCGAGGCGGGCTCGAACGTGCCGCCCGGGTCGAGCTGCAACTGCAGCGTGCAGCTCAGGTGCAGCAAGCGGCCGTCGGCGACGCGCACCGGCTGCTCGTCCAGGCGCATGCGGCCCTGCTCTAGCGCCTGCTGGATCGCCACCAGCCAGCGCGTCTGGCCGCCGTTGCCAGCGGCGGGATGGGCGCGGACCGTTTCCAGGCCGAAGCGGCCGTCGATCTCGGCCCGTGCCAGCGCCTCGTCGGCCAGGCTGAGCGCGGCCGCACCATCGGTCGGCCGCAGCAGCTCAGTCGCGCCTATCGCCACCCCGGCGGCGGGATCCAGCGGCGCCAGCATTGGCTGCAACGCCGCCAGCAGCGAGCGTGCGGTGGCCTCGGCCTGGCCCATCACCGGCAGGAGCAGGGCGAAGTCGGAGCCGTTGAGGCGGCCCAGGCGGCAACCCGCCACCTGGCGCGGGTAGGCCCGCAGCAGTTCGGCCATGGCCAGCAGAACCTGGTCGGTGCGGACATGGCCCTGGCGCAGGTTCATGCCGTACAGATCACGAACCCGCAGCAGCAGCAGGCCGACGCCGCCCGGCCCGGCGGCGCTGGCCAGCGCCTCGTCCAGGTCGGCGCTGAAGATGCGGCGGTTCGGCAGCCCCGTCAGCGCATCGGCATGGGCGTGGCGGCGCAGCGCCTCCATCTGCTCGGCATGGGCGCGGATCAGCGCGGCGCGTTGCTCGGCCACCGCCTGCACCGCCTCCGTCAGGGGCAGCAGGGCCGCGCCAAACGCCGGTTCGTCCTGCGCTGCCTGCGCCGTGCGCAGACCGTGAAGACCGCGCAACTGCGCGGCCAGTTCGCCCGCCACGCGGTGCAGCCGCAGGGCGCCAAACCGCAATGCGCCGACGATGGCCAGGCCGACCATGGCCAGCACCAGTGCCTGCTGTTGCGCCGCCTGCCACAGGCCGGCCCAGGCAGCGGCCGTCGGCTGGCTCAGCCAGAGCGTGCCGGACTTGCCTTCCACGGCCAGGGGCGCCATGCCCGCGGCCGCGCCCAGCGGCGCCAAGCCGACGAACCAGGCTGGCGCCGCTGGGCCCTCGCCGGTGGCGCTGTCGCTGCCCTGCTGGGCCGCGGTCTGGCGCGCCAGCACGGCGCCTTCAGCGTCCAGCCAGCGGACCTCGGCCTGCGGCGTCAAGCCGCCCCACAGCGCCAGGCGAGCCTGGACAAAGGCCCGGCTGGGCTGGTCAGCGGCCAGCAGCCTGGCCATGCGCGCGGCCGCCTCCTGGTTCGCCTGGCCGGCCTGCTGGCCAAGCTGCTGGCGCAGGGCCAACGTCTGGCCCAGCCAGACCAGCGCCAGCAGCAGCGCCACGGCGGCCCAGGCTGCCGGCTGAATGCCGATCGCCCGCGTTCGTCCCCGCGCCAGCGAAAGCGCCCGTGCCAGTGCCGGACGCGCGGCCGGCAGCGCCGCCATCTCAGGTGGCGCTGCGGCCGGGGCGAGGGTGATCGAGGTGAAGGCGGCGATGGGCATGGCGGTCTCGCAGTGAGGCTGCGCCGGCCAAAGGACGCGGCCGGCGCTGCCCACAATGTCGGCCTGGCCGGGCCTGACTTGAGCCGATCCGGTTTGGCCCACTGGCTGCCGCCAGGTCAGCGCCTCCTACACTGGCCAGCAGCGGCAGCGCGGGCCGGCTTGCGGGTTCAAGTCCGGGTCCAAATCCAGTCCGCGATCACCCACCCCATGCCCTGGAGCGAACACGCCCATGCCCGCGCCTGAAATCCAAACCGCCGTGCCCTTTCGCGGCACCTGGCCGGCCCTGCTGACGCCTCTGCAGGCCGACCTGGCGATCGACCACGCCCGTTTCGCCGCCCATGCCCTGCAGTTGCTGGCCGCAGGTTGCGGCGGCGTCACACCCTTCGGCACCACGGGCGAAGGCACCTCGTTCAGCGTCGCCGAGCGGATCGCGGCGCTGGAGGCCATGCTGGCCGCGGGCGTGCCGGCCCAGCGCTGCATCGTCGGCACATTCGCCGCTGCCCTGCCCGACGCGGTGGCGCTGACCCGCCACGCCGTTGCCAGCGGCTGCCACGGCTGCCTGGTGCTGCAGCCCTTCTACTACAAGGGCCTGGGCGACGCCGGCATCGTCGACTACTTTGCCCGCCTGATCGACCAGGTCGGCGATGCCAGGCTGAGGCTGTACCTGTACCACATCCCGCAAATCGCCGGTGTCGGCCTCAGCCATGGCGTGGTCCGGGCGCTCAAGTCGCGCTACCCGGAGACCATCGTCGGCATCAAGGACAGCGCCGGCGACCTGGCCCATGCGCTGGCCCTGGCCGACGCCTTCATGCCCGGCGTGCGCATCTACGTCGGCCATGAGCTGCATTTGCCGATCCTGGCCCGGCGCGGCAGCACCGGCGCGATCAGTGGCGTGGCCAACCTGCTGCCGCGCACCGTCAGCGCCCTGGTCGAGCAGGCCGATGCGGCCGAGACCCCGGCCCGCCTGGCACGGGTCGGCGATTTGCTGGACCGGCTGCGGCCGTTTGGCGCGTTCGCGGCCAACAAGGGCGTGATGGCGCTGCATTCGGGCGACAACGGCTGGCTGCGGGTTCGGCCGCCCTTGCAAGGCCTGGATCTGGCCGGCCTGGAGCGCCTGCGCACAGCGCTTGAGGGTTTTCACTTTGACCCTGTGACCGACTGACACGCCAGACTGGCCGCCCAGCCGCAGCACACCCCAAGGAGACCTGCATGTACCGCGCCCCGATCCACCGCCGCAGCCTGCTCCAGGCCAGCGGTGCCACGCTGGCCGCCAGCGCCATACCTGCGGCCTTCGGCCAGGCCGGCTTCGACTGGAAGCGCTACGCCGGCACTGCGCTTGAAGTCCACCTCGTCAAGAGCCCGCGCGGTGAATTGCTGCAAAAGTTCCAGAAGGAATTCGAGGACGCGACCGGCATCAAGGTCGGCGCCGAGCAGATCCCCGAGCAGCAGTCGCGGCAGAAGGCGGTGATCGAGTTCAACTCCGGCAAACCCAGCTTTGACGTGATCCAGCTCAGCTACCACGTGCAAAAGCGCCAGTTCGCCAAGGGCAAATGGCTGGAAGACCTGCGCCCGATGTTTGCCGCCACCCCGCCCGAGTTCGACCGCACCGATTTCTCGCCCGGCGGCATGTTCTACGCCACCCAGGCCGACGGCCGGATCGACAGCCTGCCGCTCAACCTCGACCCCTGGGTGCTGTACTGGAACAAGGAGCTGTTTGCCGCCAAGGGCCTGGCCTACCCTAAGAACTTTGCCGAGATCGTCGAGGCGGCCAAGAAGATCCATGACCCGGCCAACGGCATCGTCGGTTTCGTCGGCCGCGGCCTGAAGAACGCCAATGTGCCGGTCTGGACCTCGTTCTTTCTCGGCTACGGCGGCAGCTTTTTCGACGCCAACGGCAAGCTTGCCACCGAAACCCCGGCGGCGGTGGCCTCGGC
This sequence comes from Burkholderiales bacterium, assembly GCA_025350145.1. Lineage (GTDB taxonomy): Bacteria > Pseudomonadota > Gammaproteobacteria > Burkholderiales > Burkholderiaceae_C > Pseudaquabacterium. Next base: position 14,982 of record JANXYH010000133.1, on the reverse strand, counting down.
CACGATGTACCGCGATCTGCTGAAGAACACCGGCCCGGCCGGCATCTCCGGCTACAACTGGAACGAGGCGCAGAGCCTGTTCCTGCAGGGCAAGGCGGCGATGTGGCTGGACGGCTCGGGCTTCGCCCCGCCGCTGGAAGACCCCACCAAGTCCAAGATCGTCGGCAAGGTCGGCTACGGCCTGATGCCTGCCGGCCCCGCCGCCCAGGTGTCGGCCACCTTTGGCGACGGCATGGGCGTGTCCGCCTTCAGCAGCAAGAAGGGCGCGGCCTTCTATTACTGCATGTGGGCCACCGGCAAGGCGATGCAGGCACGCATGCTGGCCACCGGCTCGGGCGCACCGGTGCGGATCTCGGCCTACCGCGACAAGGAGGCCATTGCCGGGCTGAAACTGCCGGTCGAATGGCTGGCCACGGTGGGCGAATCGATGCGCATCGCCAGGCCCGGCCTGCCCATCATCGAGCCGGTCACAGAGTTTCGCGACGTGTTCGGCATCGCGTTGAGCAACATGCTCAACGGCGCCGACGTGGCGGCCGAGTTGAAGCGCGCCACGGCGGAGTTCGCGCCGGTGCTGGCCAAGGCCGAGGGCTGAGTTTGGGTGGCGCGGCCGGCCTTTCGGGCTTGTAGGTGGAGTCCCGAGCAAGTAGGATTCTTACTTCAAATTCTTACCAGGGCGCCGCACCATGCTCGTCACCGACAAGGGTCAGGTCACCATTCCCAAGCACATCCGCATCGCCGCAGGCGTCGCACCAGGCACCGAGGTGACTTTCAGCCTGGACGGCAGTCGCATCGTGCTGACGCCGGTAGCCACAGGCGTCAAAGACGATAGGCGGGCAAAACTGCGGTTGGCGGCGGCCAAGCTGAGGGGAAGCATGAGCCCGGAGTTCCGCCAGTTGAAGGCCGACGAGATCATGGCATTCATCCGTGGCGACGACGCCGTCCCGACGCGCTGACCCGTCGGTCGACACGGCGCTTGGCGTGAACCTCGACCACTACGATGGCAGCGCCGGGGTATTGGTCGACACCAACGTTTGGGTCGACTGCCTGGATGAGGACAGCCGGTGGCACGGCTGGGCGGTCGAACAGTTGCAGTGGTGCAGCGAGCGGTCGCCGCTGCATGTGAATCTGGTGATCTACACCGAGTTGCTGGTGCCGCGGCCGGACAGCGCTGCGCTGGATGGTTTTCTGGATGTCTACGACACCCTGCGCAGCCCGCTTCCCTGGGCCTGCGCCGGCCTGGCCGCTGCGGCCTTTGCGCTGTACCGGCGCCGTGGCGGTTCACGCCAGGTCACCTTGCCGGATTTTTTCATTGGCGCCCATGCAGCGGTTTCGAACCTGCGCGTCCTGACCCGGGATCGCAAGCCGTACCACAGCTACTTTCCGCGTCTTGCGGTGATTTCGCCTTGAGTGCTGCCCGTTCCCAAGGCTGAACTTTCGCACATGCGCAAACCCTCGCCCTTCGTCTGGTTCACCGTTCCCGCCGTGCTGGTGGTGCTGGCGGTGATCGTCTTCCCCTGGCTGTTCACGCTGTGGATGAGCCTGTTCGACTGGAAGATCGGCTCGAAGGCGGTTTTCGCGGGCCTGGACAACTACCTTGAACTGGCCGGCAACCGGCGCTTCCTGGAGGCGGTCGGCCACACCTTGCTGTTCACCGCCCTGGCGGTGCTGGCGCCGCTGCTGCTGGGCACGGCCGCGGCGCTGGTGTTCCACCGCCAATTCGCCGGACGAGGCTTCTGGCGCGCCGCGTTCGTCCTGCCGATGATGGCCACGCCGGTGGCGATTGCGCTGGTCTGGACGATGATGTTCCATCCCCAGCAGGGGGTCTTGAACTACCTGCTGTCGCTGCTCGGCATCGGCCCCAGCGAATGGGTCTATTCGCCCCGCCTGGCGATCCTTGGCCTGGTGCTGGTCGATGTCTGGCAGTGGACGCCGCTGGTGATGCTGATCGCCCTGGGCGGCCTGGCGAGCCTGCCGGCCGACCCCTTCGAGGCGGCGCTGATGGAGGGCGCGTCGCGTTGGCAGACCCTGCGCCATGTGACCTTGCCGCTGCTGCTGCCCTTCATTTTGGTGGCAGCGGTGGTGCGCCTGATCGACGCGCTCAAGACCTTCGACACGATCTACGTCATCACCCAGGGTGGGCCCGGAACGGCCTCGGAGACGATCAATATCTACCTCTACCTGCAAGCGTTTTCGTTCTACCAGATCGGCAAGGCCAGCGCGGTGGTGGTGGTGTTCTTCGCCCTGGTGGTCGCGCTCTCGGGCCTGCTGGTGTGGCTGCGCGAGCGCTCGAAGTATTACGAATGATGGCCAGACTGTTAGACCGCCTGTGGCTGGCGCTGGCCGTGTTCCTGTTGGTCAGCCCGGCCATCAGCGTCTTTCTGTGGATGCTGTCGCTGGCCTTCAAGAACGAGATCGACAACCTCGCCTACCCGCCGGTCTTCATCCCCAGGCCGCCGACCTTGGCCAATTTCACGGCGGTGTTCGCCAGCGGGCCGTTCTTCCAGTACCTGGGCAACAGCCTGATCGTCTCGGGCAGCGCCACCTTGGTGGCCCTGCTGGTGGGCGTGCCGGCCGGCTACGGTATCGCCCGGATGCAGGCGCGCAAGCTGATGCTGACGATCCTGATCGCGCGGATGACGCCGGCGATCAGCTTCCTGATCCCGCTGTTCACCCTGTTCCAGGCGATCGGCATCACCGGCACGCTGACGGCGGTGGCAATCACCCACCTGGTCATCACCGTGCCGATCACGGTCTACATCGTCGCCGGCTATTTCGAGACCCTGCCCAAGGAGCTTGACGAGGCGGCTTACGTCGATGGCTGCTCGCCCTGGCAGCGGTTCAGCCACATCGCCCTGCCGCTGGCCCGGCCCGGGATCACGGTCGCGGCGATCCTGGCCTTCATCTTCAGTTGGAACAATTTCGTCTTCGGCGCGGTGCTGGCCGGGCGCCAGACCCGCACCCTGCCGGTGGCGATCTACAACGTGCTGACATTCGAGCAAATCGCCTGGGGGCCGCTGGCGGCGGCGGCGCTGCTGGTGACCTTGCCGGTGCTGCTGCTGACGCTGCTGATCCAGAAAGAAATCGTCGGCGGGCTCACGGCGGGTGGCGTCAAGGGAGGATGAAGCGTGGCCGCAGTCGAGCTCGAAGGCATCACCAAATCGTTCGGCGACACCGCCGTCATCCATGGCGTGGACATCGCCATCGCCGATGGCGAATTCGCGGTCTTCGTCGGCCCCAGCGGTTGCGGCAAGAGCACCCTGCTGCGCGCGATCGCCGGGCTGGAGGCGCCTGATGCCGGCAGCATCCGCATCGGCGGGCGGGTCGTCAACGGCCTGCCACCCAAGCAGCGCGAGGTCGCGATGGTGTTCCAGACCTATGCCCTGTACCCGCACATGAGCGTGCAAGCGAACATGGGCTTCGGCCTGATGATCGCCGGCATCGACAAGCCGACCATCGCCACCAAGGTCGCTGCCGCCGCCCGCATGCTCGGCCTGGACGGCCTGCTGGACCGCCTGCCGCGGCAACTCTCGGGCGGGCAACGCCAGCGCGTGGCGATGGGCCGGGCGATGGTCCGCGACCCCAAGGTGTTCCTGTTCGACGAGCCGCTGTCGAACCTGGACGCCAAGCTGCGGGTACAGATGCGCAGCGAGATCCGCGCCCTGCACCAGCGCCTGGGCGCGACCTCGATCTACGTCACCCATGACCAGATCGAGGCCATGACCATGGCCGACCGGATCGTCGTGCTGCGCGAAGGCCGGGTTGAGCAGATCGGCTCGCCGCGGGCGCTGTACGAGCGGCCGGGCAACACCTTCGTCGCCGGCTTCATCGGCTCACCGGCGATGAACCTGGTGGCCGCGACGGTGCAGGCCGGCACACCCGCGCTGGCCCGACTGGACGTTGGCGGCTGCCTGGCCCTGCCCGAGGGCTGCGCCGCACAGGCCGGCCAGCGGGTCACGCTCGGCCTGCGGCCAGAACATCTGCGGCTGAGCCCGCCCGCTGACCCCGCCGGATCCGGGCCGCTGGGCATTGCTTGCAGCGTCGCCCAGATCGAATTCACCGGCGCCGACACCTTGCTCGACTGCACCCCGCAGGCCACCGCCCTGGCCGCTGCCGTGGCCGATTCCCCCCGGCTGCAAGTGCTGGTACACGACGCCCCGGCGACCACCAGCGGCGACAGCGTGTGGCTGGCCATCTCCGCCGACCGGGTGCACGTCTTCGACGCGCTGAGCGGTCAGCGGCTGTAGCCCGGCCGGCGGCTCACTCGGTCGCGCTGGCGGCAGCGGCGGCCCGGGTCGCGTCCAGGTCCTGGGCCTTTTGCAGTTGCTCCAGCACTTGCGCCTTCTGCGCCGCACCCTGCTTGGCCTGCTGAGCCTGCAGCGCGGCCGTGGTTGCCGCCGTGCCGGCGACTTCGCCGCTGCAGGCGGCCAGCGCCAGTGGCGCCAGGGTTGCGGCGGCGAGCCAGACCAGGCGGGGGCTGAACATCGGTGTGCGCATCTGAACTCCAGCGGTGCTGCGGGCGGCTGGACAGTCTAAGGGGCACGCCGGGCTCGGTGCCAAGGGCGCTCAGCCGCCAGGCCCGCCGTCCAACTCGGTCGGGAATCGCCACACCCCGACCGCGCCGAACAGCAAGGCAAAGCCCAGGGTGACGCCGATCGGGGCGAGTGCGGCCTGCAGGTCGCCGCCGCGCCAGGTCATCAGGTCGAGGCCGTCGATCACCCAGCGGGTGGGCACGAACAGTGAGGCGGTCTGCAACCAGGGCGGAAAGATAAAGCTGGGCACCCAGGCGCCGCCGAGCATCACCAGCAGCAGGGTGGCAAAGACGGCCAGGCCGCGGCTGGCCTCGGGGGTGCGGCCGAGGGCGGCGATCAGCAGGCCAAAGCTGGCGGTGAGCAGGGCAAAGGCCAGGGCGATGCCGATGAAGCCCAGCACGCTGCCCTGGATGCGCACGCCGAAGAAGGCGAATGCTGCGGTGTAGATCGCAGCCAGCAGGGCCAGCGCGATCAAGGCGCCGCTGGCGATGCGGCTGCCGAGCAGGGTGCTGCGGCTGATCGGGGCGGCGCGCAAACGGGTCCACAGGCCCATCCGGCGGGCCAGCAGCACGCCGGTGCCCAATTCGATGCCGGCGAAGAGGATGAACTGCACGCTCATGCCGGCAAACGAATGGGCAAAGCTGTTGTAGTTCTGCCCGATCCGCGCGGTCGCGGCGCGGGTCTCGGTGCTGAACGGCAGGCTCAGGCCGCCGCCTTGGCGCCCTGCGGCGGCGGAGGCCGGCATCTGCGCCATGCTGGCCGCGCCTTGCTGGACCCGGGCCAGGCTGTCGAACAGGTCTTGCAGCGCGTGCTGCTGCGTGGCCGGCAGGCTTGGGCTGGTGTTGACCGCGTCGCGAAGTTGGGCCGTCAGCCTGGCGTCCAGACCGGGGCCGGTCGAACCAAAGGCGGCCTGGCTCACCGCCTCCATCACATGCTGGGACAGCAGGCCGCGCACCAGCGCCAGCGCGGCGCCCTGGCTGGGGTCGTGGTGGATAGTGATCACGGGCTTGGCTGCGACCCCGAACAGCGCCGCCGGCGCGGCTGCGCCGAAGCCCTTGGGCAGGACGATGGCCGCAGGCAGCTTGCCCTGGGTGACGGCGGCCAGCGCCGCCGCCGCGTCCATGGCGCTGAGCTTGAGGCCGCTGTCGGCCTGCAGCGCGGCGACGATGCGCTGCGACAGCGGGCTCATGTCCTGGTCAGTGATCGCCACGCCAAGCTGGCCGGCGGGCTGGCGGGTGTCGAACAGGGTGCCGAAGAAGGCCGCAATCGCGATCGGCGCGACGATGCCCATGACCAGGGCGCGGCGGTTGCCGAAGTACAGCAGCAAGTCCTTGCGGACCAGCGCCAGGAAGGGGATGAACAGGGATGTCATGGCCTGGGCCGCCATCAATCGCGCAACTGCCGGCCGGTCAGGGCCAAGAAAACGTCCTCCAGGGTGGCCTGGCTGCTGGCCAGGTGCCGTACCCGGTGGCCATGCGCGGCCAGCCAGGCCAGGACGGCGCCGGTCTGGCCGGCCAGATCGCCTGGGTCGCCCAAGCTGATCGAGAGGTTGTCGCTGCTCTGCCTGACCTGGCCGCAACCGGTGGCCGCAGCCAGTGCGACGGCGTCCACCGCGGTCTGGCCGTCGAGCTGCACCTGCAACACCTGGCTGGCGGGGGCGCGGCGCAGCAGGCCGGCCAGGCTGTCGGCGGCAACGACGCGGCCATGGTCCATCACCACGATGGTGTCGCACAGCCGCTCTGCCTCCTCCATGTAGTGGGTGGTGTAGAGCATCGCCTTGCCGGCCCGACGCAGCGCCAGCAGGTGCTCGAAGATGGCGTTGCGGCTTTGCGGATCGACCCCGACTGTGGGCTCGTCGAGCAGCAGGATGTCGGGGTCATGGACCAGCGCGCAGGCGATGTTCAGGCGCCGCTTCATGCCGCCGCTGAAACTGGCCGGCTTGTCGTCGGCGCGGTCGCTCAAGCCAACGCTTTCAAGTGCCAACGCCACCCGCTGCCGCAGCGGCTTGCCGGCCAGGCCGTAGAGCGCGCCGAACAGCGCCAGGTTGCGCGCCGCGCTGAGCTCGTCAAACAGCGCCAGCGCCTGCGGCACCAGCCCGATGCGGCGCTTGCCTCGCGGGCTGGTCGGGTCCACACCGTCGCTCGAGCCGCCGACCGCGACCCGCACTTGGCCGGCGTCGGCCGCAAGCAAGCCGGAAAGCATCGCCACGGTGGTCGACTTGCCGGCGCCGTTGGGGCCGAGCAGGCCGACGATCTGGCCGGGCGCCAGGTGCAGCGAAACGTCCTGCACCACGGCGCGGTTGGCGTAGGCCTTGTGCAAGCCCTGGGCACTGAGCATGGGAATCCTCGGGTTGGGTCTGCGGCGCAATGTAGGGCGCGACCGGTTCGGCGCCAGCCGGCTTGCGATGAAACGCCGGGTCTGCGGCGCGACCCGTGCCCGCCGGGCGCGTAGCGGCGTCGCCTGGCGGGCCGCTGCCACTCAGGGTTGGCTGGCCGCTGGCTGTGCTGGCAGCGGCGGGGTGGCCGGCTGCGCCAACTGCCGGCGGGCCGCCACGGCCTGGCCGAGTTCGATCACACCCAGGGCGTAGTAGGCCGAGCGGTTGTAGCGGGTCACGGCGTAGAAGTTCGCGGTGCCAGCCACGTGGCTGGGCGCGGCGCCACCGTTTTGCAGCTCGACCAGGGCCAGCAGGCCGGCAAAGCCCTGGCCGTCCGCGCCCAGCGTCGCTCCCTGCTCGGCGAACTGCTGGGCGCTGAAGCTGGGCACGATGTCGGGCGCCAGCAAGGCGGCCAGGCCGGCGCTGCCCGGCGCGGGCGGCTGGACCGCAAAGTGGCTGGGCATGCCGGCGACCCAGCCAGCGTCGGCCAGGTAGTGGGCGATGCTGCCGATCACGTCGGCCGGGCTGCCGACCATGTCGATCTGGCCGTTGCCGTCGAAATCGACCGCCAGGCGGTTGATGCTGCTGGGCATGAACTGGCCCAGGCCGATGGCGCCGGCATACGAGCCGCGCAGCGCGCCGGGGGCGATCGCCTCGCGCCTGGCCAGCAGCAGCAACTGCGCCAGTTCGTCGCGAAAGTAGCCGCTGCGGTCGCTGCGGCCGCTGGGGAAATCCAGGCTCAGCGTGGCGAGTGCGTCCAGCACCCGGAAGCGACCCGTCAAGCGGCCGTAGAAGGTCTCGACCCCGACGATGCCGACCACCACCTCGGGCGCAACGCCCCAGCGCGCCTGGGCCGCCTCCAGCCAGGTCAGGTTGGCCTCCCAGAAGGCCAGCCCGGCGGCGATCCGCCCGGGTTCGACAAAGCGCTCGCGGTAGGCCGCCCAGTCCTTGGCCGTGCCCAGCGGCAGCGGCATGATCAGCCGCCGCACCTCGGGCAGCAGGCGGGCGTCGGCCAGGGCCGATTCGACCCAGGCCCGGTCCAGCCCGTGGGCTGCGGCGATCTCGGCGGCCAGGCGCATCGCGGCGGCGCGGCGGCCATAGGGCCGGGCCGCGCGTTCAGGCGGGCGCGCCTTGTCAGCCTTGGCGGCCATCTTGGCCTTGGCGACTCCGGCGCGCGATTTGCCGGCATGGTGGACAGCCGGCGTCGCCACCTCGGCCGGTTCCGCGCCCGGGCCTGCCGCGCCCAGGGCCAGGCCGATCAGCAGCGCCGCGCAGCGGTGGGGGCGGCGCGGCGGCGGCATGGGCATGGCGGATTATCCCGAGCCGGCAGGCCGACCCGGCAGGACCTGGGTCTGGCGCAGGAACTCGGGCCACCAATGCCGCCCCGGCAGGCGCCGGCCACCGGCGGCGTAGCGCAGCCGGTCCAGCGCCTGCAGTGCCTGCACCGCCGCATCGCTGCCGCCGTGCTGGCGCAGCAACAGGGCCAGGCTGCGCGGGCCGTGGTGCGGCAGCGCCGGGACGCCCGCCCGCCGCAGCCTGGCCACGATCCGGCCGTGCAGGCGCTGCCAAGGATCCTGGCGACGCCGGTCCCACCAGGCCCAGGCGGCGCCGGCCGCAGCCAGGGCCGACAGCAGCCCGACCAGCAGCCGGGCGACATCGGACCAGTCGGGCTGGGCCACGCCCAGGCTTTGCAGCAGGCGGAACTGGCTGGCCCGCGAGTAGCCCATCACCCACTGGTTCCAGCGGTTGTCCAGCAGCTCCCAGGCCAGGCGCAGGCGCAGCGCGATCTCGGGGCTGACGCGGTTCAAGGCGCCGGCCATCAGGCCGCGCGGGACCGGCAGGGTGCGGCCGCTGCGCACCCGCTCGGGCGCGACCGCTGCGGTCGGGTCAGCGCGCAGCCAGCCGTTGCCCGGCTGCCAGTACTCGGCCCAGGCATGGGCATCGCTCTGGCGCACCACCCGCCAGCCGTCGGCATCGGCCGGCGCGGCGCCCTGGTAGCCGGTGACAACCCGCGCCGGCACGCCCATGGCGCGCAGCACCACCACGAAGGCGGTGGCGAAGTGTTCGCAGAAGCCCTGGCGCCGGTCCAGCCAGAAGTCGTCGATCGCATCGCGGCCGCTGTATTCACCTGGCTGCAGGGTGTAGACGTACGGGTTCTGGCGGATCGTCGCCAGCACCGCATTGGCCAGGGTGCGGGGATCGGCGTCGGGCAGGTTCTGCCGGGTCAGCCGGGCCCAGGCGACGGTGCGCGGGTTGATGCCCGGCGGCAGCGCCAGGTCCTCGGCCAGCGCGGCGCTGGCACTGCGCGGCCCCAGTTCGTAGCGCAGCCAGGCCTGGGCGCGCAGGCGCAGGCGCTCGCCGACCAGGCGCTCGGTGTGCCACTGCAAGTCGCGGCCCTGCCACAGCCCCCAGTCGGGCAACTGGCCGCCGACCGTGTCGGCGCCGTTGTCGCGCTCGGAGGTGGCTTCGAGCAGCGGCAACAGCGGCAGGCGGATCGGCTCCAGCAGCATCTCGTAGCGCAGCGGCGCGCCGAGCAGGCGCAACTCTGGCGGCTGCAGCCGGCCACGCCGCGGCCCGGCCAACCCGGCCAGGCTGGGGAACCACTCCAGGCCGTCGAAGTGGCTCAGCACCGGGCCGCGAAAGTAAAGCGCCTCGGTCGGCGGCGTGGTCTGGCCGGGGTCAAAGCGCAGGCGAAAGGCAATCGCCTCGTCGTTGGCGAGTTCGGCCACCCCGCCCAGGCGCAGCGTGCCCGACAGACCGGTGCGACCCATCGCGTCCTGCGGCAGCCCCCAGAGCGGGCCGAAGCGCGGGAAGAGCATGAACAGCAGCACCATCAGCGGCAGGCCGAGCAGGGCCGAACGCGCGGCGACGGCACCGGCCCGCCACAGCGGCGGCTTGGCCACCGGCATGTTGGACAGCACCTGCGCCGTCAGCAGGCCCCAGCTCGACCCCAGCATCGCCAGGGCGGTCAACAGCGACTGCGAATACAGGCACTGCATCAGGGCCAGGAAGAAGCCTAGGAAGAACACCACCAGCGCGTCGCGGCGGGCGCGCAACTCCAGCGTCTTCAGGCCCATCAGCACCACCAGCATGGTCACGCCGGCCTCGCGCCCCAGCAGGGTGCGCTCATGCCACCAGGTCAGGCCGGTGGCCAGGCACATCACCGCCAGCACCGGCCAGCGCCCGGGCAGGGGGCCGTCGTGCAGCGCCAGGTGGGCGCGCCAGAGCAAGATCAGGGCGGTCAGGCCGCCGCACCAGCCGGGCAGGTGGTCGACGTGCGGCAGGATCGTCCAGGCGATCACGGTCAGCACGAACAGGGTGTCGCGGCGTTCGCGCGGCCAGTGGCGCCATTGCGCGAGTTGCCGCCCGGTCTTGGCCAGATCGGCCCAGACCGCGCTGGCCTTGCCCAGGCCGGCCGCCGTCATGGCTGGGCGCCGGGCAGGCGCCACAGGGCCAGCGCCTGCAGGGCGTCGCGGCTGTGCAACTGGCCATCTGCGGCCGCCAGTTCCTGGCCCGGCAGTCTCAGGCCGAAGCGCAGGCCGCTGCGTTCAGCCGCCAGGACCCAGGCCGCGAGCCGGCGCAGCCTGGCCTCAGCGTCGCCGGCCGCACCAGCCTGGGCATAGTCGAGCTGCAACAGGTCGGTGCTGCTGGCGCTGGCGTCGCGGCTGACCAGTTCGCCACTGCGTGCGACCTTCTTCCAGACCACCTGGCGCAGGGCGTCGCCGCGGCGCCAGGCGCGCACGCCGTCGAACTCGCCGCCAGCACCAACCCGGCCCGGGCGGTCGTTGCCCGAGTCGGCACGCGCCAGTGGCAAGGGCAGGGCGGGGTGCTCGGGCGCGGGGTAGACCAGCACCTGCGCCAGCGGCCGCCAGACCGTCCAGGCGCGGAACAGGCCGAGCGGAAAGTTGGTGTCGGCCAGCAGCGTCGGCAGCAGGTGCAGGCCGCGCTGCTGCGGCACAAAAAGCAGTTTGACCGCGCTGTCGCCATGGCCCGGCACATCGCACCAGGCCATGCCCTGGCGCTGGCGGTTGCTGATGCCCAGGCCGATGCCGCTGCGCGCTCCGCCCGGGCTGGTCAGGACGATCTCCAGCGTCGCCGGCTCGCCGGCAAACACCGGCGTCGGCGGCTTCAGGTGCAGGGTCAGGCCGCGCAGGTTGGCATGGGTCTGGTGCATCGACACCAGCGCCGCGCCGCCGAGCAAGAAGGTCAGGCCGAAGCCGAGGTTGAGCTGGTAGTTGATCGACGCCACCAACATCACCAGCAGCGTCGCCAGAAACACCCAGCCGGCCTTGGTCGGCAGGATGTAGACGTTGCGCTGGGTCAGCGTCTGGCTGTCCTGGCGCTTCAGCCGGGCCTCGATCCAGGCCTGCAGGCGCTGGCGCATCTTCGCCGCGAACCGCGAACCGCCGGCCGCTCAGGGCAGCCCGACCGCCGCGACCATCGCCCGCACCTGCTCGACCCGGCCACGCCCGGCCTGGGCCACCGGCACCAGGCGGTGGGCGGCGGTCTGCGGCAGGATGGCCTGAATGTCGTCGGGGGCGACGTAGTCGCGCTGCGCCAGCAGGGCGCGCGCCCGTGCGGCGCGCAGGATCGCGATCCCGGCGCGCGGCGACAGGCCATCGACGAACCACTGGCCCGAGCGGCTGGCTGCAATCAGCGCCTGCAGGTAGTCCAGCAGCGGCTCGGAGACGTGGACCTGGAGCACCGCCGCCTGCGCCTGTTGCAGCGTCTGCGGCGACATCAGCGTGCCGCTGCTGGCCAGGCGTTCGATCTCGTCGCGGCGGTTCTGGCCGGCCAGCAGGGCGCGCTCGGACAGGCGGTCGGGGTAGCCCAGGGTGATGCACATCAGGAAGCGGTCAAGCTGGCTCTCGGGCAGCGGGTAGGTGCCGAGCTGGTCGTTCGGGTTCTGGGTGGCGATGACGAAGAACGGCCGGGGCAGGGCGCGGGTGTCGTTGTCGACCGTGACCTGCTGCTCCTCCATCGCCTCAAGCAGGGCGCTCTGGGTCTTGGGCCCGGCGCGGTTGATCTCGTCGGCCAGCAGCACCTGGGTGAAGACCGGCCCGGGATGGAAGACAAAGGCCTCGCGGCTGCGCTCGAACACGCTGACCCCGACCAGGTCCGAGGGCATCAGGTCGGCGGTGAACTGCACGCGCGAGAACTTCAGCCCCAGGCAGACCGCCAGCGCATGCGCCAGGGTGGTTTTGCCGACCCCCGGCACATCCTCGATCAGCAGGTGGCCGCCGGCCAGCAGGCAGGCCAGGCAGTCCTCGACCTGGCTGCGCTTGCCGACGACGATGGTGCAGATCTGGTCTGCCAGCAGTGCCAGTCGCTGCGCCAAATGGGGGTCGGCCATGCGTGGCACCATAACGGAAATTCCCCGCCCCGCTGCCACCGCCGCCCATGACCACTGCCTACTATTCCCCGCCCGAATGCCGCTTGCACGACATGGGCGCCGGCCACCCCGAATGCCCGCAGCGGCTGGACGCCATCGCCGAGCAGGTGCAGGCCAGCGGCCTGGGCCAGACCCTGCTTGCGGCGCAGGCTGTACCGGCCACGGCCGAGCAGCTCGGCCGGGCCCACACCCCGGCCTATGTGGCGCAGACGCTGGCGGTGCTGGCGCAGGCCAAGGCGGGCGGCCAGCCGCGCTACCTCGACCCCGACACGGTGGCCGGCCCCGGCACCCTGGACGCCGCCCTGCTCGCCGCCGGCGCGGCTGTGGCCGCGACCGAGGCGGTGCTGCGCGGCGACGCCAGCAATGCGTTTTGCAGCGTCCGGCCCTGCGGCCACCACGCCACCCGCGACCAGGCGATGGGCTTCTGCTTCTTCAACAACGTGGCGGTGGCGGCGCGCCACGCGCTCGAGGTGCTGGGCCTGCAGCGCGTCGCGATCATTGATTTCGACGTCCACCACGGCAACGGCACCGAAGACATCGTTGCCGGCGACGAGCGGGTGCTGATGGTGGGCTTCTTCCAGCACCCGCTCTACCCGGGCAGCGGCACCCAGCCCTTGGCCGACAACATCCTCAACCTGCCGATTGCGCCCTACACCCGCGGCCCGGCCATCTGCGACGCCTTCGAGGCCGAGCTGATGCCCCGGCTGGAGGCGTTTGCGCCGCAGATGCTGTTCATCTCCGCCGGCTTTGACGCCCACCGCGAGGATGCGCTCGGCCAGCTCGGCATGGTCGAGGCCGATTACGCCTGGATCACGGCCCAGCTCAAGGCGTTGGCGCAGCGCCACTGCCAGGGCCGGATCGTCTCGGTGCTGGAGGGCGGCTATGGCCTGTCGGCGCTGGGCCGCAGCGTGGTCGCGCATCTGCGGGTGCTGGCGGCGCCGTGAACGCCGCAGCGGCCCTGGGCGAGCTGTTCACAGCGGCCTTTAAGCCTGGCGCGGCGCTGCAATGGCTGGTCGTGCTGGCCTGCCTGGGGCTGGCTGCGGGCGCCGTGCTGTTGATCCGGCGCGCCACCGCCGACGCTGGCATCTTGCTCGGCGACAAGGGCTGGGACGGGGTGCTGTTCCCGGTGCTGGCGTTCCTCCTGGCCTGGGGTGCGCAGCATGCGCTGGCGCCGTGGCTGCGGCTGCCGCTGCTGGCCCTGGCGCTGCCGGTTCTGGCCTGCCTGAGCCTGGTGCGCATCTCAGCAAAGGTGCTGCACGCTGCCTTTGCCGAAAGCGCGACGCTGCGGGCGGTCAGCAGCGGCCTGAGCTGGCTGGCCTGGATCGCTCTGGGCCTGTGGCTGAGCGGCCTGATGCCGCTGCTGGTGGTGCAGTCCGAGGCCGTGCACTGGCACATCGGCGGCAGCCCGGTGAGCCTGCGCAGCCTGCTCGAGGGTTCGCTCTCGGCGCTGGCGGTGCTGCTGCTGGCGCTGTGGCTGTCGGCTCGGGTCGAGGCCCACCTGATGGCCGCCAGCAGCATCAACCTGTCGGTACGCAAGATCAGCGCCAACGCCGCCCGCGCGGTGTTATTGCTGGTCGGTCTGCTGCTGGCGCTCTCGGCCGCCGGCATTCCGCTGGGCGCCTTGTCGGTGCTGGGTGGCGCGCTGGGGGTGGGCATAGGCCTGGGCCTGCAGAGGCTGGCCGCCAACTATGTCTCGGGCTTCGTCATCCTGGCAGAGCGCTCGCTGCGCATCGGGGACGTGGTCAAGGTCGATGGCTTCGAGGGCCAGATCAGCGACATCGGCGCCCGCTACACCCTGATCCGCGCGATCAATGGCCGCGAATCTATCGTGCCCAACGAACTCATGACCAGCCAGCGGGTCGAGAACTGCTCGCTCGCCGACCCGCAGGTGGCGCTGACCAGCAGCGTCCATGTCGCCTACGGCACGGATCTGCCGGCGCTGATGCCCAAACTCGTCGCCGCGATGCAGGCCGTCCCCCGGGTCCTGGCCGAGCCCGGCCCGGCGGTGCAACTCAGCCAGTTCGGCGCCAACGGCCTGGAGCTGACGCTGGTGTTCTGGATCGCCGACATGGCGCTCGGCCAGGCCAATGTGCGCAGCGACATCAACCTGGCGGTGCTGGCCACGCTGGACGCCGAAGGGGTCGAGATCCCCCTGCCCCAGCAAGTGACGCGGACGGTCTGAGCCTGCCGGCCGGCGCGCGCGCGGGCCTCAGGCCGGCACCACCGGGATGCCGCCGATCCTGGCCTGCCAGAGCTTGGGGCCAGTCTCGTGCACGCTGCTGCCCTGGCTGTCCACCGCCACCGTCACCGGCATGTCCTTGACATCGAACTCATAGATCGCCTCCATCCCCAGGTCGGCGAAGGCCAGCACCTTGGAGGCCTTGATCGCCTTGGCCACCAGGTAGGCGGCGCCGCCCACAGCCATCAGGTAGGCGCTCTTGTGCTTGCGGATCGCAGCGATCGCCTCAGGGCCGCGTTCGGCCTTGCCGACCATGGCGATCAGCCCGGTCTGGGCCAGCATCATCTCGGTGAACTTGTCCATCCGCGTGGACGTCGTCGGCCCCGCCGGACCGACGGCTTCGCTGCTCACGGGGTCGACCGGGCCGACGTAATAGATGACCCGGTTGGTGAAGTCCACCGGCAGCTTCTCGCCGCGGGCCAGCATCTCCTTGATGCGCTGGTGGGCG
>JANXYH010000114.1 GCA_025350145.1 Burkholderiales bacterium | reverse complement strand
GACACGCAGCCGGACAGCCTGGTCGACTGGGAGACCAACAGCCGCAATGGCACGGGCAAGGACACCGAGCAGTACGCCCAGATGCGCCAGCTCACCGGCACGCTCAAGAACGACTGCGTAGATTTCAACGTGGCCGGCTACTCCAAGGGCGGCGGTCTGGCGCAGGAGGCGGGTCTGGTCAATACCGATGCCCAAGTGACCGTATTCAACTCGGCCGGACTGCATGACAATTCGCTGGCGCGTAGTGGTACGGGTGACTTTGACTCGCTGGCCGCCAGGACCAAGGCGTTCAGCGCGAAGGACGACTTCCTGACCTACATGAATAACACAACGGATCCGCAGCAGAACCTGACCAACGCGCGCTTTCTGCGTCAGGAACTCGCCGGCGAGGGCCAGGGCATCAATCCGATCAAAATCACGACGATTAGTCCGGCGACTCGAGGCACCAAGCCCGGTGCCGACTTCGACAAGGCAAGGAACGACTACCTGAAGGAACTCGACGATCACATCGCGAGCATGCAGTCGGCCCTGAACGAAGGTCGTGCAGTCGATGGCTTCCCGCCCGTACGCGCCGGGATGAAGGAGACCATCAATGACAGCGGCTCGACCGTGGGCGATCTGCTGGGCGCCGACAGTGATCAGCCTACGCTCGGCAAGCTGTATCAGCACAAGATGGATCGCGTCCTCGAGTCGTTGGACCGGAATGTCTTGAATGATCGCAGCACCCTGCAGAGCTTTCTTGCCAAATGTGGCTGAGCGTGGCGATGCGAACACCCCATCGCAGCATCGGCGCAGGCGGTCTCGCGCTGGTTGCCGCGGTTGGCTGGTTGGGCGCCCAGGCAGCCACCGAATCGACGGACCGCGAACCAGGAATTTCCATGGCCACTTTCAGTTTTTCTTCTTCCGGGCCGCAGGCAGCGCTTGATCAAGCCGTTACTGCCGATGACGCGGCAGGCATCGCGACCGCACTGGCAACGGGCGCAAAGTTTGATGCCCGCGGCCCGCACGGCCTCACGCCGCTGATGGCTGCGGTAGATCGCCAGAAACTGCGGGCTGTGACAACGCTGCTAGGCGCGGGCGCCGATCCGAACGCAAGCGCTGATGACGGCGCATCGCCGGTGAGTTTGGCCGTCGAGAACTATCGTATCGAGCCGGTCGGGCGGCAGATCATGATGGCGGTGTTCCAGGCCGGCGGCCGGCCCGACACAAGGCGCCCCAATGGCGACCCGGTCCTCATGAAGTTCGTCAACCTGCACGACTGTGATGGGGTGCGATTGATGAAGTCGCTTGGCGCCGATCTCGGCGCACGAGATCGTGGCGGTGACCCCGTCATCACCAAAGCTGCTACGGGCATGGACTGGGATGTGGTCTGGTGCCTGGTTGAACTCGGGGCACGCTTCGACTACGAGAACGGTGGCGCGCGGCAACCCTTGAGCCGTTCATTGGCCAACAAGGCGCCGTCTCGTAGCTCGCCGCTCTTCGCCTACAAGGAGAAGGTTTGGCAGCGCCTGCGTGAGGCAGGCATTGCGCTGCCGCCGTTGTCAAACTGACCACGCGGCGGGCACGGTCGCTCTGGCGGGTGCTGCGCTCTCTTCCATCGGTGGCCGCCATGCATCCGCGCTTCTAGTGCTGCGTCTGGCCAACCTCAGCCTGATGCTTGGGTCGGGTTGAGCGCCCAGGACGATCGACTAGAATCATCGGCTGTCCTGTCGACCCAGGTCAGCAGCGCCCAGCAAGACCCGGAAAGGTGGCAGAGTGGTCGAATGCGCCGGACTCGAAATCCGGTGTACGGGTTCTCCCGTACCGAGGGTTCGAATCCCTCCCTTTCCGCCAGGTACCGCTGCGGCCACCACTGCCCGGCAGCCGCCGCCGGCTCACTGCATGTGCCAACCGTGGCTGACCGTGATCGATTGGCCGGTCAGGGCGTTGGTTGGGAATGACGCCAGGAAGACGGCGGTTTGCGCCACGTCCTGGATGGTGGTGAATTCACCGTCGACGGTGTCCTTGAGCATCACGTTCTTGATGACGTCGGCTTCGCTGATGCCCAGGGCCAGCGATTGCTCGGGAATTTGCTTGTCGACCAGCGGCGTGCGCACGAATCCCGGGCAGATCACGTTGGCGCGGATGCCGTCCTTGGCGCCTTCCTTGGCCACCACCTTGGCCAGGCCCAGCAGGGCGTGCTTGGCCGCGACGTAGGGGGCTTTCAGCGGCGAAGCCAGGTGCGAATGGACCGAGCCCATGTACAGCACCGTGCCGCCTCGGCCACCCTGGATCATGGCCCGCATGCAGGCGCGGGTGGTCAGGAAAGCGCCGTCGAGGTGGATCGCGACCAGCTTGCGCCAGTCGCTGAACTTGAAGTCCACCAGCGGGCTGATGATCTGGATGCCGGCATTGCTGACCAAGATGTCGACCCCGCCATAGGCCGCGACGATCCGGGCGATGCCGGCATCGACCTGCGCCTCGTCGCTCACATCCATGGCCACCGCCATGGCTCTGCCGCCGCCGGCCTCGATCTCGGCGGCGGTGGTTGCCGCCGCGTCGCCGGACAGATCGGCGATGCACACCTTGGCGCCCTCGCGGGCGAATTCTTGGGCGATGGCCCGGCCGATGCCGCTGGCCGCGCCGGTGACGACGGCGACCTTGTCCTGCAATTTCATGCTGTGCTGCCTTTCGATGGGGGTGGGAGGGCGCCTGCGTCTGGCGCAATCCCGCAGTGTCGCGCCAGGCGTTGCCCGTCTGCAAGTGCAGCAAGCGCGGCTCGGCGCTACGGCGCTATCGGCGGGCAGCCGCTTCAGCCTGAGCCACGCTCGGCCAGGGGCACAATCGTCGACCATGTTGCGCTACCCCATCCGGACAGCGCGCCGCGCGTCGGCTGATGCCTCGGCGGCGGCGCTGGCGGCGCTGGCGCTGCTTGCGGCGATGGGCGGGTTGGGCGGCTGCGCCACCCGTTCTGCCGAGGTGCTGGCGCGGCCTACCGATCCGGCGGCCTATGCCGGTTGGGACTGCGGCCGATTGACCGAGCAGTTGGACATCGTCCAGCACGACGCGGTCGACCTGGCCTATGCCGTGGACGCGCAGGTTGGCAACAACCTGATCGCGCTGGGCATAGGCGTGGCGGTGTTTTGGCCGGCGCTGCTGGCGATGCGCCCAGACGGCACCGACGCCGAGCGCCTGGCCGAGATGAAGGGCCGTTACGAGGCGCTGCGGACGACGCTCAAGCAGCAGCAATGCGCCGATACGCCGGAGCAGATGGCCGCCGCCAAGGCCGCCGCCATGCCGGTGGCTGCCGGTGACCGGCTGGTCTATGACGAGCGCGACGGCTTGCTCGGGCCGGCGCATCGGCTTGATCTGGTGCTGACCGCATTGCGCCGCGACCAACTGGAGTTCCGCATCGAGCGCGACGGCAAGGAGCTGGCCAGCGTCTGGCGCCAGGATCTGGCCGGCAACGCGGTGGCCGAGGGTCTGGCGCCGATGCTGGTGCCGCGCCGGCTGCTGCGCCGCGGGCTGGAGTTGGGCCAGGTCCTGTCCGGCGAATTGGCGCAGGCTGTTGAGCCACTGCCGGCGCGGGTGCGGGCCCAGGTCGTGGCGATCGGGCCGCAGGTGGTGGCCGGGCACAACTTTGATGTCGCCGTGCTGGAGTTGTTCGGCGATGTCCCGAACGGCACCGACCAAAGCGCGCGTGTCGATGGCGTGCTGGCGCTGGACCGCAACAGCGGGGTGTTGTTGCGCCTGGAGCTGCGCAGCGGCAGTTCGGGCTACTTGCTGCGTCGGCGCCTGATGCGGATCGAATCGCGCGCCGATGCCGCTGCGCCAGACAAGGCGCCGCTGACGCCGCGCTGAGCCCATGCGCCTGCGCCAAAGCGGTCTGCGCAGGGTCCAGGAACAGCCCCGGTTTACCGATCTTTACGCCCTGCGCATCGACCCGCTACGGGCCCAGGCCAGACTCACAGCCATCCCCGCAGCGAACCGTTTTGAAGGCGATGACGATGAACCCTGGCCCTGCATCTGTAACCCACATCCCCCAGGCTGGCGGCAGGCTGGCTGCCTTGGCCGCGCTGCTGGTGGCCGTACTGGCACTGGTCTCGGCCGGCGCGGCGTTGGCCCAGCCCGGCCCGCCAGGAATGCCTGGGCACCCGGGCGGCATGCCCGGCATGCACCAGGGCGGCATGCCCGGCATGCACCCGGGCGGCATGCCCGGCATGCACCCGCGTGGCATGGACATGATGGGCCATGGCCGGCTGCTCGACGCGGTCGGCGCCAATGCCGAGCAAAAGGCCAAGATCCACGACATCTTCAAGGCCGCACACGATGATTTGCGCGGGCAGCGCCAGGCCGGCCGGCCACTGCGTGAGGAGATGGGCAAGCTGATGGCCGCACCCACGCTGGACAACGCCGCCGTCGAGGCGCTGCGGCAGAAGATCGAGGCCCAGCACGATGCCCGCAGCAAGCGCATGACCCGGGCGATGGTCGAGGCCAGTGCCGTGTTGACGCCCGAGCAGCGCCAGAAACTGGCCGAACGCATCGGCCAGCAGCGGTCGATGATGGAGCGCCACCAACGCGAGCGCCAGTCGCTCGATCCCGCAGCCCCGCGCTGAACCCCGCCGCCCTTGCCCCCGCTTTGCCGATGCCCCTACGCCTGCTGCTGATCGACGACGACGCCCGCCTGACCGGCATGGTGGGCGACTACCTGCGCGGCAACGGCTACGAGGTCGACTCTGCCGGCTCGCTGGCGCAAGGCCGCGAGCGCCTGCGCGGCCTGCCCTATGACGCGCTGGTGCTGGACCTGATGCTGCCCGACGGCGACGGCCTGGACCTGACCCGCGAATTGCGCGCCGATGCCCGCCACAAGCGCCTGCCGCTGCTGATGCTCACCGCCCGTGGCGAGCCGCTGGACCGGGTCGTCGGGCTGGAACTGGGGGCCGACGACTACCTGCCCAAACCGTTCGAGGCGCGCGAGTTGCTTGCCCGCGTCAAGGCCCTGCTGCGGCGCAGCCGGCCCGAGCCCGAGAGCGAAGGCCTGCTGCGTTTTGGCCGGCTCGAAGTCGACCTGGGCGCACGCCAGGCGCGCATCGCCGGCCAGGTCTGCGACCTCACCGGCCACCAGTTCGATCTGTTGGTGGTGCTGGCGCAGAGCGCCGGCCGGGTGCTCTCGCGCGACCAGATCATGGACGCGCTCAAGGGCCACCCGATGGAGGCCTTCGACCGCAGCATTGATGTCCATGTCTCGCGCATCCGTGCCTGCATCGAGGACGACGCCAAGAACCCCAAGCGGGTGCTGACGGTGCGCGGCGCCGGCTATGTCTTTGCCAAGAAGCAGGACGCCGACATCTGATGTCGGGTGGCCTGGGTCCGGCGTGAAATCGCTCTACCTGCGGATCTGGTTGACCGTGGTGGCCGCGCTGGCGCTGTTTGCGCTGGTCTCGGGCTGGATGTGGCAGCAGCATGTCGAGCAAGAGCGCCTGCGGGTCGAGTCAGCGGCCAGCGAGCGTCTGCACGCGCTGGCCGAACTGCTGCGCCGCTCGCTGCCCGGCGCCGATGCGCCGCCGGCCGAGCAGGCGGCGGCCTTGCTGGAGTGGTCACAGCGCCTGCGCTTGCCGCTGGCCCTGGACAATGGCAGCGGCCAGCGCATCGCCGCCTCGGAAAACTTCGTCCGACGGGTCGCCGACGGTGTGCCGGCGTCGATGATCAAGCTCGACGACGGCCGCGTGCTGTGGCTGGCCCGACGCAACCTGCGCCGCCCGCTCGACGAGGCGCTGAGCCTGGGCGCGGCGTCCTCGGCTGGCGAGAGGCGCCACGAGCGCCGCAGCCGCCCGGGCTGGGCTGAGACTGACGACCGCCCGCAGGGCGGCCTGTTGGCGTTGGGTCCGCAACGCGGCCAGTTGGCGACGGCGCCGCAGGGCGGCCTGTTGGCGCCGGCGCCGCAGGGCGGTCTGTTGGCGTTGGCGCCGGCGCCGCCGCACGAGCCCGGCATGCCGCCGATGTGGCTGTTTGGCCTGCCTCCGGCGGTCGGCCCGGTGGCGCTGGTGGTGGTCTTGCTGGTGGCCATCGCTGCCGGCGCCTATCCGGTGGTGCGCCGGCTGACGCGGCGGCTGGAGGCGCTCAAGCGGGGTGTCGAGGCCTTTGGCGCCGGGGCGCTGTCGCACCGGGTCGACGCCAGTGGCCGGGACGAGGTGGCGGCGGTGGCGGCCACCTTCAACCATGCCGCGCAGCAGATCGAGACCCTGGTGCAGTCGCACCAGAGCTTGCTGGCCAATGCCAGTCACGAACTGCGCTCGCCGCTGGCCCGGCTGAAGATGGCGGTGGCGATGTACGCCGAGGTGGCCGAGGCCGCCCGGCCGGCCCTGCGGCGCGAGATCGACACCAATGTCGCCGAGCTTGACGCCCTGGTCGAGGAGGTGCTGCTGGCCAGCCGCCTGGAGGCCAATGCGGCGATCGAGCGCAGCGACGCGGTCGACCTGCTCGGCCTGGCCGCCGAAGAGGCCGCCCGTGTCGGTGCCCAGGTCGATACCGACGGCCTGCCGCCGCTGGTCAAGGGCAGCGAGCGGCTGCTGCGTCGGGCGCTGCGCAACCTGCTTGAGAACGCCCACCGTTACGGTGGCCAGGACGTGTCGGTGCTGGTGGCCAGCCTGGCGCCGGGTCTGGCCATGCTGCGCGTCAACGACCGTGGCCCGGGCGTGCCGGCGGAGTACCGCGAGCGCATCTTCGAGCCCTTTTTTCGCCTGCCCGGACATGCCGAGCGCGAAGGCGGCGTTGGCCTGGGATTGAGCCTGGTCAGGCAAATCGCCCAGCGCCACGGCGGCCAGGTGCACTGTCAGCCGCGCGAGGGCGGCGGCAGCAGTTTCGTGCTGAGCCTGCCGGTGGCGCCGGCCTGAGCGGGTCTCAGCCCGGTGTCGCGCGCTGCCGCGTCACCCACCACAGCAGCGCGGTCAGCGCGCTGCCGGCCACGGTCAGCCCGGCGGTGCTGGCCATCCAGTAGCCGCGTGCGCCATGGGCCATCGCCGGCCAGTCGCCCGATGGGTCGAACGCCAGCCAATAGCCGCCGCCCAGCCCAAGGCCCCACAGCGAGAGCACGTAGATCACGGTCGGCAGGGTCGCCACGCGCCAGGCGCGCAGGACGAATGCGGCCATGATCTGCGCCGCGTCGGCGATGTGGAACAGCACCATCCAGCTCAGCAGCGGCAGGGCGGCCGCAGCGACCGCAGCGTCGCGGGTGTACAGCCCCAGCACCGGCACCCTGGCCAGGTAGACGCTGCTGCCGAGCAAGGCCGAGACGCCCAGCGCCAGTGCCAGCCCGTTCCAGCCGAGCTGCTTTGCCAGCACCAGGCGTTGCGCGCCAATCGCCTGGGCGACCAGCGTGGTCGTGCCGTTGGACAGCGCCAGCGGCAGCATGAACATCACCGACACCAGGTTGACCGCGACCTGGTGGCCGGCCACGGCGGTGTCGCCGATGCGGGCGATGAAGATCGCCATGAATGAAAAGCCGGTGACCTCGACCATCAGCGACAGCCCCATCGGCAGACCGAGCACCAGCAGCGCCTTCAATGCCGCACGCTCGGGCCGCCAGCCGCCGGGCCGGCCCAGGTTGAACGGGCGGTAAAAGGGATCGCGGCGCAACAGCACGGTGGCACATGCCGCTTGCAGCCAGACCACGGCGGCGGTGGACCAGCCGCAGCCCTGCACGCCGAACGCCGGCAGGCCCCAGTCCGGCGCGCCGAACACCAGCAGCGCGGCCAGCGGCAGCTTCAGCGCCAGCCCGCCGAGTTGCAGCACCATCACCGCCTTTGGTCGCGACACGGCGTTGTTGAAACCGCGAAAGACGCTGAAATACAGCGAGGCCGGCACCGCAAAGGCCAGCGCCAGCATGTAGCTGCGCACCTTCGCCGCCTGGCCCGGGCTGAGTTGCGCCAGCGCCAGCAGGGGCTGCGGAAATACCAGCGCGGCGATGCCGACCAGCGCCAACGCCAGCGCAACCCACTGCGCCTGCCAGAACTGGTGTCCGGCCTCGGCCAGGCGGCGTGCGCCAAAGAGCTGGCCGACGATAGGGCTGATCGCCAGCACCATGCCCATCAGGCCGATGAAGATGGTGATGTAGGCCGAGGCGCCCACCGCCAGGGCCGCCAGGTCGGCCGACGAGTGGCGGGCCACCAGCACCGTGTCGACGATAGAGAACGCCAGCACCGCGAGCTGGCCGATGAACACCGGCCAGGACAGCGTGACGATCTGCCGCAGGTTCTCGCGCCAGGCGCCGGCCTTGCTCAAGCCGCCGCCCCGTCGCGCCCTGGCGCAGCCGCCGATGCCGTCAACCGCGCCCGCTCGGCATAGCGGTTGAAGCGCCAGGCGGTGCCGGCATCGGTGATGCGCCGCCAGACCAGGCGCTTGTCACCGGGGCTGAGCAGGTTCCACTGCTGCACCTCCCACTCGCCCCGACCACAGCCCTTGCAGACCGCGTCGCCCTGGGCGGTCGAGCAGATCGCGATGCAGGGCGAATCGGGCGTCTGCGCGTACCAGTCCAGCCAGGCGGCGTGGGCGCGGCGCGGCATGCTGGTCTCGTCGGCCAGGTCCTGGTGGTGGTAGACCATCAGCGCGTAGACCTCGGCCAGCGCGCGCACCTGGTCGCAGGCCGTGATGCCATCGGCCGAGGGCTGCAACTGGCGCCACCAGTTGATGGCCGATTCGATGTCGGTGATGTGGATGCCGGCCATGGCGCGATGGGCGAAGGGGCGCAAGGATAGCGCCTGCGCCGCCTGGCGCACGCATACTCGAGCCCCACCGCCCTACGCCGGGCTGACACCCCAGCGCAGGCAGGACCCGCAGATCCACCGCCCGCCATGATCCGCACGCGATTGCCCGCCCACCGCCGTTCCTGGCTGCGTCGCCCGTGGCATGGCGGCAGGCGCTGCCTCCTGGCGGGGCTGGCGGCCCTCGCCAGTGCCGCCGCCCTGGCCGGCGAAGCCAGCGACGAGTTCGACCGGCAACGCTTCAAGGATTCGCTGGCCCACGAGTTGGCCTTCCGCGAGGCGGCGCTGCAGGTGGCCTGGGGGGCCGAGCCGCTGTGCGATGACACCAGCGAGATCGAGCCCTTTGTGCTCTGGTCGGTCGGCTCGGTGCGCAGCGGGCTCTCAGCACACCAGCGGCTGCTGTTCAAGCAGGCCACCGGCATGGACGACAAATGGCGCGTGATCTGGCTTGACGAGAGCGCGCCCGAGACGCTCAAGCTCGGCGACGCGGTGATCGCCGTCAACGACCAGGCGCTGCCGGCGGTGTCGAGCAAGGTCGAGATGGCGGCGCTGTTTCGCGGTGGCTCGGCGCTGTCGGTCGACGACCAGGCCTTCTGGACGGTGATGCACAAGGCCCGCGAGCAGGCCGGCGAGCATTCGGCGATGACGCTGACGCTGGAGGGCGGCACCAAGGTCAAGGTCTCGACCCAGACCGGCTGTGCCGGTGCGGTCATGGCCAGCAGCTTCGACAACGAGCCCGAGAACCTGCTGCGCCCCGGCGGCGGCCGGGTCAAGCTGCCCGGCAACGCGCTGGCCGAGGCCCACAGCCGCGACGAGTACCGCTGGCTGGCGGCCTTTGGCACCTACTTCCTGTCCAGCGCCAACTCGATCACCGGCCAGCGCAAGGCCGACAGCGTGGACAACGCGTTCACCGTCGGCAAGGTGCTGACGCTGGCCCTGCCGGGCGCCGGCGCGGCGCTGTCGGCGATGCAGGCGCAGGCCAGCCGGGCGATCACCGTCGACGGTCTGGTCGGCAATGCCGACCTGTTCGCCAACGAGGTGGTGCTGGCGCTGGGCGGCGACCCGGCCGCCGGCATGGCCTTGTCCGACCGGCTCAAGCGCAACGGCGTCAAGGCCGACGTGCTGGTGATGAGTGAATTTCGCCGCGCCAACGTCGAGATCCACCTGCAGCAGCTCAAGGAGATCGAGCGCATCCGGCTGGCGGCGGAAAAGGCCGCCGAGCTCGACGAGCAGCGCAAGGCCCAGGCCGAACCCGCTGCCCCAGCGGCCAGCCGCTGAACCGCGCAGGCAGCGTAAGTTTTGCTGGCGGCGAGCGACTCAAGGGGCTGGCCCGGGCCTGCGGCGCCTCCGCCCAAGCAGCCACAGCAGCGGCCTAAGACCCAGCCACCGGAGCAGCCCATGCCGATTCGTCCATCCCCCATACCCGCCCGCGCCTGGGTTGGCGCACTGCGCCTGGGCGTCGCCGGCCTGAGCCTGGCAACGCTCGCTGCCACGGCAGCGGACGGCAGCGCCGCCCGCTGCGAGGCGCGCTCGCCGACGCAGCGCCAGACCGTGGTCGAGTTGTACACCTCCGAGGGTTGCAACTCCTGCCCGCCGGCCGACAAGTTCCTGTCCAGCCTCAAGGGCAGGCCGGGGGTGCTGGCGGCGGCCTTCCATGTCGACTACTGGGACAAGCTCGGCTGGGTCGACCGCTTTGCCAGCCCCCGTTACACCCGGCGCCAGGCCGAGCGGCAAGCGCACACCGGGGCGCGTTTCAACTACACGCCGCAGGTGCTGGCCAACGGCCGCGATTGGCGGGCCTGGCCAGGCATGCCCGAGCCCGACCCGAGCGCGTCGGTGCAGATCCGCCTGCAACGCCAGTCGACCACCCGGCTGGTGGCCGAAGTCACGCCGCTGGCCGGCGCCCCGGCCAGGCTGGGGCTGTGGTGGGCGCGGCTTGAGGACGGCCATGTCTCGCCGGTGCGCGCCGGTGAAAACGCCGGCGTGACCCTGCGCCACGACCATGTGGTGCGCGAATACGCCGAGCTGCCGGTCTGGGCCAATGACGGCGCGCACAGTTGGACGATCGATGCGCTGCCGCAGGTCTCACCCAACCCCGCGCCCAACTCCGCACCCACCACGGCAGCCACAGCCACCGGCCGCCCGGCGGCGTCACGCTGGCTGGTGGTGGTGACCGACGGCGTCAGCGGCGCACCCTTGCAGGCGCTGGAACTCGGCTGCTGAGCGCCCCCAGACCTGCCGCTTCGCGTCAGGCCCCACTAGGGGGCAAGGAAACTCGGGAGCGGCCCTTCGTTTCCTTGAGAGCCTCCCGGCCCCGGTTCAGACTCAGCGCGGGCCGTTGCGGCGGGGCGCGCCGAACGTCGGCCGGCCGGCCGGACGCGGTCCGGGCCTGCGCTCGGCGCCGGCGAAGTCGGCGGTTTGCGGGCGAGCCTGGGCAAAGTGGTCGCGGCCATCGCGACTCGGCGCGGCATGGCCGCCAGGGTTGGTGTTGCCGCCGTGGCCGCCGTGGCCGGCAAAGCCGTCGCTGCCGCGCTTGGCGAAGCCGTGGCCCTCGCCGCCATGCGGGCGGGCGTGGCCGTGGTTGGGGCGTCCGTTGCCGAAGCCGCCACCACCAAAGCCGCCGCCACCAAAGCCACCACCAAAGCCGCCACCAAAACGCGACCCCGGGCGGGCCGGGCCGCGGGCCGGCGGCGTGGCCGACGGCGGCGGCAGCTTCGATTCGCAGCCCGGTACCTGGCTGTGGGCGATGGGCTGGGTGGTGAAGCGCTCGATCCGGCGGATCATGCCGACATCGCGGCGCTCGGCCAGCGTGATCGCCAGGCCATTGCGGCCGGCGCGGCCGGTGCGGCCAATGCGGTGGACGTAGTCCTCGGGCTTCATCGGCAGGCCGAAGTTGATGACGTGGGTGATGGTCGGCACGTCGATGCCGCGGGCGGCCACGTCGGTGGCCACCAGCACCTTCAACTGGCCCATGCGCAGGCCCTGCAGCACCCGGTTGCGCCGGCCCTGCGGCATGCCGCCATGCAGCGCCGCGACGTTGTGGCCGATGTCGCCGAGCGCGTAGGCCAGGGCGTCGGCATCCTGCTGGGTGCTGGTGAAGACCAGGCACTGGCCCATCTCGCGCTCGGTCAGCAACTGCTCCAGCATCGCCTGCTTGTGCTGGCGGCTGTCGGCCCAGTGCAGGCGCTGCTCGATCAGGGCATGGGTGTCGGTGTGGCTGTCAACGCTGATGCGCTGCGGCGAGCGGGTGAGTTGCGCCGCCAGGCCGCCGACATGGCCGGCGAAGGTGGCACTGAACATCATCGTCTGGCGCTCCTTGGGCAGGGCCTGCGCGATGAACTCGATGTCCTCGATGAAGCCCATGTCGAGCATCCGGTCGGCCTCATCGAGCACCAACAACTCGACATTGGCCAGGATCGCCGCGCCCGAGTTCATCAGGTCCATCAGCCGGCCAGGGGTGGCGATGAGGATGTCCAGCGGTCCGCGCAGCGACTTGAGTTGGGCGTGGTAGGGCACGCCGCCGACGACATGCGCCACGCGCAGGCCGGCCACGCCGTAGCCATAGGTCGAGCTGGCCTTGCTGACCTGCATCGCCAGCTCACGGGTGGGGGTAAGCACCAGCACCCGCGGACCGAAGGTCTGGCCCTTGGCGCGGCGCTTGGCCGGGTCGTGACGGGCATCCAGGATGCGTTGCAGGGCGGGCCAGACAAAGGCCGCCGTCTTGCCGCTGCCGGTCTGCGACGAGACCAGCAAGTCAGCACCGGTCAGGGCCTGTGGCACGGCACGGGCCTGCACCGCGGTCGGTTCGGTGTAACCGGCGCGGGCAATCGCGCGGGCGATCTCGCTGGCCAGGCCCATCTTGGCAAAGACCGCGCCAGGCGCATTGGCAGCGGCAAAGGGGGTGTCCGCCAATTCGGTGGCAACAGTGGCGGGGGTATCGGAACGGTCAAAATCCAACATCATGGGCTTTCAAAGGGCACGCCGCACCCGGTGGCCGCAAGAGCCACAACAAGGCACAGCCGCAGCGGCGCCAGAGATGGGCGCCACCGCAGTGGAGTCGCATTTGGGGGTTGTTCAGCCGGTGGCGGACCTGAATGCTGGAAGATTCAGGGGCCCGCGTCACGAGTGTCCACAGCGACGGCATCGCCGCCAACCGGAACTCAAGACGCGTCGGGGGTGAATTCCTGCGAGGGTCGCAGGGCCCGGCTTGAAAGGGTCAGTGGGGATGAACAAACGCCAACCCAGGGGGGTTGGCGACAAGGCGGATTCTGGCACGCTCAGCGTAAACCCGCAAGGGCTTTCTGGGCTCAGGCCATCACTGCGGCCGAGCGGAGCAGGTCGACCGCCTTCTCGGCGATCATGATCGTCGGCGCGTTTGTGTTGCCGGCGACGATCTGCGGCATCACCGACGCGTCGACCACGCGCAGCCCCTGCATGCCGTGCACGCGCAACTCGGCGTCGACCACATCGGCGCTGCCCGGCCCCATCCGGCAAGAGCCGACCGGGTGGTAGATGGTGTCGGCATGGCTGCGGATGAACGCGGCGATCGCGGCGTCGTCGCGGGCCGCGGCCGAGGCCGCCAACTCGCGTGCGCCGAGTGCCGCCAGCGCTGGCTGGCCGATGATCTCGCGCATCCGCTTGAAGCCCTCGACCAGGCGCTGCAAGTCACCCGGGTCGCCGAGAAAATTGGGGTCTATCCTGGGCGCGGCCAGCGGGTCGGCGCTGGCCAGGCTGATGCTGCCGCGGCTGGCCGGGTCGAGCAGGCAGACATGGCAGGAATAGCCATGGCCGAGCACCGTCTTGCGGCCATGGTCGAGCAGCTTGGCGATGACGAAATGCAGTTGCAGGTCGGGGCGCGGCTGCGCCGGGCTGCTGCGCAAAAACGCCCCGGCCTCGGCGAAATTGGTCGTCAGCGGGCCGCTGCGCGACTGCCGCCACTGACGGATCGCACCGACGGCACGCCAGGCGCCACTGAACGAGAGGCCAAAGAAATCCTTCAGCCTGGGCGCGTCCATCACCTGCACCACGTCCGGGTGGTCGTGCAGTGCCTGGCCGACGCCGGGCAGGTCGTGGACCACGCCGATGCCATGGTGCTGAAGCTCGGCGCCCGGGCCTATGCCCGAGAGCATCAGCAACTGCGGCGACTGGATCGCGCCGGCCGAGAGCAGCACCTCGCGCCGCGCCCGGACTTGGCGCTCAACGCCGTCCTGCAGGAAGCTCACGCCGCAGGCGCGCCGGCCATCGGTCAGGATGCGGGTGGCTTTGGAGCCGGTGAACACGCGCAGGTTGGGCCGGCCTAGGGCAGGACTGAGGTAGGCCTTGGCCGCCGAGCAGCGCTCACCATTGCGGTGGGTGACCTGGTACATCCCGGCGCCTTCCTGCTGCGCGCCATTGAAGTCTGGGTTGCGCGCCAGACCGGCCTGGACGGCGGCCTGGACGAACACCTCCGAATAGCGGTTGGGGCTGCGCAGGTCCATCACGTTGAGTGGCCCGCCGCTGCCATGGAAGGCGTCGGCGCCGCGTTCGTTGTGCTCGGCGCGCTTGAAATACGGCAGCACCTCGTCGTAGGACCAGCCCGGATTGCCGGCGGCAGCCCAGGCGTCGTAATCCTGGCGCTGGCCGCGGATGTAGACCATCGCATTGACCGAGCTCGATCCCCCCAGCACCTTGCCGCGTGGCTGGTAGCCGCGCCTGCCGGCCAGACCGGGCTGCGGCTCGGTCTGGAAGCGCCAATTGATGTCCAGCTTGGACTTGGCCATCAGCGCCAGGCCGGCGGGGCAGTGGATCAGCACGCTGGTATCGGCGCCGCCGGCCTCCAGCAAGGCCACCCGCAGGGTCGGGTCCTGGCTGAGCCGGGCCGCCAGCACGCAGCCGGCCGAGCCGCCACCGACCACCACGTAGTCGAACAGGTTGTCTTCGCCGCCGGGCAGGTCCATGGGGTTGTGCGCCTCGAGTTTGGCCAATGAAAGGGTGCGCCGGCAGTCGCCGGGCCGGGGCGATGATAGCCAGCGAGCCTGGCTTGGATTGGGTTCGCCGCTCTAGCGCGATGCGCCACAGCATTCGGCTGCGCAGGGGTCTCCTTAGAATCGGCCGGCGTGCATTCCCAACGGCGGCCTGCCAGGGGAATTGCCGCGATTGCAACCAGGACGAACATGCAAACTTCTGCCAGCGCCTTCAAGGCCTATGACATCCGAGGCATCGTCGGCCAGGGGATCGACGACACCTTTGCCGAGCACCTCGGCCGGGCCTTTGGCAGCCAGGCCATCGATGCGGGTGAGAAGGCGGTCGTGGTCGGGCGCGATGGCCGGGTGTCCGGGCCCGGTCTGGTGGCCGGCCTGGTCCGCGGGCTGAAGTCCACCGGGCTGGACGTGGTCGACATCGGCGCCGTGACCACGCCGATGCTGTACTACGTCGCCGCCACCCGCGGCGCGCAGGGCTGCAGCTCGGGCATCCAGGTCACAGGCAGCCACAACCCGAAGAACTACAACGGCTTCAAGATGGTGCTGGCCGGCCGGGCGATCTATGGCGACGAGATCCAGCGGCTGCGCCAGCGGATCGAGCTTGAGCAGTACAGCCGTGGCCGTGGCCGCAGCGCCAAGATGGACATCGCCGCCGAGTACGCCGCGCGCATCGTCGGCGACGCCAAGCTGTCCCGGCCGATGAAGATCGTCGTCGATTCGGGCAACGGCATCCCCGGGGCCAGCGCGCCAGGGATATTGCGGGCGCTGGGCTGCGAGGTGGTCGAGCTGTATTCCAGGGTCGATGGCGACTTCCCGAACCACCACCCGGACCCGAGCAAACCCGAGAACCTGGCCGACCTGATCAAGGTCGTGCACGCCACCGAGGCCGAACTCGGCCTGGCCTTTGACGGCGATGGCGACCGGCTCGGCCTGGTCACGCGCGACGGCCACATCATCTACCCGGATCGGCAGTTGATGCTGCTGGCCACCGACGTGCTCAAGCGCCAGCGCGGCGCGACCGTGATCTTCGACGTCAAGTGCAGCCAGCGGTTGGGCCCGGCGATCCGCAAGGCCGGCGGCAAGCCGATGATGTACAAGACCGGTCACTCGCTGATCAAGGCCAAGATGAAGGAGGTCGGCGCACCGATAGCCGGTGAAATGAGCGGCCACATTTTCTTCGGCGAGCGCTGGTACGGCTTTGACGACGCCACCTACACCGCCGCGCGGATGCTCGAAATCCTCTCGCGCAGCAAGAACCCGAGCGCGGTGCTGGACGCGCTGCCGACTTCGTTCTCCACGCCCGAGTTGAACGTGCCCTGTGCCGAGGGCGAGCAGCACCAGGTCGTCGTCGCGCTGCAGGCGCAGGCCGATTTTCCGGGGGCCGAGGTCAACAAGATCGACGGCGTGCGTGCCGACTGGGCGGATGGCTTTGGCCTGTGCCGCGCCTCCAACACCACCCCGGTGCTGGTGCTGCGTTTCGAGGGCCACACCCCCGAGGCGCTGCAGCGCATCGAGGCCGACTTCATGGCCGCCCTGCGCGCGGTCAAGCCTGACGCGCGGATCCAGTCTGCGGCACATTGAGCTTGAACCGGCCCGCGATGCCCGGGCGGACCTGGCAGTGCCTGGCGCTGGCGCTCTACGCCACTGTCCTGCGCCTGCTGACACCGCTGTACCTGCTGCGCCTGGGCTGGCGCAGCCTCAAAGAGCCGCTTTACCGCCATGCCATGGGCCAGCGCCTGGGGCTGTACCGTGGGCCCCGGCCCGCGCCGGGCAGGCTCTGGCTGCACGCGGTCTCGTTGGGCGAGACCCGCGCCAGCCAGCCTTTGGTTGAGCAACTGCGGCGGCTGCGGCCGGAGCTGCGGTTTGTCTTCACCCATGGCACCGGCACCGGCCTGGCGGCGGGCGAATTGCTGCTCCAGCCGGGTGATTGCCAGGCCTGGATGCCGTTCGACACCCCCGGCGCGACGCGGCGCTTCCTGCGCCATTTCCAGCCTGCTATGGGGGTGCTGATGGAGACCGAAATCTGGCCGTCGATGCAGCACCAGGCCGGCCTGGCCGGCATCCCCATGGTCCTGGCCAATGGCCGATTGAACCCGCGCAGCGCCGCGCGCGGCCGCCGTTTTGCGGCGCTGCTGCACCCGGCCGCTGCAAAACTCGCGCTGGCCCTGGCGCAGACCGAGGCTGACGCCCAGCGTCTGCGCGCGGCCGGGGTGGCGCAGGTCCAGGTCTGCGGCAACCTCAAGTTCGACGTGACGCCGCCAGCCCCCTTGCTGGCGGGCGGTCGGCAATGGCGCCAGGCCCTGCCGCGCCCGGTGCTGCTGGCGGCGAGCACCCGCGAGGGCGAGGAAGCGCTGCTGCTGGGCTTGTGGCGGGCGCAGCCCGGGCCGCGCCCCTTGCTGCTGCTGGTGCCGCGCCATCCGCAGCGCTTTGACGAGGTTGCGGCGCTGGTCCAGGCCCATGGCCTGAGCCTGGCGCGCCGCAGCGGCTGGGGCGAGCAGCCGCCAGCCTCGGCTGCGGCCTGCGACGTCTGGCTGGGTGACTCGGTCGGCGAGATGCCCTTGTTCTATGCCTGCGCCGACGCCGCCCTGCTCGGTGGCAGCTACGCCCCGTTCGGCGGGCAGAACCTGATCGAGGCGGCGGCCTGCGGCTGCCCGTTGGTGATGGGGCCACACACCTTCAATTTCGCCCAGGCGGCGACCGACGCGATTGCGGCCGGCGCGGCCCGACGTGCGCCGGACTTGGCTGCCGGCATCCGTGCCGCCCTGGAGCTGCTCAATGACCCGGCGCGTGATGCCTGGGCGCAGCGCGCGCTGGCGTTTGCGGCCGCGCACCAGGGCGCGGCACAGCGGGTCGCGGCGCAGTTGTTGCCGCTGTTTTCGCCGCCGGTGTCGCCGCCGGTGTCGCCGCCCATGCCGGCGCCGCAAGAACGCCCTTGCGCGCCTGACTGAGCCGGCGCGCCGCGTACCGCTGCAGTTGCAGATCAGCGCAGTTCGGGTGGCAAGCCGGCAATCGCGGCAGCCAGCGCAGCCTGGGTCAGGCGGTCGACCGGTCGGTGCTTGGGGGTGGTGCCCGCCGGGTATCTGCCCAGCCAGTTGCCGCCGCGCCAGTCGCGTGCCGGGCGTATCGGTCGGGGCATGAAGCTGCCGCCGCAATTGGCGCAGACATTGCCCAAAACTTCGGCC
The DNA here is from genome assembly GCA_025350145.1 of Burkholderiales bacterium. GTDB lineage: Bacteria > Pseudomonadota > Gammaproteobacteria > Burkholderiales > Burkholderiaceae_C > Pseudaquabacterium. The sequence goes on along the minus strand of JANXYH010000114.1, from coordinate 24,254 downwards.
ACGCAGGTCGCGCAGAACGTGCATTCGAAGCTGCAGATGCGCGCGGCCGTAGATTCGGGCGGCAGCGCGGCGGCGCAGTGCTCGCAATTCGGTCGGAGTTCAAGCATGGCGGCGATTCTGCCGGGCTCAGCCTCGCAGCAGCGGCAGCATCGCCAGGCCAGCGCCGCCGGGCAACACCTGCTGGTTGAGCCGCGTCAGTGGCACCTGCAGGTGCTGGTGGAGGACAGTACGCAGCAGGGCGCGCAGGTCGGTGGTGGTGCGCAGGTCGCGCCCTTCGAAACGCTGGCTCGGCGCCAGACCGGGCCAGTCGGCGATGACTTGCCCGCCGCGCACGGCGCCGCCGGCCAGCATGGCCAGGCCGGCGCTGCCGTGGTCGGTGCCTTGGGTGCCGTTGATCGCCACCTGGCGGCCAAACTCGGTCACCACCAGCACCACGCTGCGCTCCCAGGTGGCATTGGCCTGCAGGCCGTCGCGCAGCGCGCCCAGGGCGGCGTCCAATTGGCGCAGGGCGTTGCCAAATGGCCCCTGGGGCGCGACCTGGTTGGCATGGGTGTCCCAGCCGCCCATGTCCAGCACCGCGGCCTGCGGCCCATCGGGTTTGACCAAGAAGGCGGCGGCCTGGGTCGCCAGGTTGGCCAAGGCCCGACCCGGGCCGGCGCTGGGCATCGCATTCATCGCGCCGGCCTCGCCGCCATCGCCGCGCAAGCTGCGGGCGCGCGCCAGCGCCTGCGCCAGGGGCAGATCGGCCTGGTACAGGCGCCCCAGCCGGGCAAGCAGATCGGCGCCGGGTTCTGGCAGGGCGCCGGGCGCCCAGGTGTCGACACCACTGTGGCCGCGCAATACCAGCGGAACAGCACTTTGCAGCGCGATGGCGTGGCGCTGGCTGCCCGCCAGGGCGCGCCCCAGCCAGCCGCTGGACAGCTCGAACGGCCGGCTGCCGCCAGACTCCAGCACCTGCTGGGCGTCGAAGTGCGAGCGCTCGTGGTAGGGCAGGCCAGCGGCGTGGACCAGGGCCAACTCGCCCCGGCCGTACATCGCATGGGCATTGGCCAGCGCCGGGTGCAGGGCAAACAGTGGTGTCAGCGGCAAGGGCGGCTGCGGCCATTGGCCGAGGGCGCCGCGCGCGGCGGCGAAGGCCGGGTCACCGATGGCGGGCGCGGCCGACAGGCCGTCCATGCCGCCGCGCAGGATCAGCAGCACCAGCCGGGGTGAGTCGGGCGTGGCGGCACCGGCCCAGCTCAGCCTGGCCAGCAGGGGTGCGGCAAGCGCCAACTGGCCGGCGCGGCGCAGGAACAGACGGCGGTGCTGGAGTGGGCGCATGTGGCGTCTACCTGGGCCTCAACGGCGTTGGAATTCGGGCGCCAGCAGGAGCAGGCTCAGTGCCTGGGCGGCGTCGCTGGCGCGGTCGATTTCGAGCCGCGTGGCCTCGGTCAGGCGCGGCCCCAGCGCGGCCTGGGCCAGGGCCCGGGCGTCGACGCTGGCGGCCATGCGCTCGGCCAGCGCGGCGGCCCATTCGACCCGCTGCCAGACCGCCTCGGGGCCGATCCAGTCTTCGGCCCGGTCGGGCCAGCCGGCCGGCGAGCCGGGGGCCTGCAGGCGCTGGCCCAGGGCCGCAGTGCCGGCATCGGCTGCGCGCTGCACCAGCCTGTGGCCCAGTTTCAGCAGCCGGGCGCTTGAGACCACGAACTCCTCCGGCGACTTGAGCTTGCTTGGCGCCTCCTGCCAGGCCTCGGGCGAGGCGATCAACCTGGCATAGACGGTAGCCAGATCGCCGCCGCTGTCCAGAAAGCTGCCGGCCAGGCGCTCGACCAGGGCCGGCGGCGGCTGGTCGGCGACGAAATGGCGGGCCAGCTTGGTGGCGATGAAGCGGGCGGTCGACGGCTGGCTGGCCAGGTGCCGCAACAGCGCTGGCAAGGCCTGCGGGCCTTCGGGCCAGCGCTGGCCGAGCACGGTCTTGGTGCCAGGCTCGTGCCAGACGGCGTCGAAGCCGCTGGCGTCCGGCGCAGTGGCGTTGGCCGGCCGCTCGGGCAGCGGGCCGCGCCAGCCGCTCAGGACCGCTGCCAGCGCGGTGACGTCGGCCTGGTCGTAGGCATGCTCGGCCACACCCAGGGTGTGCAGCTCCAGCACCTCGCGGGCCAGGTTTTCGTTCAGCCCGGTCAGCCGCAGTGGTGCTGCCTCGGGCTGGCGTTGGGCGCGTCGCCGGGCGGCGGCCACGGCTGCCGAATTTGGCCCGGCCGAAAAGCTGTTGTCGAGGTAGCGCAGCATCGCCGGGTGGGTGGTCGAGGCCAGCAGCAGGTCGGCGAACTTGCCGGCGATGTGCGGCCGGATCGCCTCGCGCTCGAACGCACCGACCAGGCCACGGCTGCTGCCCTTGGCGTTGGAGACGCTGAAGTGGTTGCACCAGAACAGCGCCAGGCGCTCGGCAAAGGGCCGGCTGGTGCTGGCCGAGGTGCCGAGCCTGGCGCGGATGTCGGCGGCGATGCTGTCGCGGTAGGGGTCTTTGGCGGCCGCAGTGGCGCTGGCGGCGGCACTGGCCTGGTTGGCCTTGCGCGCCTGGACCTGCCGCTCCAGGGCCTGTTCGATGCCGGGCAGTTCATTGCCGTGCTGGGCCTCGGCCGGACCGATCTGGGCCTGCAGCCAAGCCTGCGGATCAGGCCTGACGACCGCCAGGTCGGGCTCGCCCAGACCAAACCGGTGGGCAGCAATCGCCGCGTTGGCAGAGGTCGCGGCGGGGCTGAAGGGGGTCATGGCTGAAGTCGGGGCGGGTGCGCCCGGGGGCTTCAGACTCTAACGGCAGGCCTTGGCAGAAGGTTTGGGCCGGCCGTGCAAAGTCGTGTAAACAGCGGGCGGGCTATTTGGCCAACAAGGCCTCGACCGCGCCGACATCGGCCGGCTGCAATACGCCCGCAGCCTGGCGCAGCTTCAGGCCGTTGACGACGGTGTCGTAGCGTGCCTTGGCCAGGTCGCGCTGGGCCTGGTAGAGCTGGGTCTGTGAGTTCAGCACGTCGAGGTTGACGCGCACCCCGACCTTGTAGCCCAACTGGGTCGCTTCCAGCGCCAGCTTGCTCGACGATTCGGCCGCCTGCAGCGCCAGGACCTGGCCCTGCAGCGACTGCACCCCGAAGAACGCCGTGCGCGTGCCGGTGGCCACACCACGGCGGGCCGATTCGAGGTCGCTCTGGGCCTTGTCCTCCAGGCTCAGCGTCTCCTTGATCCGGTTCTGCACCGAACCGCCGCTGAACAGCGGCATGCTGAGCTGCACAGCGACGTTGGCGGCCAGGCCGTTGCCGGAATTGGGGCCGAAGGCCACGACCCTGCCGCTGAGGCTGACATTGCCGCCGATCTTGGCGTAGGTCTCGGTCAGGCCGCCGCTGGCAGTGATGGTTGGAAGGCTGCCGGCGCGCGCCTTTTCGGTCTCCAGGCGTGCCACGTCCAGAGCCAGCCGGGCCTGGCGCAGGCTCGGGCTGGCGGCCTCGGCCTGCGTCACCCATTGTTCGACATCGGTCGGCGCCAAGGCCGGGATCACCACCGGCACGGCCAGGGGCTTGGGTTGCACGCCCTTTTGGCCGACCAACTGGTCCAGCGCCAGGCGCTTGACGTTGAGGTCGTTTTCGGCCGCCAGCTCCTGGGCCACCGACAGGTCAAAGCGTGCCTGGGCCTCGCGGGTGTCGGTGATGGTCTGGGTGCCGACCTCGAAGTTGCGCTTGGCCGAGGCCAGTTGTTCGGCAATGGCCTTCTTCGCGGTGCGGGTCGTCTCGAGCGCGTCGGCCGAGGTCAGGACATCGAAATAGGCCTGCGCCAGGCGCACGATCAGATCCTGCTCGGCGACCAGCAACTGCGCGTTGGCTACCTCGATGCCGCGCTCGGCCTGGGCAATGGTCTTTTGATTGGCGCGGTTGAACAGTGGCGCCTGCGCGGTGACGCCGGTCGCGACCGTGGTGCTGAAGGTGTTCGGCGTGCTGGAGTAGGGCGTCTCACTGGTCGAGCGTGCGGTGCTGGCGGTGGCGTTGATCGTCGGCCGCATCAGTGCCCGCGTCTGCTCGGCGCGGTAGAGCGTGGAGTCGGCCTGCAAGCGGGCCGACTTGTAGATCGCGTCGTAGTCCCGCGCGGCGTCGTACAGGGATTGCAGGCTCTGCGCCTGGGCGCCGGCGGCCGGTAGCAATGTCGCCAGAAACAGGGCTGCGGGCAACAGGGCTGCGGGCAAGACGGCTGCTGACATCAGGCCGGGCAATCGGCTCAGGGTCGACGGGGCGTGGGGCATGGCGGGCAAATCCTGGGTTGGGTCGGTAGCGGGGCGATCAGCTCGGCCTTGTAGCAGTTGGCCGCAGTCGCGGGCCAGACCGGTGCGACGGGCTGCGGCGGCAGGGCATCGGTCGGCGGCTGAGGGGTGCTGGTCGGTGACGGGCGGGTGAGGCGCGGGTGACGCGCGGGGGAGGGCGGGCCGCAGTCGGCTCAGAACCGGAACCGCGTCGGCTCGTCAAAGCCGACCAACCGCGCTGCCACGGTGTCGAACAACTCGACCGTGTCGAAGCGCGCCTCGGCGCTGCGCAGCACCCGGGTGGCGCGCATCATCGGCTCGGCACCGACCACGCCGACCAGTCTGCCGCCCAGCCGCAGTTGCTTCAGCAGCACCTGGGGCACGCTGGCTACCGAGCCGGAGAGCAAGATCACGTCAAACGGGGCCTCGCCGGCCAGGCCCTGGCAACCGTCGGCCTCGCGCACGCTGACGTTGACGATCGCCGCGCGGCGCAGGTTCTCGGCCGCCAGCCGGGCCAGCGCCGGGATGCGCTCCAGCGTGACCACGCTCTGCGCCCGGTGGGCCAGCAGCGCGGCCATGAAGCCCGAGCCGGCACCGATCTCCAGCACCCGCTCGTGGCGCTGGACATTGGCCTCCTGCAGCAGCCGCGCCTCCAGCCGTGGCACCAGCATGCACTGGCCCTCGGGCAGCGGCAGCTCGGTGTCGCCAAAGGCCAGGCTGCGGTAGGCGGCGGGCACAAAGTCTTCGCGCTTGACCATCGCCAGCAGAGACAGCACGTTGGGATCGAGCACGTTCCAGGGCCGGATCTGCTGCTCGATCATGTTGAATCGGGCTTGTTCGATGTTCATGGCGCTGCGGGTCTTTCGGCGGATGCTTGGGCTGCGGCTGTGGGGCAACCTAAGATTTTAGGGCGCCAGGTCGGCGCTGGCCGGGCGTTGCGGGGCGGCGGCCGCCGCAGGTTCAGCGACGGGCCGGCCGAACACCCGCGGCGCCAGGCCGAACAATCGCCGCGCCCAGGCCGAGAGGTCGTCGAGCCAGCAGTAGATCACCGGCACCACCACCAGCGTCAGCACCGACGAGGTGATGACCCCGCCAATCACAGCCTGGCCCATGGGCGCGCGCTGCTCCGAGCCTTCGGTCAGCGCGAATGCCAGCGGCAGCATGCCGAAGATCATCGCCAGCGTGGTCATCAGGATCGGCCGCAGCCGCACCTTGGCGGCACGCAGCAGGGCCTGGCTGCGCGGCAGGCCTTCCTCCCGGCCACGGATCGCAAAGTCGACCAGCAGGATCGCGTTCTTGGTCACCAGGCCCATCAGCATGACGATGCCGATGACGGTGAACATGTTCAGGGTCGAGCGCCACAGCAGCAGCGCGGCGACCACGCCGATCAGCGTCAGCGGCAGCGAACTCATCAGCGCGATCGGCTGCAGGTAGCTGCGGAACTGCGCTGCCAGGATCATGTAGATGAAGATCACCCCCAGGCCCAGCGCCGAAGCGGCGTAGACCGCGCTGTCCTGCATGTCCTTGGTTGAGCCGCCGAAGCGGTAGCTGTAGCCCGGCGGCAGGGGGGTGTCTTCGAGCGCCTTGCGGATGTCGGCCGAGACCTCGCCGAGCGAGCGCCCACTGGTGTTGGCGGTGATCTCGGACTCGCGGTTCAGGTCGCGGCGGTTGACCTGGTTGGAGGTGATGCCGGGCCGCAGGTCGGCGACCTGGGACAGCCGCACGATCCGCATCGAGCCGTCGGCGTTGGCGCCGGCCACCAGACCCAGCCGCGCCAGGTCGCTGGTCTGGTCGCGCGAGTCTGGCCCCAGCCGCACCTTGACGTTGTAGCTCTGGTCGTCGGCGGCGCGCCAGTCGCCCACGGTCTGCCCCGCAACCAGGGCGCGCAGGGCGTTGGTGATGCTGCCCACCGACAGCCCCAGGTCCGAGGCGATGTCGCGCCGCACCTGCACCGTCACGGTCGGCTTGGGCGGCTTCATGCTGGTGTCCAGGTCGGCGATGCCGTCGATCTGCGCCAGGCGTGGCATCAGGCCGTCGGTCAGGCGCTGCAACTCGCCCAGATCGCTGCCCTGCACCGACAGCGAGATCGGCTTGTTGCCGCCGACGCCATCGAGCAGGCCGACATGGGTGACGGTGATGCCGGCGACCTCGGCCAGGCGCTGGCGCAGCGGCACCGACATCGCGTCGGCGCTGAGCGCGCGCTGCTCGCGGTCGACCAGGCGCACGAACACGCTGACGTAGTTGCGTCCTGCGGCCTGGCCGGTGTTGATGGTCGAAAGCGTGTAGCGCACCTGCGGCAGGGCCCGCAGGATCGCGTCGACTTGCCGGGTGCGTGCCTCGGTGGTGGCCAGCGACGAGCCGACCGGGGTGTAGAAGGTGACGGTGGTCTCCGAGAAGTCGGCCTTGGGCACGAACTCGGTGCCCAGCTTGGTCGCCAGCCAGCCGGCCAAGACCAGGCTGGAGACCGCGATCGCCAGCGTCGCCAGGGTGTGGCGCAGCGACCAGCCCAGCGTCGCGACATACAGGTCGCCCAGGCGGTGGGCAGCCCGGTCGACCGCGTGGGTGAGCCGGCCTAGGCTGTGGTCATACCAGCCGCTGGGCACGAACGGCTTGCCCTCGCGGTCGATTGCCGGGTCGTGCCAGACCGAGCTGAGCATCGGGTCGAGGGTGAAGCTGACGAACATTGAGATCAGCACCGCCGCGACGATGGTGATGCCGAACTCGTGGAAGAACTTGCCGATGATTCCGCCCATGAACCCGACCGGCAGGAACACCGCGACGATCGACAGCGTCGTCGCCAGCACCGCCAGGCCGATCTCGTCGGTGCCGTCCAACGCCGCCTGGCGCGGGCTCTTGCCCAGTTGCACGTGGCGAACGATGTTCTCGCGCACGACGATGGCGTCGTCGATCAGCAGGCCGACGCACAGGCTCATCGCCATCAGCGTGACCATGTTGATCGAGAAGCCGGCGACGTACATCACCAAGAAGGTGCCGATCAGGGCGATCGGCAAGGTCAGGCCGGTGATGACGGTCGAGCGCCAACTGTTGAGGAACAGGAAGACGATCGCAATCGTCAGTGCCGCGCCTTCGAGCAGGGTGCCCTTGACGTTGGCCACCGAGACGCGGATGGTGCGCGAGGCGTCGCGCACCATCGTCAGCGACATGCCGCGCGGCAACTGCGGGCTGAGCTTGTCGACCACCTGGCGCAGGCCGTCGACGACCTCGATGGTGTTCTCGTCCTGGCTCTTCTGCACGTCGATGGCCAGGGTGCGCACGCCGTTGTAGAGCGCCAGGGATTCCAACTCCTCGGGGCCGTCGACGATCTCGGCGACCTGTCCCAGCCGCACCGGCTGGCCAGCGCCGGCGGCGGCCAAGGCGGCGCCACGGCGGGCGACGATCAGGTCCTTGAGGTCCTCGGGCCGCTTGGCCCGGCCGGCCACCTGGACGATCTGCTCCGATTCGCTCGAGCGCAGGCTGCCGGCGGGCAGGTCTTGGTTCTCGCTGCGCACCGCCGCCAGCACCGCATCAACCCCGACGCCGAAGGCCTCCATCGCTGCCGGCTTGAGGTAGACATTGATCTCGCGCTTGACGCCGCCGACCAGGGTGACCGAGCCGACCCCGCGCACCGTCTCGATCCGCTTGCGCAGCACCTGGTCGGCGAAGGTCGTCAGCTCCTGCACGCTGCGTGAACCGTCGGGCGAGCTCAGGCTGAGCGAGTAGATCGGCCGGCTGGCCGGGTCAAAGCGCGATACCCGGGCTTCCTTGACCTCGTCGCGAAAGCTCGAGCGGATCAGTGCCAGCTTTTCGCGCACATCGTCGGCCGCCTTGCGCCCGACGATGTCCAGGTTGAACTGCACGATCACCACCGAGGTTCCCTCGTAGCTGCGCGAGTACAACTGGCTGATGCCGGAGATGGTGTTGACCGCCTCCTCGACCTTGCGCGTGACCTCGGTCTCGACGATCTCGGGCGAGGCCCCGGGGTAGTCGATCTGCACCACCACGGTCGGGAAGTCGACGTCGGGGAACTGGTCGACCTTCAGGCGCTGGTACGAGAACAGCCCGAGCACGACGAAGGCGAACATCACCATCACGGCGAGCACCGGGTTGGCGATAGAAATACGGGTGAACCACATGGCGGCGGCCTGGCTTGAGGTTCAGCGCGCGGCGGACAGCGCGGCGCCGGACGCTGCTGCGGCGGGCAAGGCGCCGGGGGCTGAGGCAGCGGGCTTGGGTACATCCGCTATCCGCAGCGCCACGCCGCGCGGCACCAGGCCGGCGCTGGCGGCCAGCACCTTGTCGCCGTCGTTCAGGCCGGCCAGCACCTCGACCATGTCCTGGCCGTCGGCCTGGCCACCAGCCTGACCATCGGCCCGGCCACGCAGGCCCAGCGTCAACTCCACCGGCTCGGCATGGCCATTGCTGATGCGGATCGCATAGGGCTTGGCGCCGTCGGTTCGCACCGCCGAGACCGGCAGCGCCAGCACCGGCTTTTTGAGCAACTCGATCCAGCCGCGTGCAAACAGGCCGTTGCGCAGACCCGGGCCGGGTGCCACCGCGAGGTAGGCCGAGACCATCCGCGAGCCGGCCTGTGCGCTGGGGTTGATGCGCATCACCCGGGCATTGGCCGGCTCCGGGCTGCCGTCGACGCTGAGGCGGGCCAGGGCGCCGAGCTTGAGCGCGGCCAGGTTCTCCGGCGGCACTGCGGCCTCCAGTTCGAGCGAGCCAGGTCGACGATCTCGAGGATCTTGCCGTCCACCGCCACGCGCTCGCCCGGCTGGGCCAGGCGCTGCGACACCTGGCCGTTGATCGGCGTGGCAATGCGGGTGTCGGCCAGCGACTTCTTGGCCAGCTCGACGCCGGCCAGCGCCGCCTGCAAGGTCGCCTGGGCGCCGGCCTCGGAGGACAGCGAGGTTTCCAGCGCGGTCGGCGAGATGAAGCCCTGCGCCACCAGCGCCTTGTTGTTGCTCGACTGGCGCTGGGCAATCTCCAACTGGGTGCGGGCGGCGATGGCCTGCTGGTCGGCCTGGCGCAGCCGCAAGTCGTACTCGGTGGTGTCGAGTTGCGCCACGACCTGGCCGGCACGCACGGCATCGCCCTCACGCACCGACACGGCGGTCAATTCGGCCGCGACCTTGGCCTTGACGGTCGCGGTGTTGACCGCCTTGAGCGTGCCCGAGACCTCCAGCCCCTGGGCCAGCGTCTGCCGACGCACAGCCAGCACATCGAGCGTGCTCAGGTCGCGGGTCTGCGCTGCCGGGACGGCGGCCACCGGCGCGGCCGCCGCCGCCGCCGGCTTGCGCAGGCCTCGCGCCAGGTACAGGCCGGTGGCCGCGATCAGCAGCAACGGCAGGGCAACTTTGATCCAGGTCTTCATCGCTAGCGGGGTCAGTTCGGGGCGGGCTGGGCAAGCCCGTCCAGCACCAGGTTGATGTGGCCGGCAATGAAGCGCATCGGCTCCAGGCGGCTGTCGGCGGCGCAGGCGCCGAGCGAATGCCGGTGCAGGCACAGCATGATCAGCGGCAGCACCAACGAATGCACCGCATCATCAATGTTGACGCGGCGGAACTCGCCGCTGGCCATGCCCATCTGCAGCGCCCGGCCAAGCAAGGCATGGGCCGGGTCGACCACCTGGCGGAGGTAGAACTCGGCGATCTCGGGGAAGTTGCGCACCTCGGTGATGACCAGCTTGAACACCCCCGAGGCAGGGCTGTCGTACAGCGCCATCCACCAGGCGCTGAGCATGGCGCGCAGGGCCGGCGCCACCGGCCCGCTCACCTCGGCCAGCGCCGCCTCGGCCTGCGCGATGCGCGCCGAAAGGAAGTGCGCGATCACCGCCTTGAGCAACTCCTCCTTGCTCGGGTAGTACAGGTACAGCGTGCCCTTGGACACACCGGCGCGCAGCGCCACCTCGTCGGCCCGGGTCGCGGCGAAGCCCTTTTCGACGAACAGTGCCAGCGCGGCGTCGAGCAATTCCTGCGGACGGGCTTGCTTGCGGCGGCGGCGCAGCGGGGTGTCGGAATCGGCAATGGCGGCGCTTGAATTCATGTTACTGACTGACTGGTCAGTAAGTTTACTGTGGGCACCGCGCCCGGTCAACCGGGCAGGGCCCCCAGGGCCGGGCCAGGCCTTGCAAAGCGGGGTAAAGCCAGGCGGCATTGGTGGTAGCGGTGACAGTGGTACCCGTGGCGGTGGTGGCCGTTGCGGTCCGGCCTGGCGCAGGTGCCGCGGCTATCATGCGCGGCCTTTTTAGCCCCTGCCTTCCGACCTCTGTTTTGCTATCCCCAGCGGCATGCCATGGACCCTCTGATTCTGCTCAAAGCCGCCGTCATGGGCGTGGTCGAGGGCCTGACCGAATTCCTGCCGGTGTCGTCCACCGGGCACCTGATCCTTGCCGGCACGCTCTTGGGCATGCACGACGACAAGAGCAAGGTGTTCGACATCGCCATCCAGACCGGGGCCATCGTCGCGGTGGTGATCGTCTTCTGGCAGCGCATCCGCGCGGCGCTGGGCGGCTTTGGCCGCGACCCGCGCGCCACCCGTTTCGTGCTCAATGTGGCGATCGCCTTCCTGCCGGCCGGGCTGATCGGCTTCTTCGTCTACAAAACGATCAAGAAGTACCTCTTCAACGGGCCGGTGGTGGCCGGCGCCTTCATCGTCGGCGGGCTGATCATCTTGCTTGTCGAGCAGCGGATCCGGCCACAGGCACGCATCGCCGAGGTCGACGACATGGGCCCGCTGGATGCGTTCAAGGTCGGCTGCGTGCAATGCCTGGGCATGATTCCGGGCACCAGCCGGTCGGGCGCGACCATCATCGGCGGCATGCTGCTCGGCCTGTCGCGCAAGGCCGCCACCGATTTCAGCTTCTTCCTCGCCATCCCCACGCTGGTGGCGGCCGGCGGCTACAGCCTGTGGAAGGAGCGCGCGCTGCTCGGCGTGGCCGACCTGCCGCAGTTCGCGGTCGGTTTCATCGTCTCGTTCCTGGCCGGCTGGGTCTGCGTGCGCTGGCTGCTGCGCTACATCGCCACCCACAGCTTCGTGGCCTTCGCCTGGTACCGCATCGGTTTCGGCCTGTTGGTGCTGTTGACGGGCTGGCAGGGCTGGGTCAACTGGGCGGATTGAGCCCGCAGGCCTCGCTCAGGTCGCGCCAGCGGCCACCGATCAGGCCGCGCGCTTCCGGAACACCAGATCCCAGACGCCGTGGCCGAGCTTCAGGCCGCGGGCCTCGAACTTGGTCAGCGGCCGAAGCTCGGGCCTGGGGGCGTAGCCGTCGACGCTGTTGACCAGGGCCGGGCATTGGCCCAGCACCGCCAGCATCTGCTCGGCATAGTCCTGCCAGTCGGTGGCGCAGTGCAGAACGCCGCCCGGCGCCAGCCGGCTGCTGAGCAGATCGACGAAGGCGGGCTGGATCAAGCGGCGCTTGTGGTGGCGCTTCTTGTGCCAGGGGTCAGGAAAGTAGATGTGCACGCCGGCCAGCGCGCCTGGCGCCAGCATCTGGCGCAGCACCTCGACCGCGTCGTGCTGGACGATGCGCAGGTTGCGCAGGCCGCGCTCGTCAATCTCGCGCAGCAAGGCGCCGACGCCGGGGGCGTGGACCTCGACGCCGAGAAAGTCGGTTTGCGGCTGTGCGGCAGCGATCTGTGCTGTCGCCTGGCCCATGCCGAAGCCGATTTCCAGCACCAGCGGGGCCTGGCGGCCGAACACCGCAGCGGGGTCAAGTGCCTGCGCAGTGAACGGCAGCAGGTAGCTCGGCCCCAACTCTTGCAGCGCGCGCTGCTGGCCCTTGCCCAGGCGGCCGGCGCGCAGCACGAAGCTGCGGACCGGGCGATGGGCTCGTGGACGTGGTTCGGATTGCGGCGGGCTCACCAGCCGCCGTCACCGCCACCGTCGCCACCGCCGCCGCCGCCCGCATCGCCGCCCGCATCGCCGCCCCAGCCGTCACCGCTGCCGAAGTCGACCGGGCGTTGCTCAAGCTCCTGCGCGGCCGGGTTGTAGTTGGCTGGGGCGTCGTCAAAGAAGCCACCGCCGGCGTTGCCACCGCCGACCGCCGGGCTGGATTGACCGTAGTTGCCGGGGTTGTTGTTGCCATGGTCACCGCCATGCAGCAGCTTCTCGGCCAGCATGCCCGCCGCGACCCCGCCGGCCACGCCCAGGCCCACGCCCATCAGGCCCGAACCGGCCGAAGGCGCCTGTCCGTAGCCGGGGCTATATCCACCAGGGCCACCAGGGCCACCAGCGCCACCAGGGCCGTACCCGCCCGCCATCGGCGCCATGCCGCCCTGAGCCGGCACCATCGCGCCGCCCATGGGCGCGGCCATCATTGCCTGACTGCGGCTGGTCTGCAGCCGGCGCCACAGGAAATAGCCCACAGCGCACAGGCCGACCACCCAGATCCAGCTCGGGATGCCGTTGGACTGCGGCTCAGGCGCCGGCCTGGCCACCGGACGTTGCGCCGGCGGCGCCGACACGACGCTGGGCTGCACCGCATTGGCGCGCGGCGCGGTGGCAGCGCGCTGTTCACGTTCCAGCAGCGACTCGAAGGCGCTGAACTTGGCCGGATCGGCAAACTTGACCGTCGGATCCGCCTGGCGCGCCAGCGAGGCCTGCAGCGCCGCCTGCTCAAAGCGCCGGTTGTGGGCCAGGATCTCGGCGTAGATGTAATGGGCGCGGGCACTGCCGGGCTTGGCGGTGACGACCTCGTGCATCATCTGCTCGGCCTGCGCGTAATTGCCGCGCTGCACTTCGGCCTGCACCGCGTCGACGGTCGGCAATGCCGCCACGGCAAAAGCGGTGAACCCGGCAAGGGCCACGGTAACGAACAACCTGGACAGGGTCATGTTGACTCCCGGGGGTGGTGGAGGCGCGGCATCTGGCGCCATGGCAGCGGATTTCAAGTGCCAAGCCGGGCCGCAGACCGATCAAATTCTGCGCAACCGTCGGCCAAGGCGTGGAGCGGGTGAAGGGAATCGAACCCTCGTATGAAGCTTGGGAAGCTGCCGTTCTGCCATTGAACTACACCCGCGTCTGAAGTCCATTCTATGGCGCGGGTCGGCAACGACCGTGATCCTCCAAGGCAGGCTTGTGCCTAAGCCTGCGATCAACATCGCGCCGGTCATTGACAGGCCGCGAGCCGGGGTTTTCATGCGCCGCGTGGCCGCCACCGGCACCGAGCGCTGCCTGCACGGCCGAACGGCGGCGACCTGCGCCACAGCGCCCACAAACGGGCTCAAGTCCACCCTTTGGCCCGTCTGCGACGCCGGGTGGCGCCTTTGGTCTACGTGACCGTGCTGCTGCCAACGCCCGCCATCACCGCCGCAGGCCTTCAACGCCCCACACCGGGAACAACGCGAATTGCACAGGGCGTGCGCTGACCCTACATTGCCTCAACGCCAACCGCTGCCCGTCGCCTGCTTCCCCGGCGCTTCAACTCAATGGGGTTGACTCGCCGCCGGCAGTTCCGGCCAGCCGGGTTCGCAAAACGCCGGACAAGGAATTGAAGCTTGCCCGGCGCCGTGTCAAGGAAGTACGTCATGGCTGAACTCAAGTACCACGCTGTCAAGCACGACCACGAGGCGTTCATGGCGAAGGCCAAGGCGCGCGAGGGCTTTGACCTGGCATACGAAGGCCTTGCGCCGGAATACAAGCTCGTCGGGCAACTGCTCAAGGCGCGCGCTCGGGCGGGTCTGACCCAGGACGCAGTGGCCGCGCGAATGGGCACCACCAAGAGCGCCGTTTCGCGACTGGAGTCGGCGGGAAAGCATGTGCCGTCCCTGAGCACGCTGAGGCGGTACGCCCAGGCCGTCGGCTGCCAGGTCCAGGTCAAGCTGGTTCGCACCAAGTAGGGCCTGGCGAGCAAGGTTCGCGCCCACCTGGGCGGCGGGTGCTGCCGGCTATGCTTGCGCCCCGATGCCGAGCACACTTTCCCGCCCCAAATGGCCCAAGGCCCGGCTGCGTGCCGCCTGCCTGAATTGCTGGCTTTTCGGCGTGCTCGCGGCGCCCGCGCAGGCCGCTGAAGTCAGCGTCGCGGTGGCCGCCAATTTCGCCGCGCCGCTGGCCGCGCTGGCCGAGGGTTTTACTGCGGCGAGCGGCCACCGGCTGAGAGCAACTTCGGGTGCCACCGGCAAGTTCTACAGCCAGATCGTGGCCGGCGCGCCGTTCGAGGTGCTGCTGGCGGCCGACCAGCAGACGCCGCAGCGGCTGCTGGCGCAGAACCTGGCCGTGCCCGGCAGCGCCTTCACCTTTGCGGTCGGCCGGTTGGTGCTGTGGAGCCCGCAGCCAGGCCTGGTCGATGACCAGGGCGCGGTGCTGGGCAGCGCGCGCTTCGGCCGCCTGGCGATCGCCAACCCCAAGCTCGCGCCCTATGGCCAAGCGGCGCTGGCCGTGCTCAAGGCCAGGGGGTTGGAGGCGTCGCTGGCGCCCAGGCTGGTGATGGGCGAGAGCCTGGCGCAGGCCTATGCGTTCGTGGCCAGCGGCAATGCCGAACTCGGCTTTTTGGCGCTGTCGCAGGTGGCCGCGCCCGGGCAGCCGCTGGCCGGATCGCTGTGGCAGGTGCCGCAGGCGCTGTACCCGCCGATCCGCCAGGACGCGGTGCTGCTGTTGCCGGGCCAGGGCAACGCCGCCGCCATCGCCCTGCTGAGCTACCTGAAGTCGGCGCCTGCGCGGGCGCTGATCGAAGCCTGGGGCTACGCGCAGTGAGCGCTGGCGACTGGACTGCGATCGGCCTGACAGCCCGCCTGGCCGGCCTGAGCACCCTGCTGCTGCTGCTGCTGGGCACGCCGCTGGCCTGGGGGCTGGCGCGCAGCCAGTCGCGGCTGAAGCCGCTGTGGGCGGCGCTGGTGGCCATGCCGCTGGTGCTGCCGCCCTCGGTGCTGGGCTTCTATTTGCTGCTGGCGCTGGGCCCGCAGGGGCCGGTCGGGCAGTTGACGCAGGCGCTGGGCCTGGGCCGATTGCCGTTCAGCTTTGCCGGGCTGGTGCTGGGCTCGGTGCTGTACTCGTTGCCGTTCGTCGTGCAGCCGATGCAGCAGGCGTTCGAGGCGATCCCGCCGCGCCTGCTCGAAGCCGCCGCGACGCTGCGCGCCGGGCCATGGGATCGGTTTTTCTCGGTCGCCTTGCCGCTGGCCCGGCCCGGCATGGTCACTGCCAGCGTGCTGGGTTTTGCCCACACCGTGGGCGAGTTCGGGGTGGTGCTGATGATTGGCGGCAACATCCCCGGCCAGACCCGGGTGCTGTCGGTGGCGGTGTACGAGCATGTCGAGGCCGGCGAGTTTGCCGACGCGCACCGACTGGCCGCCGTCCTGGTCGGCTTTGCGCTGCTGGTGCTGGTGACGCTGTACGCCGCCAACCGGCCGGCGCGCGACGGCATGGCGCGGCCATGATCGACATCCGGCTGAGGCTGGCGCGGTCCGGCTTCGACCTCGATCTCGCGCTCAGCCTGCCTGGCCAGGGGGTGACGGCCCTGGTCGGCGCCTCGGGCTGCGGCAAGACCAGCCTGCTGCGGGCGCTGGCCGGGCTGGAGCGGGCCGCCGGCCGGGTGGCGCTGGGCGACACGGTCTGGCAGGACGACGCGACCGGCACCTTCGTGCCCGCGCACCGCCGCGCCGTCGGCTACGTGGTTCAGGAGTCGGCGCTGTTCCCGCACCTGGATGTCGCCGGCAACCTGCGCTACGCCTTCGCCCGCCGGGCGCGCAGACAGCCCGCCCGCGCCATGGCCAATGCCCTGGCGCCGGTGATCGATCTGCTCGGCATCGCCGCGCTGCTGCCACGGCGGGTGGCGGCGCTGTCGGGCGGCGAGCGCCAGCGCGTGGCCATCGCCCGCGCCCTGGCGACCCAGCCCGAGCTGCTGCTGCTAGACGAGCCGCTGGCGGCGCTGGACGACGCGCGCAAGGCCGAGATCCTGCCTTACCTGGAGCGGCTGCAGCGCAGCCTGGCGCTGCCCATGGTCTACGTCACCCATGCGATCTCAGAGGCCGCGCGCCTGGCCGAGCACCTGGTGCTGCTCGACGCCGGCCGGGTGCTGGCCAGCGGGCCGCTGAGCGAATTGCTGTCGCGGCCGGATCTGCCGCTGAGCCGCTTCGACGAGGCCGGGGTGGTGATCGATGCCCGGGTGCTGGCGCATGACCCGGGCTACGCGCTGTCGCGGATCGGCTTTGCCGGCGCGGCGCTGTGGCTGGGGCAGACGGCGGCGCCGATTGGCCAGGCGGTGCGGGCGCGGGTGCTGGCGCGCGACGTCAGCGTCGCCCGCCAAATGCCGCAGGCCAGCAGCGTGCTCAACCTCCTGCCGGTGACCCTGCACAGCCTGCACACCGAAGGCGCGACCGTGCTGCTGCGCCTGGCGGTCGGCCAGCCCGAGCCGGCGGCGCCGCCCGCCTGGCTGCTGGCCCGCATCACCCGCAAGAGTGCCGACGCGCTGGCCCTGCGCGCCGGCGACGCGCTGTTTGCCCAGATCAAGGGCGTGGCGCTGATGTAGGCGGGGCTCAAGGAAACGAAGGGCCGCTCCCGAGTTTCCTTGTCCCCCTCGGGGGGCCTGACGCGAAGCGGCAGGTCTTGGGGGCGCTTTCAAGGAAACGAAGGGCCGCTCCCGAGTTTCCTTGTCCCCCTCGGGGGGGCCTGACGCGAAGCGGCGGGTCTTGGGGGCACTCACAAATCGCGCTCGGCATCCGCCAGGCAGCGCTGCACCTGCGCCGCGTCGCCCAGCGCCTGTGCCAGCAGCAGCGCCAGTTTGACCAGCATCAGCTCGCTGCGGCCCTCGGGTGCGCGGTCGATGGCTGCAGCCAGGTCGTCGTAGAGCTGTTCCAGCTCGGCCAGCTTGAGGGTCGACATCAGGCCTCTCCAGCGGGTGTGGGCGTGACTGCGGGCGGAACCGCCCGGCGTAGGGCCGCATCGAGCCGATGAGGCGTCAGTTGGCGCCAGCGCGCACAGACATGCTGGTCGGGCCGAATCAGGTAGGCGGCGGCGCTGTCGGCCGGGTTGACGCCGTAGCGGCTGGCGATGCGGCCGGCGGCGTCGTCGAGCCAGGTCAGGTGCGCGCCGTGCGGGCCGTCGCTGCGGCCCAGCCCGATCACGTCCAGCGCCACGCCGCGCCGCCGCGCCGCCGCGACGCAGGCCAGCAATGCCGCCAGCAGGGCCGCGTCGGCACCGAACCAGAGCAGACAGAAGCCGGCCGGCGGCAGGTCCATCAAGTAGCTGTCGGCGCCCAGCCGCAGGTTGGCCATCGGCGCGCCGACCACCGGGCCGCTGCCGAACAGGGCGGTGTCATCGTCGGCGGCGTTGAGCGCCGAATCGAGGTGGTCGTGGGCCCGCGACGCGCGCCAATGCAGGAGCGGGCGGACGAAGTCCTGGCGCAGCGCCAGCGACAAGCTGGCGTCGCGCAACAGCCTGAAGCCACGGCTGGGCGGGGTCATGAAGCGGGTGCTCTTGCCGGCCTCGGCAATGATCTCGCGGGCGGCCGCCACCCGCTCCTGGCTGTAGCTGGCCAGCAGCGAGCGGTCGGCCCGGCCGCCGGCCACCAGGGCCAGCTTCCAGGCCAGGTTCTGCGCGTCCTGAAACCCGGTGTTGGCGCCGCGCACGCCGAAGATCGGCAGCAGGTGGGCGGCGTCGCCGGCGTAGATCACCCGGCCATGGACATACCCGGCCAGGGTCAGGGCGCGGGCCGAATAGACCGAGCACCAGTCCATCTCCCAGGCCAGGCCAGCGTGGCCGATCAGCGCCAGTTGGGCGTCGATGCGGGCCTGCATTGACGCCGGTTGCAGCGCCTGGTCGGCCGATTCGCCGGCCGGCAACTGGTAGTCGATGCGCCACATGCCGAACGGCTGGCGGTGCATCAGCACGGTGTTGCCAGGGTTCCAGGGCGGGTCAAAATAGGCCAGCCGCTCGGTCGGCAGGGGCAGGTCGATGCGGATGTCGGCGATCACGAAGCGGCCCTCGTACGACTCGCCCTCCAGCGCCAGGCCCTGCCACTGGCGCAGGTTCGAGCGCGCGCCGTCGCAGGCCACCAGCCAGTCAGCGCGCTGGCTGTAGCCGCCTGAAGGGGTGTCGACGCTGAGCATGGCGCCACCGCTGTCTGCCGGGTCGTCGGCCAGGGCGACCAGCTTGTGGCCCCAGCGCAGCTCGACCAACGGCTGCTCGGCGATCAGCCCGACCAAGGCCTGTTCGAGCAAGGGCTGCTGCAGGTTGAGCATCGGGCTGAAACGCTGGTCGTCGTCCGGCGGCGATTGCATGCGAAAGACCCGCTGCTGGCGGTAGTACGAGTTGCCGCAGGACCAGGGCAGGCCCAGCGCGGTGAGCGCCTGGTCGGCACCGGTCTGGCGCAGGATGTCCAGCGTCCGGCGGGTGAAGGCAATCGCCCGGCTGCCCTCGCAGACCTGCTGCTCGGCGTGCAGCAGCACGCAGCGCTGGCCATGGCGCGCCAGCAACAGCGCGGTCGACAGGCCGATCGGGCCGCCGCCGACGATCACCACCGGTGCGCCAGGCGCCGCGCTGCCGTCCTCAGCCGGCCGGGGCGAGGCCGGGTAGACCTGGTAGTGGCAGTACAGCGAACGGCGGGGCTGGGTGTCGGGCTGGTTCATGGACGCGGTGACCGCTCAGTGGTCGTGCCGGGGCTGGGTCGGTAGCCAGGGCTGCGGAATCGATTCTGGGCCCCTGGGGCTGCGGTTTCCCCGCTTGTTGGCGCCCGACCCGCTCGGGCATCATGTGCTGCACCATGGCCGTTCATGCACCGATCCAAGTCGCCTGCCTGGGTGCTGCCCAGCCCGACTGGTCGACCTCGGCCTACGGCCCCTTCGTCATCCACCCCCTGCGCACCCTGGCCGAAGCGCCGGCCCTGCTCGGCGAGCTGCCCTGCGACGCGGTGCTGTTGAAGCTGGACCGGCAGCAGTCGCTGGCCTGGCTGCTGGCCTGGCCCGGGCTGGCCCGGCTGATGCTGGACGCCGCCGTGCTGGTGGTCGCGCCCGAGCCCGCGCCGGCCGATGCGCTGCGCCTGCTTGACATGGGCGTGCAGGATGTCATTCCCGGCCATGACGTTGCCGTCGCCGTCGCCGACCTGGCCCGCGCCACCCGGCTGGCGGTGCAGCGCCACCGCCTGGCGCGCGAGGCGCGCAAGGCCTACGCCACCGACCTGGGCTCCGGCCTGCCCAACCAAGCGCAGCTGATGGAGCACATGACCCACCTGCTGGCGCTGCGCGAGCGCGAGCCTGCCGCGATGGCGCTGCTGGCCCTGCGCATCGAGGGCCTGCCTGCGGCCGAGGCCCGGCTCGGCGCCGAGGCCGCCAACGTGCTGCGCCGCAAAGTGGCGGTGCGGCTGCGCGCCGGCCTGCGTGCCAGCGACGTGGTCGCGGCGCTGGGTCGCGACAGCTTTGCGGTGCTGCTGGCCTGGATCGACGACCCCGAGGACGGCGACCGCGTCGCCACCAAGCTGGCCCAGTCGCTGAAGCGGCCGTTCAGCGTCTCCGGACAGGACCTGGGCCTGGCAGTGGCGGTCGGTGTGGCCCGTTACCCGGCCCACGCCAAGGACGCGAGGGGCCTGATCCACCATGCCATGCAGTCGGCCGGCCAGGGCGCCAGCGTCGGCCGCACTGGCCTGGTGGCCGGGCTCGATCGGCGCAGTGGCGATCTCGCCGCCAACGACGAATAGGGCTGGCCTGGCCGTCGCCGGCTATTTCAGGATGTCGCCGAGGCAGAGGTATTTGATCTCGACATAGTCGTCGACGCCCTGGCGCGCGCCTTCGCGGCCCAGCCCGGATTGTTTGACGCCGCCAAACGGAACCTCGGCGGTCGAAATCAAACCGGTATTGACGCCGACCATGCCATATTCAAGCGCCTCGCCCACCCGGAATATGCGGCCGATGTCGCGGCTGTAGAAATAGCTGGCCAGGCCGAACTCGGTGGCGTTGGCCAAGGCGATCACCTCGGCCTCGTACTCGAACCTGAACACCGGCGCCACCGGGCCGAAAGTCTCCTCGCGCGAGCACAGCATCTCGGGGCTGACATCGGCCAGCACGGTGGGGCTGTAGAACAGGCCGCCGACCAACCCCTGCACCCGGCTGCCACCGGTCACCAGGCGGGCACCCCGGGCCAGAGCGTCGGCGACATGGGCCTCGACCTTGGCCATGGCCTGGGCGTCGATCAATGGGCCCTGCTGGACGCCGGCCTCGAAGCCGTTGCCGACCAAGATCGCGCGGGCCTTGACCGCGAGTTTCTCGACAAACTCGTCATAAACCTTGGCCTGGACATACATGCGGTTGGCGCAGACACAGGTCTGGCCGGCGTTGCGGTATTTGCTGACCATCGCGCCTTCGACCGCTGAATCGATATCGGCATCGTCGAACACAATGAACGGGGCGTTGCCGCCGAGTTCCAGGCTGATTTTCTTGATACTCGGCGCGCACTGCCGCGCCAATATCCTGCCGACCTCGGTGCTGCCGGTGAAGGACAGGTGGCGCACGCTGTCGCTGGAGCACAGCACCTGGCCGATCTCGACCGAGTTGTCGGCGTCGGCGCTGAGGATGTTCAACACCCCCGCCGGCATGCCGGCGCGCATCGCCAACTCGCCCAGCGCCAGGGCCGAGAGCGGCGTCGCCTCGGCCGGCTTGATCACCACGGTGCAACCGGCGGCCAGCGCCGGCGCCACCTTGCGGGTGATCATGGCGATCGGAAAATTCCACGGCGTGATCGCGGCGCAGACGCCAATGGGCTGCTTGATGACGAGGTAGCGCTTGTTGGCGTCGGTGGTCGGGATGGTCTCGCCGTAGATGCGCCGGCCCTCCTCGGCAAACCACTCCAGGAAGCTGGCGCCGTAGCCGACCTCGCCGAGGGCCTCGGCCAGCGGCTTGCCCTGCTCGGCGGTCATGATCCGGGCCAGATCGTCGGCATGCTGGTGCAACAGCGCAAACCAGCGCATCAGCACGGCGCCACGCTCCTTGGCGGTCTTGGCCCGCCAGGCCGGCCAGGCCTTGTCGGCGGCGACGATCGCCGCATGGCATTCGGCCGGACCCAGGTTGGCCACCTCGGCCAGGCCCAGGCCGGTGGCCGGATCCGTGACCGCAAAGCGGGCCCCGCTCGCCGCCGCTGTCCACTCGCCGCCAATCAGGGCGTCGGTCTTGAGCAGGCCGGGGTCGTTCAGGGTCGCCAGCGGCGAATTTTTCATGTCCATGGTCTGGGGTCCGCAAGGGGTTGAACGGTCTCAGGCTGGGGCCGCCTGGACCGGCATTGTGCGGGTGGGGGTTGGCGCGGCCCGGTCGCTGGCGCCGTTGCGCCAAGGTGCAACGGCGCTGCTGCGCTTTCCAGCAAGGGCGCTGCTGCGCCACCGTGCAAGGGCGCTGCTGCGCCTGTGGGCTAGTCGGCGCGAATGCCAGCCGCCTTGACCAGCGGCCACCACTTCTCGATCTCGGCCTTCTGCTGCGCGCCCAGCGCTGCCGGCGACTGCTGCTCGGGTGCTGGGATTTCCTGCCCCAGATCGGCCAGGCGTTGGCGCACCGCTGGGTCTGCCAGCGCCTCCATCAGGGCCGCGTCAAGGCTGGCGATGACCGCCGCGGACGTGCCCTTGGGCACCCACAAGCCATGCCAGACCGACATGTAGAAACTGGGCAGGCCGGCCTCGTCCACGGTCGGTATGTCGGGCGCGGCCAGCAGTCGGGTCTTTGACGTCACCGCGTAGGCCCTGATCTTGCCGGCGCGAACCTGCGGCAGCGCGTTGGCCACCTGGTCAAACATGACATCGATGTGGCCCGCCAGCAAATCCTGCATGGCGGGCGCCGCGCCGCGGTAGTGGGCAATTTCGACGTGGGTATTGGTGGTCTGTTGGAAGTAGACCCCGCTGATGTGCGCCGGAGTTCCATTGCCCCCAGTCCCGAATGTCGTCTTGGCTTGATTGGCCTTGACCCAGGCCAACAGTTCCTTGAGATCCCTGGCCGGCAGCGAGTTCCTCGACACCAGCAACTGCGGGTTGCTGGCCACCAGCGCGACCGGATCAAGATCCTTGAGCAGGTCGTAGGGCAGGGCGTAAATCGCGCCGTTGAGCACATGCGTGCCGAGATGGCCGATCCCGACGGTATAGCCATCGGCCGGCGCACGGACCACCCGGCCGACACCGATGCTGCCGCCCGCACCACTGACGTTCTCGACCACCACGGTCTGGCCCAGCGTCCTGGCCATTCGCTCGGCGAGGATTCGCGCAATCGTGTCGGTGGGCCCACCGGCGGTGAATGGCACCACCACGGTCACGGCCCGCGTGGGATAAGTCTGGGCCGATGCCGAAAGCGCCATCCACAGCAGGCCAAGAACCGTCAACATGCTCGGCCGGGTATTCATGCTGGTTCCTCCCAACGGACAGGCTGAGGCAAACGCGACAGCAGCAAATGGTATCGACGCAGACCCGCACCGGCAAGCTCGGGCGGCGTGAGAACAGCAGTCAACTCCACAGTAGCGATGCTCGGGGATGAAATTGGCGCTGTTGTCGCGCGAAGTGGCTTGCGATGCCCAATCAAAAGCGGCTATCGAGCGCACTGTCGATTTCTGCCGGAGTGCCAGGCGTGGCCCGCGAAAAATCAGTGGTCCAACCCGCTCACTGCGGGCCTGTGCAACGGTCGCCGGCCAGCACCGGCCTAGCCGGCCTAGCCGGCGGCATGCCCAGCAGCGCCCACGCGGTGGCCATGCGGTTGCCATGTGCGGGGCCTTGGTCGAACGCGCCGCAGACCGCAGGGGCGGATGCCCTGAACCGCGCTTGCGCGACCTGCTGCGACGCAGCATGGACTGTGGCAGCCGCCACCGACGCCGCACTGACCCCGGAAGCGAACCGTTTGCAGGCGCGCCGAGCGGCTTCGGCCAAATGAAATGCTGAAATTGGGTGGCTGGTCTCGCGACCTCACGATTGTCGATACCATCAGCCAGTAAATCGCGGGCTTCCCGCGGTCACCAATGCTTGTTTGGTAGCTGGCTCCCAAAAATGTATTTTCATTGCCCCATCGCAACCGCCGTGCCGCTTGTCCTGGGACTGTCCAACAAGCTAATAGATCGCGGCTTCACGAGATCTAAATTTAATCGTCAGGCCTCGCCAAATGGACGCCGTTTCACCCGACGCAAGCTCTTCGGTGGTATGTGATTCAGTTCTTTGAGAATCTCAGGCACCAGAGGTTGAAGATGCTCGATTCGGTTACTCAGGGCTTCCACGACAAGAATGGCAATCGGCAAAGTGGCGAGATTCTGTTGAAACTCGATGTTCTGGTCCATTGTCAAGAAAACATCAAACTTGGTGGCTGCCAGATCGAGGAGCTTCCCGTTCTTGACGCCTGACCATCCGCACCTGGGGACTGTTTCAGGCTCGTGGCCCGTGAGTAACCGGCCAAGGCGACGCGGCAGGTCTTCATCAAGCAGGATGCGCATCTGCCACCAGCGCTGTTCGAGCTTCCTCCAGCACAGCGACCGCCAGGTCACGGCTCACCGAAGGGAAGTCGTCGAGGAACACTTCAAGCGCATCGCCCGCTTCCAAGTGATCGAATAAGGTTTTGACAGGTACGCGGGTACCAAAAAACACAGGGGTACCGCTGTGAATCTCGGGGTCGACGGTGATGAGTCGTGCGTTCATGGAAGCACCCGATGAGTTACCAGGGAGGCAGTGTACCGAAAGCGGTGGATTGCGAGGGTCAATGTTGCTGCCAAGCGGCAGACTGCGGACGGCGAAGCCACCCGTGGCCTTCCGCTTGAGCCGCAGCTTAGACCGAGCCTTTTTATGCATGAACGGCCACCAGACGCACACCCGGCGCTGCACAGACGCGCTGCACAGTCTCGAAGCGCGGTTGCGCTTGTGGGCGCAAGGCTTTGTACAGTGCCTCTCGGGTCAGGCCGCTGGCACGGGCGATTTCTGACATGCCGCGGGCTCGCGTGACATCTCCAAGTGCCGACGCCAACAGCGCCGAGTCATTGGCTTGAAGGATATCGTTGATGTATGCAGCCACTGCTGCGTCTGTGTCCTGAAAATGGGATAGGTCGAATTCAGGCAGGCCGGCCA
>JANXYH010000111.1 GCA_025350145.1 Burkholderiales bacterium | reverse complement strand
GCCGGCTGCGGCTCATGGCCAACCCCAACTGCTTTCAATTGGCAACAAATCAAGACTGCTAGGCCCCCTCCTTGGGAATCTTTGTGGCCTTCCTGCGGAGCTTCTTGCTCTGTTCGCCATAGGCTTTTGCGAATTCGTGGTTGAGCAGCTTGTCAAAGTGGTCTTCGGCCTCGCGCTCGAGGGCGTTGTACATCTCCAGGAAGCGGTCCCAGAGTTTGGACTTGTAGAGCGCGGGCAGAACGGTGTCCAGCGCGCCCGACTTCTTGATTCGGCTCTCGACAACTTCGGGAGAGAACAGTTTCAGAGAGGCCAACAATGCCGCCCGGGTACCTGCCATCAGCGCCATCTCGTGCGCGCAGATGTCCCACAACGCATCTTCGACTGCCTTAGGTGGCGGCATGAAGAGTTTGTTGCCATGCTGGCGGACATCGACCAGATAGCTCACCGCGTCGTGAAGCGATTCGCTTTCCTTGAGCGGATTGTTTTCGGCCTTGCGGATCGTGGTCCGGTCCTCCACGCCCAATTCGCCCTTGAGCTGGGCACGCATTTCGAGCAGCCGATGCACGCCCTCCATCGACAAACGCAGCAACTCTCCGGCAACCTTGATCGTGGCCTCTGGGCGCGATTCGTCCAGCGCGCCTGGCTCTAATCCCAGCGACTGGGCCAACACCCGAATCAGCGCAGCACCACTGGGCCCTGCAGGAACAGCGGGGACGGCAGCAACGGCTGCAACGACAGGTACGGCAGGTGCGACGAACTGATCGGCAGCCTGGGCACGATGGGCGTCGATCACCGCACTTCTGCGTCGGGCCGACTCACGCGCGATGGTGACTGGCCCAGCCGGCACGGGCAGCAGCAGAGCCGTCTGCTCCATTTCGGGCGAAGCCTTGAAACCGCCGCCTTCGGCGCTCAAGTCGCTCAACACGCTGAAGACGTCGGTGTGCTCGGTCGCCAAATCGTCCGCCGACAGCCGCGCAGAACCTCGGGCAACAGCCTTACGCTGTGCCTTGGGTGGCGGATCGGGTCGGATGATCTCGGTTGGCTCGATCAACAGGTCCATTTCCTGCGGCGCCACAACGGGCGGCGCTCGCCGTGCGGGCGGAGCAGGTGGCGCTGTCGGCGCAGACGGCGCACCCGACAAGCCCTGCAACAACTTGTCCAACTCGTCCGACGACAAGGTGTCGGTGTTGTCGTTGCCAAATCTGGGCGAGGACGGGGGGAAAAACGCGTCGAACGGGCTGCTGCCGCCGCCGGGCTGCTTGCCCGTGGGCAAGGATTCTTCCGTCAGGTCGCGTCGGACGGGCGCGGTTGGGGCCAAGACGCCCGCTCCAAGCCAGTTGTCGGCTGGCGACGGTGCTTTGGCTGCGGGACTGGCCAAGTCGCCCAGGGTTGAAAACATGTCAAACGGCGCATTGCCACCGGAGACGAGCCGCCCCAGGAATTCATACTCGCCCACCACGATCCGATCACCATCGGCCAATGGCATGGCCGCGCCGGGCCGCACGAAGACATCGTTGATGTGGATGCCGTTGGTCTCGGACACAACCTTGAGGCTGAATTCGTCGTTGCGGTAGCGAATTTCGACATGCCGGCGCGAGATTTGCTGGCTTGGGTCGGGCAGCGCCAAGGTGCAGGAACGGCCGCGCCCGATCACGCCGCCCTCAGCGCCAAAGCGCGCCGAGATGCTTTGCGGCCGATCCGGCGGCGGGCAGCGCAATGCGATCATGTCAAGGTGCATCATGGGATCAGATGTCGCTCAAATTCGTGCGCGATCAGTCGAAACGAATGCCGCAAACTTTGGATTATCGGCCTGGATTCCCGCGCGGTCATCGTCTGTGCGATGGATCAATTGCCGTTCAGGCGACGCCGCCGATCAGTCGTTGACGTCCTGCTTCTGACTGATGGCAAGTTTTTTCCACTTGACCGACTCGTTGTAGTCCTTGCCGACGCCCATGGCGCCACCGGCGTAGATTTCCATCAGCTTTTTCGACGCCCGGCCTTCGCCGGCATTGGCGGCCTCTTTCAAGAGCGCCACTCCCTCGCGGTTGTTCAACTCCAGCCCTCGGCGGTACAACTGGCCGGCTTCGTCGGCAGTCAGCTTCTTCGGCACGGCGGCAGCGCGCGCTGCTTCTGCTGCCTTTTGGGCGTCTGCCGCCCTTTGCGCCTCAGCCGCCTTTTGGGCGTCAGCCGCCTTTTGGGCTTCCTGTCTCTGCGCCTCGGCCTTCTGCACTTCCGCCGCCTTCAAGGCGTCGGCCGCTCTTCGCGCCTCGGTCGCCTTGGCCAACTCTGCGGCCTTGGCAGCCTCGGCCGTCTTCGCTGCCTCGGCAGTCTTGGCAGCTTCGGCCACCCTGGCGGCCTCTGCAGACTTGGCATTCTCAGCCGCCTTTGCGGCCTCGGCTGCCTTGACGATCTCTGCTGCTCTTGCGGTATCTGTCGCCTTGGCCGCATCGGCCTTCGCAGCCAATTCAGCCTTCGCCTTGGCTTGCTTGTCTTCAACGGCGGCCTTCTGTGCTGCCGCCTTCTCCGCGACCGGGTCAACGGCTGGCTTGCCGGCGCTATCCTTTGACGTAGCAACTTCAGCCTGTGGCGGTTTGGCGGCTGAAGGCGTTGACCGCTCTGCTGCGGGCGGATTGGCTGCCGGAACCTCGTTGCCAGCGGCCGGTTTGCCAGGCAGTGGCTGCGTCGGCGCTGTCGAGGGGGCTGCAATTCCCGGCCGGGCCTGCGCAGCGCTGGGCGGCGCAGCGGCATCTGTGGCGGGCGCCGAAGGTTTGAGCATGAACCACAGTCCACCGACAACCGCCAGCACAGCGCCGGCAACCGGCAGCAGCAACTTGGATTTGCCCTTCTCGGCTGCCGCCGGCGCAGGCAGCGGCGCAGCGACAGCACTTGGCTGCTCGGCCATTGCGTGCGGCTGCGTCGCCTTGGCCAGCGGCGGTGACGGCGTTGCGGCGGCGATGCGCGCAGGTTCGATCGACTCCGCTGGCATCGGCGGTGCCGGCGCCAATGCCCTAAGCGCGGTTGCCGGGGGCAAATCGGACTGGCGTGGTGCCGGTGACTGCGGGGCGTCTTTGGGTGACCGATAGGCGACGACGGTGGTAGCCTCGTCGTCGCTGCCCGGCGCAGGCCCCAGATGGGTCGATGGCGCGGCGCGGGTGGTCTCGGCGTCTTGCTCGACCTGCGCTTGCGCCTTGGCCTGTGCTTCGGCCCGTGCCTGTGCTTCGGCCCGCGCCTGTGCTTCGGCCCGCGCCTGCGCTTCGGCCCGCGCCTGCGCCTCAGCCCCCGCCTGTGCTTCGGTCTTTACCCGGGCGTCAGCCCTTGCAAGCTCGTCTGCCTTGGCCTGTGCCTGGGCGGCGGCGTGGGCCTCAGCCTGCGCCAGCGCTTGGGCCTTGGCTTCAGCACGCGTCTGCGCTTCGGCTGCCGCCTGCCGTTTGGCTTCCGACTCGGCGCGCTGGGTCTGCTCAGCGACCGCAGCGCGTTGTGCCGCGTCGGACTTGGTGCGCGCCTGGTCGATGGTCTGTGCCAGACGCGACTGCAATGCGTTGACACCCTGAACCGTGCGCTCGGCCTGGATCCCCGTAGCCCGTGCGCGATCGGCGATCTCGGGTGGCAAGCGCAAGGGCTGCTTGGCAAGCGCGCCCGCCAGCGCGGTCAGCGCCTGCGACTGTTTGACCAACTCGGCCATCGGCCCGACGCCGGCGGCCAGCACGGGCAAGGCGGCAGCCGCCCCGGTCGCGTTCAGCCAGCGGCCACGCTCGTCCAGGTCAGCCTGGAGGTCTAGTCTGCTGGTCTCAACGGCGTCGATCCGGGCTTCGACATCGGCGGTTCGGGATTGGTACTGCTGTCGCAACTGCCCAGCGGCAGTTTCCAGACCGGCAGCAGTCGCTGTCAGCGCCTTGCGGCGGCGCTGGGACTGTTCGGCGTCGGCGGATGTCAAAGCATCACCCGCCTGCGCCAGGACTGTGGCGAGTTGCTGATCGAGCTCGCCAGCCTGTGCCGCCGCGCTGGCCAACTGCCCGGCCAATTCAGGCCCATCGGTCAGCAATGCCGGGCCGGCCAGAAGAGACTTGGCCGAAGCCAGGCGGGTTTGGCCGCTGGTCAGGCAGGCATCGATGGTCTTGAGCAAGGCCAGCCATTGCGAACGGGCCTGGCCTTGCCCCTGTGCACGCGCGCGATTCGCCTGTTGCGCTTGATCAACAGCCGCTTCTGCCTTGCGCAACAAGGCCAGAACGTCAGCACGCGTCCGTGTGGCTTGAGCCGAAGAGGCTGCAACGCGGCGCGACAGTTCGGCCGAGAGTTGTGGTGACTGCGCCTGGAGTGGCGCGACCAGGTCGTCCAAGGCCTCCGCCTGCACGCCCAGTGCGGTCAGGCGCTGAACCCCTGGGTCCAATTCCTCAGCCGTCACCGTTGGCGCAAGCCCTGCAAACCAGGCGGACTGGCGGCCCAGACTTGCCGCCACCTCGGCGATCCCGGCCTCCAAGGCGTCCACCTGCGCCAGCAACTTGCGCTGCGCGCGCAGCCTGGCTTCGGCAATCGCCGTCGCCACGCGTTCGAGTACTGCGGCGGCCTCGGCCAGCGCAGCGGCACGCGCCCGCGCCTGCGTCAAATCAGCCGCGCTCAGCCTGGCAGGCGCGGCCAGCAGCGGCGCGATCTCACTGGCCAACTGGCCTGCCTGTTCGCGCTCGGTCGCCGACGCGTCGATCAGTGCCTGACCGTCTCGCAGCAGTTCGGTGCCCGATTGCAATGCACTGGCTGCCGCTTGAATCTGGGCAATTCGCTGCAGGGCTGGTTCGATCCGCGCCGACAGCGAGGCCCACTGGCGCTGCGCCTCCTGCTGTGCGGCGCGCAATGCGGCTTGTTGGGCCTCGCGCTGCGCAGCTTGCTCGGCCAGCAGCGCCAGTCGCCTGGCCTCGCGTTCCTGGAGGGCCTGCGCCGCCGCTTGCTGCGCCTTGGCCAGCAGGCTCTGGACATCCCGGTGCACCCGCTCGGCCCGGGTGGTGGCGGCGGACACCAATTCGGCAGCGTCGGCCGGCAGCTTCAACGGCAGCGACTTCAGCATCGCCGCCCGGCCTTGGGCCTCGTCAGCGGCATTCGACAGCGCCCTGACCTGCTCGACGCCACGGCCGATCGACTCCTCGTCTACGGCCGGCCCCAATTCAGCCAACCAGGCCGCGCGCTCGTCGAGCCCGCCCTGCATGTCCAGGCAACGATCGTCCAGCGCCTTGGCCTGCTGCAGGATCGCCCCCAGGCGGTTGTGCCGCTCGAACTTGACCCGCTGTTTGGCTGCAGTCAGCTCACGCGCGGCTTCGCTCAGCGCCTTGGCCTGGCGTTGGGCCTGATCGCGCTCGGCCTGAGCCAGGGAATTCGGCTGCTCGGCAAGAGAACCCAGCTTGGTACCGGTGTCCAACGCCAGGTCAGCTTCGCGCGACAGCTCCGCCTCGAGTGCCTCGCCAGCCAGCAGCAAGGCCGGGTCGAACAACAAGGACTGGGCCACCTGCTGCTGTTGCCGACACTTGACCAGCAGGCCGTCGGCCTGGGTCGAGAGCGTCTCCCATTGGGCCTGAGCCTCTTCCGCCTCCTTCAATTCGGTGTCGAAGCGAAGCATTTCGGCCTCGGCCCGGGCGCGCGCCTCCTGGGCCCGGGCGCGACGCTCTTCGACGCTGCTGATGGCTGTGCCGGTGGCCCCCGTCATCGACCGGACAGCTACCGAACTCAGACCGGTGCCGCCTGTGCCCAGGTGAGATATGCCGCTGCGGTTTCCGGTCAACTCGCCCAGCATGCTGGGCCTGGACGACAGGCTTGAGGCTGACGGCAGGATGACGTTGGTCGCCTCGGAGTCATCCTCGCTGTCGGAAAAACCGACCGCGGCGACCAGGGCGTGACGGAAGGCGTCGGCAGTTTGGTAGCGTGCGTCGGCCCCCTTCTCCAATACCCGCAGCACGACGGCATCCACGGCCGGGCGAATCTCGGGGCGCAGCACCGATGGCGGGCGCGGCGGGTCGTTGAGGACCTTGCGCTGCAGGGTCAGGAATGGGCCGTTGAACGGCCGCTCGCCAACCAGGAACTGGTAGAGGATGACACCGGCAGAGTAAAGATCTGATCGGCCATCAGCCTCCTCGCCGCGGAATTGCTCGGGCGACATGTAGCCGGGCGTGCCCAGCACCGTGCCGGCCATGGTCTCGTGCGAGGTGTCGATCTTGGCAATGCCGAAATCGCCCAGCTTCACCGAGCCGGATTCGGTGACAAAGATGTTGTCAGGCTTGATGTCGCGGTGGACGACGCTGCGGCCATGTGAATGGCCCAGCGCCTCCAGCAACTCGCCCATCAGCCGCACTGTCTGCTGGGTGCTGAAGCCGTATTTGCCATCGAACAGGTTCTTCAGCGTCTTGCCGCCGGGCACCAGTTCCATCACGATGTAGGCCAGATCGGCCTCGTCGTCGTAGTCGTAGACCTCGACGATGTTGGGGTGCTTGAGCTTGGCCGCCGCCTGCGCCTCGGTCAAGAAACGGCGTGAATATTCCTTGGCATCGCTGGGATTGATGTTGTCCTTGCGGATGACCTTGATGGCGACAGATCTGCCGCGCAGCAGGCTGTGGCGACCCTCATAGACGAGACCCATCGCGCCCTTGCCCAGCGGGCGGACGATCTCATACTTGCCAAGTCTTTTCGGGTCTTCGGGGCTCATGAGACAACGATGGGCCGCTCCCGAGTTGGTTCAACCCCCTCGGGGGGCGGCGGCGGGCCTTTGCGCCGCCTGGGGGCGCTCACAACCAGCAGGATACGGCATCGGCCGCAGACAAACCAAACTCAGCCCCACCGTGATTGCGGGGCGCCAGGCCTGGGTTGCGTCCGCTGCGCAACTGGAAGGCCGGTCCAAATCCAGCGGTAGCCGACCCCGGGTCTCAGGGCCGGGGCACGGACGTCGCCGCCCGTGCCCGAAGCGTTCAGTTCATGAATCGTGCATTCGCAATCTGCACCTTGACTATTTCGACCCGACCGCGCAGTTGCCCGTGGCAGTGATCCGCGTACCGGCGTCCAAACTGTTCGAACACGACATCTTGCCCAGATCGCCATCGATGTCGTCAATGTACGGCGGCACCACACCCACCTTGATCGGGTAGGCCTTCTGGATCGCGGCGGTCAGGTTGTCCGTGCCAAAGGCCTGCAGCAAGGCCTCCTGCAATGCCGCATTGATGGCCGATGCGGCCGCCGTGCCGGCCTGAAGCGTCGACGACAAATCAAGATTGAAGATCAACCCAGCCGGAGTGGCGCCAAAGACAACGGCCTTCTTGGACGCATCGACCGCAAAGGCGGTGGTGCGGAATTGGCTCTCAGTCGGCACCCCGAAGTTGGCGATGCTGCCCAGTGCGAACGACAGGGTGATGTTTTTGGTGGTCGGGCTGAGCTGGATCGTATCCACATTCTTGAAGATGCCAATCAAGTTGGCCAGCCCAGGCGTGGCGGTACTGCTGCCTATGCCCCCGGTCTCGGAAGTCAGCGTCAGCGCACCGGCAATGTTCAGCGTCGGAATCGGCGACAAACCCGTCAGCGTCGCTGCATCCTTGCCAAGAATGGAACCCTTGGCCACGATGACGGTATCGCCGGTCGAGTCAATGGCCCGCAAGGTCAAGGTGTCGACATCGTTGATCTTGATCGCCGCACCGGTCGCCGTGACCGCACCGTCGAAGTCGTTGGTCGCGACGCTCAAGGTGATAGCGCCACGTGCACTGGTCGACGATCTGGCGTCGATGTTGGCATCGCCTTCAACCGTCAAGGCGCCGGTTTGGGTGATGTCGCCACCACCGCTCTTGGCGGCCAACTTGCCATTGACCAAACCTTGGCCCAGGTTGAGCGCGCCGGTGCTGCTGACGCTCAGGTCGCCATTCACTGCCAGCGTACCCAAGGCCAAGGCGTTCTTGTCGACCACTGTGGCAGTACTGCTGGTCAGGCTGAGCGCGCCGCTGAAGTCGTTGCCCGGGTTGGTCAAGGTGATGGCATTGGCGCCAGCGTTGATGCTGGAGGCACCCGCACCCAGGCTCAGGGCGCTGGTCTGGGTGACCGCGCCGGTTGCGGTCGCGCTCAGGGTTGTGGCGCTGCCCGACACATCCAGCGCACCGCCTGCGGTCAAGCTCGTTCCGCCGGTGCTCATGGCGACCGTCAGCGCGTTCTTGTCGGTGACTTGGGTGGTGCCGCCGGTCAGGGTCAGGGTAGCTGTGAAATCGTTGCCGGCGTTGGTCAACGTGATGGCGTTGGCCCCGGCATTGATGCTCGACGCGCCCAGGCTCAGGGCGCTGGTCTGGGTGACTGCGCCAGCGGCCGTGGCTGTCAAGCCCGTGGCTGTGCCAGACAGGTCCAGCGTGCCACCGCTCGTCAAGGTCGTCGCGCCAGTGCTCAAGGCCACCGTCAGCGCGTTCTTGTCGGCGACTTGGGTGGTGCCGCCGGCCAGCGTCAAGCTGCCCGCGAAATCATTGCCCGCGTTGGTCAAGGTGATGGCGTTGGCGCCAGCATTGATGCTAGCCGCACCCAGGCTCAGGACGCTGGTCTGGGTGACCGCGCCGCCTGCGGT
>JANXYH010000090.1 GCA_025350145.1 Burkholderiales bacterium | reverse complement strand
CTTTCTTCGAGTCCTGGCCCCAGGCGTAGTCCTGGTTGATCAGGTTGAAGGTATCGACCTTGATCTTGCGTGCGGCCAGGTAGCGCACCAGCGCCACGTTGTCCATCACCGCGTGGCTGGCGGTGCGAAAGACGTAGTTGTACTTGTTGTCCTCGAAGATCCGCGGCGTGCCGCAGTCGTAGAGGATGAGGAACTTCTTCATCTCCTCGGCCACCGGCGCCACCGCCAGGCAATCGCCCGAGCCGACGTAGCCGACCACCGCATCGACGTTCTCGCGGTCATAGAGGTTGCGCAGTTCCTGCACCTGCTTGGTCGCGCCGCCGTTCTCGTCGAGATAGACGAATTCGAGCTTCATGCCGCCGAAGCCGGGCTTGTTGTAGGGCGCCGGCGCGGCGCCCTTGTTGAAGGCGTCGAGCAGCACCTTGGCGCCGTTGACGGCCGGGATGCCGAAGCTCTCTGCCGCCTGGCCCGACAGGAAGCTGACGATGCCGACCTTGAAGGTCTCCTGCTGGGCCTGGGCCGGCAGCGCGGCGGCCAGGCACAGAGTGGCGGCGCGGGCCAGGCACTGCGCGAAGGCTCGGGCTGGATACAACGTGGCGGCGCGGGCCGGTGGCAAAGGGCTGCGGTGGTGATGGTTCATGGGCGGTGTCTCCAGTGATGGGCCCGGTCTCGGGCGCTGACGCTGTACAGGCCGGCATGAGCCGGGCAGGGGTGGCAATGGGGTTGGGGCCGCGACCGGGTCGGTGCACCAGTGGCGGGACGGTCCGGGTCCGATCCCCTGGCTGGCGTAGGCATGGCGCAGGGCAGCGGAGCAGGCCTGCGGGAGTGTGTCTGAGCCGCCACCAAAGACAATCCGGGTTACCCAGGTTGGCGCTGGCATGGCGACGACGGCCCAGCGCCTGGCCGTACAGTGCCGCCACCGCCTTCATCGCCGCCGCCAGCGGACCGCCATGACCACTGACGCACTGCCCACCTGCTACTTGTCCCACGGCGGTGGCCCCTGGGTCTACATGGACGGGCCGATGCGCCAGGCCCATGCGCAGCTTGAGGCCATGCTGCGCGCCTTGCCGCAGCGCCTGAGCATGCCGCCGCGTGCGGTGCTGATGGTCTCGGCGCACTGGGAGGCGCGTCGCTTCACGCTGCAGTCCGCGGCCCGGCCGACCATGTTCTACGACTATGGTGGTTTTCCGCCCCACACCTACCAGGTTCAATACCCGGCGCCCGGTGATCCGGCCCTGGCTGGGCAGGTCCAGGCCCTGCTCCAAGCGGCCGGGCTGGATTGCGCGCTGGACGCCCAGCGCGGCTATGACCACGGCGCCTTTGTGCCGATGGCGGCGATGTACCCGCAGGCCGATCTGCCGATGGTGCAACTCTCGCTGACCGCCGGGCTGGACCCGGCCCTGCACCTGGCCGCCGGCCGCGCCCTGGCGCCGTTGCGCGCGCAGGGTGTGCTGATCCTGGGCAGCGGCGCGAGTTTTCACAACCTCGGCCTGCGCAGTGAGCTGGTGCCTGCGGCATCGGCGCAGTTCGACCAGTGGCTGGGCCAGACCTTGCTCGACACCTCGCCCGCCGAACGCAGCCAGGGGCTGCTGCAATGGAGCCGGGCCCCCGCCGCGCGCCTGGCCCATGCCCGCGAGGAGCACCTGATCCCGCTGCTGGTGGCGCTGGGCGCGGCCGAATCCGAGCCGGCCACGCGCATCTACCAGCAGCGCGATTTCTTCGGCAGCACGACGGTGTCAAGCTACCAATTTGGCTGAGGGCCATACCGCGCCCGCCCAGCGCGTCGACCACGCCGAAGGCAGGCGGCGACGCGGCCCAACTTCAGTCAATAACCGCAAAGATCCCGGGCTATTGGCCGCGTGCCTGGCGCTGTTCCGCGCTGGGGTTAACATTTGCCCACTGCGGCCTGACCACTCGCTGCAGTGGATTGCAAACCAACCACAGGAGATGAAGATTGTGATTTCGAATACAGGATTTCGGCTTGGCGTGATGACAGGACTGCTGGCGGCTGCTGGCATGGTGATGGCGCAGGACAGCAACTTGCAGAAGTTGCAGCAGATGAAGGTCGCGACAACCGATCTGAACATCCCGCTGGTGGCGCAGACCGGCAAGAACGCGGACACCATTCGCGAGAATCTCAAGCGCGTGAAGTTGCCGCCCGGCTTCAAGATCGACCTCTACGCGGTCGTGCCCGACGCCCGCCACATGGCGGTTGCGCCCAACACCAACATGCTCTTCGTCGGCACGCGCAAGACCACGGTCTGGGCCGTCACCAACCGCAACAGCGGCGACGTGGCCACCGAGGTCAAGTCCTTTGCGCCTAGCCTGAAGTTCAACAACCCCAACGGCGTCTGCTGGACCAAGGACGGCTTCCTGATCGTTGCCGAACACAACCGGGTGCTCAATTTCCCCGCCGCCGAGTTCTTCTATGAAGGCCCGGATGTCGCGGTCATCACCGTCGTTGACCAGGGCAAGCTGGTGCCGCCGGAAGAAGAGAGCTTCAACCACGGCGCCCGTACCTGTCGCGTCGGCGATGACGGCAAGCTCTACGTCACCCTGGGCCAGCCGTACAACGTGCAGCCGAAGGAAAAGGTGGCGCTGTATGAGCAACTGGGCATCGGCGGCATGGTTCGGATGGATGCGTTTGACGGCTCCAAGCGTGAGGTGGTCGCCAGGGGCGTGCGCAACTCGGTGGGCATGGACATCAACCCCAAGGACAAGACCGTTTGGTTCACCGACAACCAGACCGACGGCATGGGCGACGAAACGCCACCGGGCGAGCTCAACCGCATCACCAAGGCGGGCGGCGAGCACTTTGGCTATCCGTTCATCCACGGCAACAATGTCCAGATCGCCGGCACCGCTGCAGCGCCTGACCTCAAGGGCATGGCAGCGCCAGCGAGTTGGACCAAGCCGCAGATCGAGTTCCCGGCCCACCAGGCGCAACTCGGCATGACGTTCTACAACGGCAAGATGTTCCCGGCGCAGTACCAGGGCGGCATCTTCGTTGCGTCCCACGGCTCCTGGAACCGATCCAAGCCTACCGGTGCCTTGATCAACTTTGTCTCGGTCAAGGCCGATGGCAATGCCGACAAGAGCACGGTCTTCGCCGAGGGCTGGCTTGACGACAACGGCCTCTATCGCGGCAGGCCGGTCGACGTGGCTGTGGCCAAGGACGGTGCCTTGCTGATCAGCGACGACTTCGCCGGTGCGATCTACCGCGTGACCTACAGCGCGCCCTGAGGCATGCCAGCGATGCGTTCGGCGACAAGTCCGATCGCAGCGCTGCTCGTGGCCCTGGCGGCAACGCCAGCGGCCGCGCAGGACGCTGCTGCCGGGCGCCAGAAAGCGCAGTCGTGCGCGGTGTGCCATGGCGCAAATGGGCTGTCGGTTCAGCCCGATGCGCCAAACCTCGCCGGTCAGCCTGCGGGCTACCTTGCAGCGCAGTTGCGCGCTTACCGCAGCGGTGAGCGGCGGCATGAGCAGATGTCGCTGATGGCCAAGATGTTGTCTGACAGCGACATCGTCGCCATCGCGGCTTGGCTGACGTCGATCCGGGTCCAGGCACAGCCGCCCGATTAGTCGTGGGCAGCGCGCGGCGGCGGCGGCTTCAGGATCGCCGTCTGCGGTCAGTGCCCGGACAGCCGCCCCGACGGGGTGGTCACAGTCCGGGCACTACCTTGAGCATTACCTCGTGATGTCCTCGCCGCATTCGCCCTTGAGCATGAACAGGTTGTCTGTGCTCGTTCCGCGCACGATCGACTGCTGGCTGGGCGTGCGCCGGGCCACGTCCATGGCACCGGCCGGCCAGCCGTCTGCAGGCGCCAGGCGGTAGTTCGGCAGCAATGCCGTATCGCGCTTTGCGCCGCGGGCGCAAATCTCGCCCGCGATGCCAGCGGCGGAAGTGGTTTCACTGGCAGCCGTTCATGAACTCCTGCTGAACATTGAACTCAAGCGTTCGCGCTGGCCGCCGCGTCGATGCGGCGCAGCGTCGCGAGCCCGCGCCGCTCGCTCTCGACGCCAGGTTCTCGCCAGCCGTATTCCAGTTCCACCAGCCCCTGGTAGTCGCGCTGGGCCACGAAGCGCAGCACGCTCTCGAAATTGATCTCGCCGGTGCCGGGCTCCAGGCGGCCCGGGTTGTCGGCCAACTGGATGATGGCAATGCTGTCCCAGGCCTGCTCGAGGTGGAACAGCAGGTCGCCGTCCATGATCTGCACGTGCGAGGTGTCGAAGATCAGGCGCACCGCAGGGTGGTCGACGGCGCGCACGACCGCAAGCGCGTCGGGCATGTATTCCAGCAACATGCCCGGAATGCTCTTGCGGCTGAGCGTTTCCAGGCACAGCGTGAGGCCGGCGCGCCCGGCGATGTCGGCGGCATAGCGCAGGTTCTGGACGAAGGCGGCGCGCTGGTAGGCCATCGGCCGCTGCGGATCGGCGCCGCCGAGCACCGCGAGGTGTCTGGCGCCGACACGCCGCGCTGCGGAGATCGCATGCGCCAGCTCCGCCGCTATCCATTGCCGCGCCTGCGCGCTGTCCGTGGCCCAGCTCGTGTTGCGCAGTTGGTCGAACGTCGTGTAAAGGATGCAGCCGGCCTCCAGACCATGCGCCGCCAGAGCCTCGCCGACGCGCTGTTGCTCAGCCGGTGGGCGCCCGCGCGCAGCCGCATACAGCACCCCTGCGAAACCACTGTCCGCAGCGAACCTGACTTGCTCTAGCGGGTCCTCCGAGCCGACCGTAGCGGCAAACAGCGGCTGGAACGGCGGGCGGTAGCCCAGGTGCGGCGCATAGCGCAGTGACCACCTCATGTCGAACCCTTTGGCCCCAGTGCCGCCGGGTTGAGGCAGTTGTACGAAGGCTGCTGCCGCCGCAGCCAACGGTCCAGCGCCTTCAAGGCGACGAGCCCCATGCGCTGTCGACTTCAAACACCCGACCGGCTTGCGCCAAACCGGCCTCGGGCCGCGTGAGCGTGAAGAGGAGCCTGGGCTGGGGCATTGCGCTGGCACCTGATGCGAGGCCTGCAACAGACGGGCATCGATGTCGCGCACAGAA
The DNA here is from genome assembly GCA_025350145.1 of Burkholderiales bacterium. Classification (GTDB taxonomy): domain Bacteria; phylum Pseudomonadota; class Gammaproteobacteria; order Burkholderiales; family Burkholderiaceae_C; genus Pseudaquabacterium. The sequence continues at coordinate 64,323 of JANXYH010000090.1, read as the reverse complement.
GGGGTTCCACAGAGTTGCATCGCGCAACGCAGTTCGTCCGTCAGGATGTCCAGCGCGCGCTCGGCCCCCGCTTCACCGGCCGCCGCAGCGCCATACAGCGTGGCGCGGCCAATGGCGACCGCCTGCGCCCCCAGCGCTACGGCCTTGACGATGTCGACTCCACGCCGCACGCCCGAATCGACGAGCACCGGCACGCGTCCGCGCACGGCCTGCACCACGTCCGGCAAGGCATCGGCCGAGGCGATCGCGCCATCGAGCTGGCGACCGCCGTGGTTCGACACCCAGATGCCGTCCACGCCCAGGCCCGCCAGGCGCTCAGCATCCTCGCCCCGGGCCACACCCTTCACCAGCAGCTTGCGTGGCCAGGCCTCGCGCAGGCGCTGCAAGGCGGCCCAGTCGAACGACGCGTCGAGGCTGCGACCCACCTTTGCGGCAATCGAGGCACGCGGATCGGCGTTGCCCTCGAAGCCCAGCAGGTTCTCGAATCGTGGTTGTCCATGGCGCAGGATCTGCCAGCACCACGCCGGGTGGGTTGCGAAGTCTTGCGCAGTGCGCCAGCTCGGCCGCAGCGGCACCGTGAAGCCGTTGCGCAGGTCGCGTTCGCGCTTGCCGCCGGTGGCAAGATCGAGCGTGACGACCAGCGCTTCATAGCCGGCCGCGTCCGCCCGCTGCACCAGGGCAGCGGTGAAGGCCTTGTCGCGCAACACGTACAACTGGAACCACAGGCGCCCGCCTGCAAGCCGGGCGATGTCTTCGATCGACGACGTTGCCGTGGTGGACAGCGTGTAGGGGATGCCGCGCCGCGCCGCCACGCGCGCGATCGCCAGATCGGCCTGCGGCCAGCCCGCGCCGATGGCGCCAGTGGGTGCAATCACGATCGGTGCCGCCGCGGGCCCGGCCACGATCGTCGTCGAGAGATCCGGCGCATGCACGTCCACCAGCACGCCAGGGCGCAGGCGGATACGCTCGAAGCCTTCCCGGTTGGCCCGCAGCGTGGTCTCGTCCTCGGCGCCGCCGTCGAAGAAGTCGAACACGCCACGCGGCAGCCGCCGCCGCGCCAGCAGGCGCAGATCCTCGATCGAGTGGGCTTGCTGCAGACGGCTCACGGCGTGGCGCTGGCCGCGGGACCGAACTTCACGTCGGGAAAGGCGGCCATCACACCGGCGCCGCCGTCGACGGCGATCACTTCGCCGGTCATGTGCGCGCTCAGGTCGGACGCAAGAAAGAGCAGCGGGCCGGCGATTTCCGCCGGCGTCGCGGGGCGGCCGATCGGGATGACCTGGCTGATCGCGTCCCAGGCCGCCTCGTCGAGCCGCACGTTCAAGCGTGGCGTACGCACGTAGCCCGGTGCGACGGCGTTGATGCGCACCTTGCGCCGCGCATATTCGGCGCCTGCGCAGCGCACCAAGTGGTGCAGCGCCGCCTTCGAAACGGCATATGCCGTCTGGTTGGGCACGGCGCGGTGGCCCGACATCGAGCCGACGAAGGCGAAGCTGCCGCCGCCGTCGGCGGCCATCATTTCGCCGCCGATCTGGATCGCGAGGTAGGCATGCCGCAGGACGATGTCGAACTGCTGGTCCCAGGCCGCGTCGTCCACTGCCGACAGCGGCTTGATGCCTGCCACGCCGATGATGTCGACGACGCCGTGCACGCGGCCGAAGGCCTGGCGCGCGGCGTCGAACACGCGCTGCATGTCGCTGCGCAGCGTGACGTCGGCCGCGCACGCCACGCCGCCCACGGACTCGGCGATGTGCCTCGCCAGCGCCTCGTCGCGGTCGACGCAGAGGACGCGTGCACCGGCCTGGGCCAGCGCATGCACGGCCTGCTCGCCGATGCCCTGGCCCGCGCCGAGCACGACGAAGCCGCGGCCATCGAGGCGCAGCAGGGACAGGTAGTCAGGGGTGTTGCCCTCGGCGGTGCGGCTCATCACCGTGCCTCAGGCCGCGACCGCATCACGATGCGAAGGCAGGAGGTCCTGCCACGAAGCGCCATCGGGCAGTTCGGCGTCGCAGGCGCTGACACCGCGCAGGTCGACGCCGACCGCGACCGGCGGCTTGTCGTCCATCACCCGCCTGACCGAATCGAGCAGCACGCGCCGCACCCGCATCACGGCCTGGTCGGCCGGCACGAGATGCTCCTTCGACCGGTCGTACAGGGCTCCTTGCGACAGCGCGATCGCGGCGTCTTCCACCTCGACACCGCGCAGGCCCGTCCAGTTCTCCTTCATGCGCTCACGGTTCTGGCCGAAGGCGTCGGCCCAGGTGGCAGTGAAGAGGCAGGTGCTGCGGTCGTAGTAGCGCTGATCGTCCAGGCCGAGCAGATCAATGATCTTGTCGTCAGTCACAGGGGCTTGGCCGTGCACCACGATGTAGGTCGCGGTATGCGTATCGTCCTCGGGTACCTCCAGCACCGTGAACAGGAAGGCGGGCGCCGGTATGACGCGCCCGTACGGCACGATGAAGGGCACCACGCGCGCGTTCTTCACCCCGGCCTTGCCCACCTTTCGCAAGGCCACGTATTGGAAGCCGAAGGCCGTCTCCTCCATCTTCAGCGCCGGCTCGAGGTCATTCGACGAAAGCGCCGCCGGATTCACTACGTCGGGGTTGGGCTCGAACTCCCCATCCTTCCAGCCGGGGCGCGCCATGTTGGCGTGCAGCACGCCGACATGAGACGAGTCCTCGCCACCCTCGACAAGCTGCAGGTAGTTGCAGGCGACGTTGATGCGCAGCACGACGCGGTTGGCAGGCTCGGCGTCCATGAAGGCATAGCGCGAAAACGCGGGCTGCAGCTCCTTCGGGCCTACATAGGCCCAGACGATGCCGCCTTCCTCCCGCACCGGAAAGGCCGGCGCCTTCATCTTTGTGCGGTACTTCGGGTCGGAGTTGTTGGGCGTCTCGAGAACCGCGCCGTTCACGTTGAACTTCCAGCCGTGATACAGACAGCGCAGACCGCCCTCCTCCACCCGACCGAGGGCCAGCGATGCGCCGCGGTGCATGCACAGCTCCTCAAGCACGCCGACCTTGCCTTCACTGTCGCGAAAGGCGACATAGTTCTCGCCGAGAAGGCGAACCCGCAGCGGCGGCGCATCCGGCCTGGTCAACTGGGCCGAGGTGCACACGGGGTGCCAGTAGCGACGCATCATGTTGCCCATCGGTGTCTCGGGGCCGACGCGGCACAGCAGGGCATTGTCTTCACGGTTCAGCATCTCGAACTCCTGATTTCAGCGGATCACTTGACTCAGACGCGGCCGGCCTGTGCGGCCTTGCCCGAGACGATCTTGTGGTGGGGGACGAGGGAGCGCCAGTCTTCCCCGGGGCCGATCTCGCCGAAGGTGCCAACGACCTTCCCGACATCGGCTTGCAAGGCCGGAATCTGCTGTCCGTCGCGTGCCGCCTTGGCGCAGGCAAGCAGGCTGCGGTACAGACGGCTGATGGCGATGTCTGCCGCTGACAGCATCTCCTGCGAACGGTCGCGCAGCGCGCCGCTGGAGACGCTGCAAGCCGCGTCTTCCTGGGTGAAGCTGTCGTAGCCCGTCCAGTGGCCGGCGCGCTGCTGGGCCCGGTCCTGCCGATAGCCGTTGCGCCGTGACATTGCTTGCTCGCCGTCGCAGGTGGCGGCCGTCATGCCGTACTTCGTCAGCGTCGGTTCGTCGAGGCCGACAAAGGCGAGCTGCTGCATCCGCAACGGTTCCTCGCCGATCGCCTTCTCATTGCTCCACCAGACGTGGAAGAAGTTGCAGCGCTCGTCATTCACCGGCACCACCGCGAACCAAAGGTCGCCGTTCGGATTGGCCACGAAACAGGGGGCGACGAACGATGCGATGCGCGCCATCCGGTTCGCACCGCTCTTGCGTATGGCCACGTAGTGGAAGCCGAAGTCGGTTTCGTCGGCTTCGATCGTGGGCGAAGCGTCGAACTGCATGTGCGTGGTCTTCTTTGCGAAGTCGAGTTCCACGCCGTTGGTCTTGGCCAGGCCCGACGCGTGCAGCACCGTGAGGTGGGACGAATCCACCAGGCCCTCGATCACCTGCACGTAGTTGCAGTTGACCACCGCTGCGGCACTGATGCGGTGGGCGTCGTCCACCGCCATGAAGGGCCACGCCGGAAACGCCGGCTGCTCGTCGACCGCTCCCAGGTAGGCCCACAACAGGCCACCGGCCTCGCGCACGGGATAGGTTCGGCCCTTGATGCGCTCCTTGAACTTCGGGTCGGCGACATTCGGCGTCTCGAGCACCTGGCCGTCAACGGCGAACTTCCACCCGTGGTAAATGCAGCGCAAACCGTCGCCTTCGGCGCGCGCCAGTTGCATCGACGAGCCACGGTGCAGGCAGTGCTCGGCAAACAGGCCGGGTCGGCCCTGCTGGTCGCGCCAGGCGATGAACTTCTCGCCCAGCACCTCGATGGCCTTGGGCTCCCCGGCGGCGGCGGGCAGATCGGCGGCCTGCATCACCGGCAGCCAGAAGCGGCGCATGGCATCGCCCATCGCGCTGCCGCGTCCGGTGCGGCACATCAGTTCGTTGTCTTCTTTGCTCAGCATGGTCTTGTCCTTTGCAGTGGGTCGGTTGCGGGAGGCGCTAGAGCTCGACGATCAATCGCGGGGAGCGCGAGCGCGAGCAGCACGGCGTGAAACAGTCGTTGCGGTCGTGTTCCGCGTCGGTGAGATAGAGGTCGCGATGGTCCGGGGCGCCCGCCAACACTTTGGTCATGCAGGTGCCGCACACGCCCTGTTCGCACGACAGCGACAGCGCAAAGCCGGCGTCCAGCAAGGCCTGGGCGGGGCTCTGGTCGGCGGCGACCGGGATCACCCGGCCCGTGCCGCTGATCTCGATCTCGAACGGCCCGTCCGCCGAATGATCGATGGGTGCGGCGGCGAAATACTCGCGGTGCATCCGCTCTTCGGCCCAGCCAAGTGAGCGAGCCGTTGCCAGAATGTGATCCATGAACCCTGTCGGGCCGCAGCCATAGAGATGCTTGTCGATGCTCGGCGCGCCGATCGCAGTGCGTGCGTCCAGTTGCTGCGACACCGCGCCGTCGTCGACGTGAATCTGTACCCGATCCGCATAGCCGCAAGCGCGCAGTCGGTCGACGAACGCCATGCGCGGCAGCGAACGGCCGCAATAGTGCAGATCGAACGGCCGGCCTTCCTGCGCCAACTGGAGCGCCATGCACAGGATGGGCGTGATGCCGATGCCACCCGCGAACAGCAGCGAGCGGTCCGGACCGCTGTGCAGACCGAAGTGATTGCGCGGCGCGCTGATGGCGAGCACGTCGCCCTCACGCACCTTGTCTAGCAGTTGCACCGACCCGCCGCGCGACTTCGCGTCGCGCAGCACGCTGATGCGGTAGCGGCGGTGTTCGCCGGGCAACTCGTACAGCGAGTATTGGCGGATCAGGCCACCGGGGATGTGCACGTCGATGTGCGCACCGGCCTTGAAGTCCGGCAGCACCGCATCGTCGGCGGCCACGAATTCATAGCCGGCGATGTCTTCGGCCAACGCCTCGCGCGCGGCCACCTTGACTTGAAACGACTGTTCCATCACGCGCTCATAAGAGCTTCCATGGAAGATATAAAGTCAAAAAGAGTGGGGCTCGCGTCACGCGGGCATGGACGATCGCGGCCGTATCACCACCGGCGAGCCGCCCAAGCGGCGCTGCACGAGCCAGCGCGCCAGGCCCTGATCCATCACGCTCGCATGTCCCGGAAACCAGTTCGCCAGCGCGGCCGCGAAGGAGCGCACCACGCCGACATGGCCTTGATCGAATGCCGCGCGAACTTCGTCCAGCGACTTCAGAACGGCGGCATGCTCATCGATGTGACAACCCGCAGAGCCATAGGCGGTCTGCTGCATCGCCGCGTCCTCTTCCGCGAAATGGCGGCGCGCATGATCGGCGAACGTGGCCAGCGCTGCGGCCAGCGCGCTGTCATTGGCGCGCAGCATCGCGTCCACGCAGCCGACGAATTCGCGGTGGGTGTCGTCCATCGATTCGTGGCCGAGCGCGTAGTCGTCGGTCCACTCGAAACCGGCCGACACGGCGGCTTGGGATGCGCTCATGCAGGCTCCTTCTCGGAGGTTCGCTGGGGCAGCAGGTCCTGCCATCGACGGGCGCCGAGCACGGCGTTCGTGCCGGCCACCTGCGACCAATCGACGCCGCGCCGGATGCCCAGCGGGTCGCTGCCCATCTCGACCACATCGGCGCAGGACAGCAAGGCCCGGTACAGCCGCGCAATCCCGATGTCGGACGCCGAAAGCGTCTCGTTGGCGCGGTCACGCAGCGGACCGGCAGACACCGAAGCCGCTACGTCCTCCTCGATCAGACCCGGCATGCCGCTCCAGCTTTCGCCGCTGCGCATCGCCTGGCGGTCCTGCATGAAGTTGTTGTGCGGGCCGGGCCGGTCGACCCGCCCGAGCGTGTCTTCGGTCAGGCCAAACGCGTCGAGCACCTGCGGCGTCAGGCCGATGAACTCGAGGTGCCGGCTGCGCAGCGGGTCACGATTGAGCTGCTGCGTCTGGCTCCAAAACACATGGATGAAGGCGGTCCTGGTATCGGACATCGGAACGACGAAGGTGGCGATGTCGCCGTTCGGGTTCAGCACGATGCACGGCGAGACGAACGCCGCCACCCGGGCCTCGGTCCGGCTGCCTTGGTCATCCTGGATGTCGCGCAGTGCAGCGTAGTAGAAGCCGAACGGCGCTTCTTCCGCCTCCAGCCTCGGCGCCAGGTTGTGTTGCATCGAGCTGACCTTCTGCGCGAAGCCGAGATCGGTGCCACCTGCCTGGCGCAGGCCGTTCATGTGCAGCAGGCCGAGGTGCGAAGAATCGACCAGGCCTTCGATCACCTGCACGAAGTTGCATTCCTCGAGGTGCCGCGTCACCAGCCGGTTGGCATCGGGCAGGTCCATCCATGGCCAGCGCGGAAACTCCGGCTCCCGGTCGCGCGGGCCCAGGTAGGCCCAGAGCAGGCCGCCCGCCTCGCGCACGGGATGGGCGCGCCCCTTGATGCGGTGCTTGAACTGCGGGTCGGCGACATTGGGCGTGTCGAGCACCTGCCCGTCGACGGCGAACTTCCAGCCGTGATAGACGCAGCGCAGACCGTCGCCTTCGGCGCGGGCCAACTGCATCGAGGTGCCTCGGTGCAGACAGTGCTCGGCAAACACCCCCAGGCGGCCTTGCTGATCGCGCCAGGCGACGAAGCGCTCGCCCAAAAACTCGACGGTCTTGGGCTCGCCATTCGGCTCAAGTTCGGACGACAGCAGCACCGGCAGCCAGTAACGGCGCAGCGCGCGCCCCATCGGCTGCTCGGGGCCGACCCGGCAGAGCCGCTCGTTGACTTCCTTGTTCAGCATGGGGCTGACCTCGTTCAGTGGTAGACCGAGCCGCCGTCGACGGCGAGGATCTGCCCAGAGATGAAGGCTGCGTCGTCACTGGCCAGAAACGCCACGGCGCCGACGATGTCCGATGGCCAGCCGTCGCGCGGCAAGGCGCGCGTGGCAATGGCGGCCTCGCGATAGGTCGCGAGAAAGGCGGTGTTGCCCAGGTTCCCTTCGCTCAGCGTGTACCCGGGAGACACCGCGTTGACGGTGATGAAGGCCGGCCCGAGTTCGTGCGCCAGCGACCGCGTCATCGTCATCAGCGCGCCTTTGCTGGCCACATAGTCCAGCATGAAGGGCGCGCCCTTGAAGGCGGTACCCGAAGTGATGTTGACGATCCGGCCGGACTGCTGCCGCCGCATGTGTGCGGCCACCGCGCGCGTGCACAGGAAGGGGCCCATCGCGTTGACGTCCTGCATGCGCCGCCATTCGGCGACCGAGATCTCCTCGAAGGGCCGCAACTGAATGGTCGCGGCGATGGCTGCGTTGTTGACGAGGATGTCGATGCGACCGAACTCGGTCACGGTGCGTTCGACCATCGCCCGCACCGAGTCTTCGTCGGCCACGTCGACCTTCAGTGCCAGTGCTCGCGCGCCACCGGCCTGAAGCTCGCGCGCCTGCGGCGCGGCATCCGCGATGTCGGCCAGCACCATGGCGGCGCCCTCGCCTGCCAGACGCTGCGCGATGGCCAGCCCGATGCCGGTCTGGGCACCGGTGACGATGGCCACCTTGCCGGAGAATTTCATTGCTTGGCCTTCCATGTTCAGTGACCGAGTCCCATCAGGCCCGCGATGCGCTCGTCATCGCCCGCCAGCGCGTCGGAAGCACCTTCGAAGACGGTGCGACCGCGGTCCACGACGATGCAACGGTGCGAGAGGTCCAGCGCAATGTCGACCCGCTGCTCGACCAGCAGCAGCGCCAGCGAACTGGTCTGGACGATCTTGCGGATGCTGCTGACGAGGTGTTCCACGATGATGGGCGCCAGGCCCTCGAAGGGCTCGTCCATCAGCAGCACGCGCGGGTTGCCCAGAAGCGCGCGGGCGATCGCCAGCATCTGCTGCTCGCCGCCCGAGAGCTGGTTGCCATGGCTGGCCATCCGCTCGCCCAGCCGGGGGAACAGGTCGAGCACGCGCTGAGCGGTCCAGTCGCCAGGGCGCGCCGCCACCTGCAGGTGCTCGGCCACGGTCAGGCTGGGAAACACCTCGCGGCTCTGCGGCACGTAGCCCAGGCCCTGGCGCGCGCGGTCGTGGGTGGCCAGCCCGGCAATGTCGCCTCCGTTGAGCAGGATGCCACCGCTGCGCCACTGCGCGCGGCCGACGATCAGTTCGAGCAAGGTGCTCTTGCCGACGCCGTTGCGGCCCACGATCGCGACCGTCTCGCCGGCGGCGACCGTCAGGCTCAGGTCCTCGACCACCAGCGTCGGGCCCCAGCCACCGCAGAGCTTGCGTGTCTCAAGCATTGGCCGCCTTCCCGTCGAAGCGCTTCTTGCCGGCGGCGCCCAGGTAGACAGCCTGCACTTCAGGATGCGACATCACGTCCTTGGGTTTACCCGACATCAGCAGCGCCCCGTTGACCATCACCGCCACCTCCGATGCGAAGCGGCGCACCATTTCCATGTCGTGCTCGATCATCAGCACGGCGATGTCGAGCGGGAGGGTGTCGATGGCGCCGTGCAGCAAGTCGAGTTCGTTGCTCGGGATGCCTGCAGCGGGCTCGTCGAGCAGCAACACCTTCGGATGCAATGCGAGCGCGATCGCGATTTCCACCAACCGCTGGCGGCCGTAGGCGATCTCCGTCACCTTGCGGTGCATGTCGCCCTGCAGCTTGAGTTGTTCGAGCAGTGACTCGGTGCGCTCGAGCAGATCGCGCTGTCTGCCAGCCGGACGCCAGAAGTCGAAGCCCCGGCCCGCGGCCTGCGTGACGGCGATGAAGACGTTCTCGAGCACGGTCAGCTGCGCGAAGAGGCTCGATATCTGGAAGGTCCGCACCAGACCCTTGCGCGTTCGTACCGCCGCCGAAGCCGCACTGACCTCTTCGCCGAACAGCCGCAGCTTCCCGGCGTCGGCCTGCAAGACGCCGGTCAGCAGGTTGACCAGCGTCGTCTTGCCGGCGCCGTTGGGCCCGATCAGTGCCGTGCGAGCGCCGCTGGGCAGGGTCAAGCTGACATCCTGCGTGACATGAAGCGCACCGAAATGCTTGGACAGGCCGCTGGCCTGCAGAGCGGCGACTGCGGCAGTCATGGGTTACCCCGGCGCAAGAACTTGCGACTCAGGGTCTGCGCCAGCCCGAGCAAACCACCCCGCCCGAACAGCACCACCGCGATGAGCAGCGCGCCGATGATCAACATCCAGTAGTACGGGTTCCACTGCGAAGAGAAGTGCTTCAGCAGCATATAGGCCGGCGCACCGATGAAGGCGCCATAGAGGCTGCCGATACCGCCCAGCACCAGCATGACGAGCACATCGACGGAGGTGTCCAGCGCCAATACGCCGAGACCGACAAAGGCATTGGCCTGCGTGAACAGCGCGCCGGCCATGCCGGCCACGGCACCGCTGATCGCGTAGGCCACCGTCAAGTGCGGCAGCACCCGGTTGCCGATCAGGCGCATGCGCGCCGGGTTCTCGCGCACGCCCTGAAGCATCACACCGAAGGGCGAGGCCACCACACGCTTGAGCAGGACGAACAGCAGCACCAGCCAGGCCAGCACGTAAAGATAGGCGGTACTGCCTCCGAGGCCCCAGTCGAAGCGCCCGAGGATCGCGTCGAACTGGATGCCGGCCAGGCCGTCGTCGCCGCCGGTGATGCGGGTGGCCTTGTGGGCGGCCTCGAACACCAACACGCCGAGCGCCAGGGTCACCATCAGCAGCGGCAGGCCGGTGAGTCGCAGGAGAAAGGGCCCCACCAGGGCAGCCAGAACAGCCGCGACAACTCCCGCAACCAGCACGACACTGATCGGTTCGGCCCAGCCGGCAAGCGACAGCCAGCCGGCGGTGAAGGCGCCAAGACCGAAGAACACGGCGTGCCCGAAGGAGAGCACGCCGGAGAATCCCAGCAGCAGGTCGTAGGAGAGCACCAGCAGCACCATCACAAGCACCGAGGTGCCGAGCGTCAGGTATTGCGGGAACAGGAAATAGCAAGCCACTGCGGCGGCGAGCCACACAAACTCGCCAACACGCCAACGGTGCCGATTGAGGATGGAATCGGGCGGGAGCGAAGTCATGGCTTCAGGTCGTCCGGCGTCGCGCGAGCAGGCCGTCGGGCCGCCACACCATCAGGCCGATGAGCAGCAGGTAGATCAGGAAGCCACCGGACTGGGGGAACAGATAGCGGCCGGCGGTCTCGACCAGACCGACGATGACCGCAACCACCACCGACGCGGTCACCTGACCGTGCCCCGCGAGAGCCACGATGACCAGCACCAGGTACTTGAGCGGCCACATCGGCTCGATCGGCAGCATGGGCGCCGCGAGAATCCCGCCCAGCGCGGCCAGGCCGCAACCCAGCGCGAAGGTGGCGGAAAACAGCAAGGGCACATTCATGCCCATGGCCTGCGCCATGCCGCGGTTGTCTACCGCAGCGCGAAGGCGGGCGCCGGTGCTGGTGCGCTCGAACACCCACCAGAGCGCGCCGATGACGGCCAGACAGATCGCGGCGGACACCACGCGGTAGGTCTCGAACTCCCGGATGCCGAGGTCGAGGTTGCCCTTCAGATAGCCGGGCAGCTCGATGCGCACGATGTTGGGGCCGAACAGCATGGTCAACAGTGCAATCACGACAAAGTTGAAGCCGATGGTGACGAGCACCTGGTCGAGGTCGCTGCGCTTGTAGAGGTGGACGTAGAGCAGGCGCTCGGCGACGACGCCGAACACGGCCACCGCCAGCACGGCCGCCGGCACCGCCAGCGCGTAGGGCCAGCCCTGCTGTTGCATCAGGCTGATCGCGAGGTAGCCGCCGATGGCAGCGAAGGCGCCGTGGGCGAGGTTGATGACCCGCATCAGGCCCATCGTCACAACCAGGCCGAGCGCGATCAGGCACAGGACCAAGCCGTACGACAGGCCGTACAGCAGGATGAAGGCAGCGGAACTCACGGGCAGGTGCCGCCGTTTCGGCCGTCAGGCGGCGACGAGGGATCGCCGCTAGGCCTCATCCCTTGAGCGGCGTGGGCTTGACCTGCTCCCAGATCTTGATGACCTGATTGCGCTTCACGCCATCGGCACCCTTGACCACCTCGCGCAGGTAGAAGTTCTGCACCAGCTCCCGGGTCGCCGGGTCGATCGTCACCGGGCCGCGAGGGCTCTTGAAGGTGTAGCCGGGCAACGACTTCAACGCGAGCGTGCCGTCAAAGGGCTTGCCGGCTTGCTCGGCGAGCATCTTGTAGGCCAGGTGCATCGCATCAAAGGCGCCGATGCTGAAGGAATTCGGCCGGGCGGTGGGGCCCACGTTCTTGACCAGCCAGTTTGCGAAGGCCGTGTTCTCGGCGTTCTTGGCGTTGGCATCTATGTAGATGATCGACTTGAAGCCGACGATCGAATCGTCGAACATCGGCAGGTCGCTGTCCTCCGCTTCGCCCTGGCCGATGATCAGCACCTTCTGCGTCAGGCCCCGCGCCGCCAGCGCTTTGTTAAAGCCCACCGATGCGGCCCCCGGCGGCAGGAAAATCTGCAGCACGTCGGGGTTGGCATTGGCGATCCGTTCCGCCAACGGCGCAAAGTCTGCGGTGTTGAGCGGGATACGCACGTTGCCGATCATCTGCCCGCCTTCGGCCGTGAACTTGGCCGTGAAGGCTTCTTCGACCAGATGCCCGGGCCCGTAGTCGGCCACGGCGACATAGCCGCGCGACTTTCCCTGCTGCCTGGCATAGGTGGCGGCCAGTTCAGCCGGCTGGTTGATGGCCTGGCCCATGCGCACGAAGTACGGCGACATCTTCATCAAGGCCGGTGTGGCGGCGTTGACAATGAACAGCGGCACCTTCGCGGCATTGGCCACGGGCGCGGTAGCGGCCACTTCAGGACTCAGGTAGAAGCCGCCGAGCATGGCGACCTTGTCCTTGACCACCAGTTCCTCGGCCAGACGCTTGGCCAGCGTCGGATCGGCACCGGCACTGTCGCGGTGGATGACCTCGACCTTGACGCCGCCCGCCTTGTCGCCGTTGAGCGCCATGTAGGCCTCGATACCCTGGCGAAAAGACTGCCCCGCTACCGCAAAGGGCCCGGTGTAAGGACCGACGAAACCGATCTTCACCGTTTCCTGTGCGGATGCCCCAACTGGGGCGGTGATGAGAACGCATGCAGCGGTCAAGCCTGTCAGCAGGCGAGCGACGGACAGTGTCATGGGAGGTCACCTTGGGAAGAGAGCGGGATCGCCTAGATCGAACCCGCGAGTTGAGTCTTGATCCATATCGTCTTCCATGGAAGATACATGAGGCAGCATTCAAATCATATGAGGAAAACCCTCAATTCATTGGCGCTGTGCGGTCGTCATGAGCCGCGGCCAGCCTCTAAGATGATTGAGCTGAAGGAGATCGAGTTCTATGGAAGAGCAAAAAAACAGCAATCGGGCCAACGCACGTCGTGATCTTGGGCAGCAGGACGAAGCGAGCCAGACAAGCGGCACTGGACCCAGCTTGAGTGAACTGATCAGCATTCAATGGCAGCGAGAGCGGACCGACCTCGATCTGCAGAACTTCCTGCTCGCGATCTATTTCATGCGCCTGGGCACGCTGGTGGACCGCGCCTATGACCGGCACTGCCAGAAGGCGTACGGCATCAACGGCGGCGACATGCGGGTGATGCTGGCGCTGCGACGCAGCGGCCCTCCCTACGTCAAGCGACCGACGGACCTCTATCGCGCACTGTTGGTCACTTCGGGCGCAATCACCAAGAAGGTCGATCGGCTCGTCGAAGCGGGGTTCGCAGAGCGCCTACCGGACCCGGGCCACAGCGGTGGATTCTTGGTGCACCTGACCAAAAGGGGCTTGCATGTCGTTGAAGAGGCGGTCGGGTATCTCGCCGATCACTCCGCCCTGGCCCCGGCCATGTCGAGGTTGACGCCAGATGACCGCAAGCGCGGCTGCGCTTTCGCGCTTCGAATCCTGTCGGCTCTGGAAAGTGTGGATGTCCCTGCCGAGGACGAGAGCGCTGAGCCGCAAAAGCGCCCCGGACGTAGCGGGTTGACCAGAACCGCTGCCAAAGGCCGAAGGCCGCCACCGTAACTGTCGCCCAAAGCTGACAGGTTGACAGGCGGGCGTCTTGGTCGCCCCGCCGAGGCCTCCGGGCTGCAGCCCCCGACGGCGTGGCCTCCGTCCGGGCATTGCCTCGATTTGATCTACAAGCCTTCCATGATGCGGGGTGTGTCCCACCGCATCCTGCAAGTCAGCGCCGCAACGCCTCCCAGGCGGCCTCGATCAGAACCTTGGTCGCCTGCTCGGCATTGCAGGGTTTGTCGCAGGCGGCCAGCAGCAGTGCTCGGTTGCCCTGCTCCAGACCCAGCCGGGCCTTGATGTCCTCGCCCCATTCGCCCTCGAGCATGAACAGGTTGTCTTTGCTGGTTCCGCGCACGATCGACTGCTGGCTGGGCGTGAGCCGGGCCACGACCATGGCCACGGCCTGGCTGACGGTCGCCGGCCAGCGCGACGGGTCGGATGCGTCCGCAGCGACCGCGACCTCGGCTGCAGCCAGCCACAGCGCCAGGGCAAGGCAGGACGATGCGACGCGCGCCACCATCGGCGGCGCAGGCTTGGCTGCGGGGTCGCGATGCCTGTTCAGGGGTTCCATGGTCTCGCTCCAGTGCTGTGCCCGCAGTCATGTTGGCGCCGCTGGGTCGGGTTCAGTTTAGCGCCCGGTAGCGACTGGGCCAGGGCGGCTGGCCGGCTGTACTTGGTCTCAGCCTTGCCCCCTACACTCGCCCCGCCCTGTCTTGCCGGAGCCGTCCATGAGCATTGCCGTTGACTACTACTTTGCCCCCCAGTCGCCTTGGGCCTACCTTGGGCACCAGCGCTTCTGGCGCATGGCGCGTGCGGCCGAGGCCGAGATCGCAGTGCTGCCGATCGACCTGGGCGGCAGGGTGTTTCCGAGCTCCGGCGGGCTGCCCCTGGCCAAGCGGGCGCCGCAGCGCCTGGCCTACCGGTTGCAGGAGTTGCGCCGTTTCAGCGCCCACCTGAACGCCCCGCTGCACCTGGAGCCGCAGTACTTTCCGGTGGCCGGTGACGACGCCGCCAAGCTGATCCTGGCGGTGGCGACGCGTGACGGTGCCGAGGCGGCGATGGCGATCAGCGGGGCGGTGTTGCGCGCGGTCTGGGCCGAGCAGCGCAACATCGCCGACGAGGCGGTGCTGTCGGCACTCTTGGCCGAACAGGGCCTGCCGGCGCGCCGTCTCGAGGACGCCCACTCGCAGGCCGCCCATGAGCGCTACGAGGCCGCCACTGCCCAGGCCATGGCTGCCGGCGTGTTCGGCGCACCGAGCTACGTGATTGGCGACGAGTTGTTCTGGGGCCAGGACCGCCTGGACTTTGTCGAGCGCCGCCTGGCCCAGGGTTGAGGTCAGACGCCTGCGGGCATGAAAAAGCCGGCATCGCGCCGGCTTTTTTTTGATTGCGCACTGCCGTGCCATCGGTGATGGCACGGCGTGAAGGGCTTACTTCAGGTGGGCGTTGACCAGTTTGGTCAACTCGAACATCGTGACCTGCGCCGCTTTGACCACTTCCTTGAGCTTGGCGTCGGCATTGATCAGGGTGCGCTTGACCTTGTCCTGCAGGCCGTTCTTCTTGATGTATTCCCAGACCTTCTTCGTCACCTCGGTGCGCGGCAAGGCCTTGTCGCCGATGATCGCTGCCAGGGCGGCGCTGGGCGTCATGGGCTTGAGGAAGGCGGCATTGGGGGTGCGCTTCTTGGCTGCGGCCGGTTTGGCGGCTGGTTTGGCAGCCGGTTTAGCGGCGGGGTTGGCCGCTGCCTGGGGCGCAGCCGCTGCCGCCTTCTTGGCCGGTGCCGCCTTCTTGGCTGGGGCGGCCTTTTTGGCCGGTGCCGCCTTCTTGGCGGGAGCCTTCTTCGCAGTTGCCATGTTCAGTGATCTCCGTCGTGTGGTGTGTGGGTGTGTCTAGTGCGCCAACGAGGGGTCTGAAGTCGAGCCGCCATCCGGCATGCCCGATGGCCTCAACACCCCGCCCTTCGCGGCCGCAATGGTAATGCCTGAGATCGGGCCTGAGAAGCGGTTTTCCCTCGCAAGACACGCTTTCTGACCTGGCCAATTCGCACTTCTGGCGCCGCGGCGACTGACCGCGCAGCGGCCATCCCAGCCGCTGCTGCGCGCTATGCTCGGCGCCATGAAACTCATCGTGCGCTGGATGCTGCTGGCCGCAGCGCTGTTGCTGGTCGCCAATCTCTACCCCGGGGTCACGGTGGCGGACTTTCGTTCTGCCCTGGTGGCGGCGCTGGTGCTGGGTCTGTTCAACACCTTGGTGCGGCCGCTGCTGGTGATCCTGACCTTGCCGGTGACGGTGGTCACGCTGGGCCTGTTCCTGTTGGTCATCAACGCGCTGATGTTCTGGGCCGCGGCCGGCGTGCTCGACGGCTTCAATGTCGCCGGCTTCGGCGCGGCGGTGATCGGCTCGGTGATCTACAGCCTGTGCGGGATGGTCATTGACGTGGCGATGGAGCGCCTGTTCGGCGGCGCTGCGGCCTGAGCTTGGGCCAGGCGACGCGCCTTCAGCTTCGGCTGCGCCACTGTGGCTCTGGCGCCGGGCTGGAGCCGCGTCGTGGATTGGCCTCGTCCTGCAGTTGGCGGCGCTGCGATTGCAGCGCGCGCAGCCGCGAGTCGATCACCGAGGCTTCGATGAAGTCGCCGTTGGCACCGCTGCGGCGGGCCAGTTGCTGGCCAGCCCGCAGGCGGTCGATCGCCCCGGCCAGGTTGTCCAGGGCGGCCTGAGATTCGGCCTCGGCGCGCAAAGCGCGCAGCGGCTGGCCTTGGCGGCCGGCGCAGCGCGACAGCAGCAGCCAGCCGCTGCTGTCACGCGGGTGCTCGGTCACCCAGGTCTGCAGCGACTGGCTGCATTCACGCAGCGCTGCGGCTTGGCCGGCAGCCAATGCCACTTCGGCGCGCAGGTGCAGGTCGCTGCGCGAGCCGTCAGGCGTCACGGCCGCCAACAACTGCTGCGCCCGGGCGGGCTCGCCGCCGGCCAGAGCCAGTTGCACTCGCAGCTCGGTCAACTGTTGCCCGGCGCGCCCCAGATCGGTCGCGCTGAACGGGTAGGGCGCCGGGCTGGCGCCGCCGCGCAGGCGCTGCAGACTGGCGTCGGCCCGCGCCAGCGTCCGCTCGGCGCGCCCGAAGTCGCGCAACTGCATTGATGCCATGGCACTGCCGTAGAGCGCAGCCACGCTGCTGGCCTGGGCCGCCCCACCGACGGGCAGCGCCTCGCTGGCCTCGCCGAGGTCAATCTCTTGCAGCCGCCGCCAGGCGCTGACGCTGTTGTCCATCAACACCTTGGCGCGGGCCTGCATCAGGGCGTGGCCAAGGGTCGGTGGCAGCAGCATGGCCGGGCGCGAGGCGGTGCCTGCCGGGCTGGTGTCGGGCGCAACCGGCGCAACCGGCGCAATCGGCGCACCGGCCAGGCCGACCCGTTGGCGCGCCTCGCCGATGCGTTCGGTCGTCAGCGGGTGGCTGCGCAGGTAGGGAAAGCCGTTGTTGTCGTTGAGCCGGTTGGCCTGGTCGAGCCGGTCGAACATCGCCGCCATGCCGGCCGGCGCAAACCCGGCCTGGCCCATCAGCGCGAAACCGTTGCGGTCGGCCTCGCGCTCCATGTCGCGCGAGAAATTGAGCTGGGCCTGGACCATCGCCGCCTGGCCGCCCATGATGGCGGCGTTGGCCACATCGGCATTGCCGCTGCGGCTGGCCGCCAGCAGGCCCAGGATCATGCCGGCCATGCCCAGCGTCGAGCTGCGGCTGGACGCGGCGATGCTGCGGGCGATATGGCGCTGGGTGATGTGCGAGAGCTCATGGGCCAGCACCGAGGCCAGTTCGTCGCGGCTGGCGGTCATCGCGATCAGCCCCAGGTGGATGCCGACATAGCCGCCGGGCAGCGCAAAGGCGTTGACGCTGCGGTCGCGGACCAAGAAGGCTTCGTAGGGGAACAGCCGCTCGGTGTCGCTGCCGATGTCGCCACGGGCCCGCGCGGCCGCCACCAGCGGCTGCCAGATCAACAGCAGTTCGTCCTGCAGCCGGGGGTCGTCGAGGTAGTCAGGGTCGCGCCGGATGTCGCGCATGATCTGTTCGCCCAGGCGCTTCTCGGCGCTCAGGTTGAATTCGTCGGACGCCGACTCGCCCAGCGACGGCAGTCGCAACGGCGGTGCGACACCTGCCGACGTCGAGGCTGCCCCCTGCGCCAGGGCGAACGAGCCGCAGGCCAGGACCGCAGCCAACAGAACTGCCAGGCGGGTGGCGGCGGTCAGCCGGGCGGACTTCGGCGCGGGCGTTGCAAAGGGCATCGCCTATCATCCCATCGCCTTGTTTCCGCCGCGTTGCGCCCTGCCATGACCTCGCCATTGACCCACTTTGATGCCCAGGGCCTGGCCCACATGGTCGATGTCGCGGCCAAGTCTGAGAGCCACCGCGTCGCCCGCGCCAGCGGCACGATCCGCATGCAGCCCGAGACGCTGGCGCTGATCTTGCGCGGCAACGCCAGCAAGGGCGATGTGATCGGCATCGCCCGGATCGCCGCCATCCAGGCCGCCAAGCGCACCGCCGAGCTGATCCCGCTGTGCCACCCGCTGCCGCTGACCCGGGTGACGGTGGATTTCAGCCCCGACGCCGAGGCCTGCGCCGTGCATTGCCTGGTGCAGGCCGAGACCGTCGGCCGGACCGGGGTCGAAATGGAAGCCCTGACCGCCGTCCAGGTGGGCTTGCTGACGATCTACGACATGTGCAAGGCGGTCGATCGCGGCATGGTGATGGGCGACATCCGGCTGCTGGAAAAGCGCGGCGGCAAATCCGGGCACTGGCAGGCCGACAGCACGGCGGCGCTGGCGGGCTGAGCGCGTCGGCTCGGCCTGGCTCGGCTCAGCGTCAGCGCCTGCGCGCGGCGGCCAGGTACTCGCGCCAGCCGTGGGCTGACGCTGCCAGCTGGCACTGGAAAGGCGGCTGCGCTGCGCCGGCTGCGCACTCGGCAAAGAAGCTGTCCGCATCGCGGTTGCGGAACTCGCGCAAGCGGTCGGCCAGCGCTTGCGCCAGGCCCAACTCGCCGCTGGCGGCCAGGTGTCGGGACCAGGCCACCATCAAGCGGGTGTCGAGCAGGCTGTGCGTGGCCCGCTCAAAGCCCAGCGCCGCCGCCGCGCCGGGCTCGCCGCTGGTGGCGGCGGCATAGTCGGCGTGGTGGGCAAACAGCGGGCTGCGTTGGCCCAGTGCGATCCGTTCGGCCAGCGGCGCGCTGTCGTCGGCCGGGGCAAAAATCACCACCACCCGGTGGTAGTCGATGACCGCGAACACCCCGCCCGCGGCCAGCAGGATGCCCGCCGCCACGCCCGTCCAGCCTGGGCCGGGCTGGGTTATAGCCGGGCCCGCCGCGCCCGGAACACCCAGCGCAAAGCCCCAGGCAAACGCCGCCGGCAAGAGGAAATAGGCGTACCACAGCGGGTACTCGACCATGCTGTGCAGGCCTATCGTCGCCACCAGCATGCAGGCAGCCCGCGCCGCCAGCGCGGTGTCGCCGCGTGCCTGGCCACTGCGTCGCCAGGCACGCCACAGCGCGGCGCTGGACAGCGCCAGCACCAGCGCAGCCAGCGGCAAGCCCAGTTCGACCGCGAGCTGCAGTGGCAGGTTGTGGGTGTGGTCGAAGAACGCGGTCGGGCGGCCGGGGAACGGCGTCAGTGACCAGGCGAAATTGAATTCGCCAAAGCCGACCCCGAGCCAGGGCTGCTGCGCCACCAGCGCCAGCGCATTGGCCCAGATCCGGCCACGGGTGTTGGGGCTGTCGATGCCGCTGGACTCGGCCTGCAGCCGCGCGGCCGCACCAATGCTCTGGTGTTCGAAATGGCCCCAGGCGGCCATCGCGCCAAAGGCCACCAGGTAGACGACCGGCATGGCCAGCAGCAGCCACCTGGCGTGTCGCGACAAGCGCCGGTCCAGCGCCCCCCACAGCGCCAGCAGAGCCAGGCCGGCAGCGCCGGTGCGGGAGGCTGTCAGCTCCACCGCCCAGACCAAGAGGACCACCATTGCCACGGCCATGGCGGGTTTGAGCCAGCGCAACTCGGCCAGCAGAACCAGCGCGATCAGCGCCCATTGCAGCAGGCTGCACAAGTGGTTGGGCTGGCGCAGGTTGCCGACCGCGCGGCCGGCCAGGCCGGAAACGGCGATCAGGCCGCCCTCGCCCCAGCCTGGCGCAAACACCTGCGCCAGCGCCACCCCGGCCGAGAGCAGGCCGGCCAGCAGCAGACCCGCAGCAAACCAGGCGAAGAGCTGGACAGCGGCCGGCCTAGTGGCGGCGTCGGCACCGGCCCAGACCAGCAGCACCGCGCCGGCCAGCAGGCCCAGCGCCGACAGGCCCAATGAGCTGGGCAGGGCCACCGCCATCGCCCACAGCACCGCCGCAGCCAGCAGCAGCAGGGCCAGCACCAGGCTGCCGGCAGGACCGCACAGTGCACGACGCGCCTGTTGCGGCGCGACAGCCACCACCCACCAGCCCCAGAGCGCGACGGCGGCACATTGGTTGAGCATCGTCGCCGAGGGCGACAGGCTGTAGGCCAGCAGCGGCGGCAGCGCCCCGGCCAGCAGTGCAGTCGCGGCCAGCATGGCCGGGTGGGTCATCGGTAGGCTCATGGCGGTGGCGCTGGCCGGGCACCGTTCGGGTCGGCAGTTCGGCGGGACGGGGCGGGGCGGTCGAGCGCAATTGCCACTTGCCGCCCGGCGCTAGCGGTACTTGCGCAGCAGCGCCAGGTTGGCCTCGACCGTGATGGGATTGTCCCCGGCATTGGATCTGGGGGTGCTGTACTCCAGCGCCAGGTTGTCGTCGCTGGACAGCCAGGCCGAGCGATCGACGCCGTTGTCAAAGATGAACCGGTCTATGCCCTGGGTGTCGAGCAACAGGTCGTCGGCGTAACTGTCCAACTCGCGCTGCGCCAGTTGGCGCACTTTGGCCAGTCCGGGCGCGTCGTGCAGGGCCTGGAGGCTGGCGGCTGTGGCCGGCGCAGGCTGGTTGCTGGCCACCAGGATGCCCTGGCCACCGATCACATACAGCGACACCTGGCTGAACTCGGCGCGGACCGTGCTGAGGGCCGTCAACAGGTCCAGCCGCGACAGGTGGTGCAACTGCAGCCATTGCTGCAACACCCCGCCGGGAGCCAGCCGCTGCCGCGCCAGGCGGTAGAACTCCTGGTTGTAGAACGACGCCGCGCCGGCAAACCAGATCGAGGTGATCTCGATGCTGATGAGGTCATAGCGGCGCTGGCTGAGCAGCATGAAGTTGCGGCCGTCGGTGGTGTGCACCTGCACTCCGGGTTGGCGCGACACCTGCTGGTTCTGGGCGGCGAAATGGCGGTCGGCCAGGCGCAGCACATCGGCGCTGAGCTCGGCAATGTCCAGCCGCGCAAAGCCGGCATCGTGCAGCACGCGCGAGGTCACGCCGGTGCCGTAGCCGATCACCAGGGCGGCTTCGCGCCGAGGCTGGTGCAGCAGCGGCGCCATCGCAAAGCCGATCTGTGCCGGCATCTCGCCCTGCACCGCGTCATTGCCCTGAAACTTGCCGTTGGTCAACAAGGTCTTGAGCGGGCCCTGCGCCGTCTGCTGCTGGGCCACGGTGGTCAATCCGCCGTCCAGGCTTTCTGCATGGTCGATGGTGTGGCCCCAGTTCTGGGCCTGAAAGTAGACGTTGGCGCCCGAGCTGAGCTGGTCCAGGTCGAGTTGCCGGGTGCCGCCATAGCCCAGCGCCAGCAGACACATGGCCAACAGCGCCACACCGCTGCGCAGCCACTGCCGGGCGGCACAAAGCCAGACCAGCAGGGCCAGCAGCGCTGCCGACACGGCGATGCCCTGGGTTGCCGCCATGCCGCCCAGCCGCGGCAGCAGCATGAAGCCGAACAGCAACACGCCGCTGATGTTGCCCAGGGTGTTGACCGCAGCGCCTGCGCCCAAGGCCAGCGTGCTGGAGCGCCAGCCACTGGCCGTGACCAAGGCCATCGCCAGCACATAGGCCGCACCGATGAAGATGGTGGGCGGCACCATGACCAGGGCGCAGACCAGGCCACGGATGGCCTCACGCGCCCCGAAGCCGCGTGCCAAAGGGTACTGGGCAAAGCTGCCGAAGTAGCCGGGAATGTCGTTCCAGAAGCCGCTGCCCAGCGCCACCGCGATGGCCAGCCCCGCCAGTGCCACGACCAGGGCCAGCGCCGCGTCGCCACGGGCCGACAGCAGCACCCGGCGGGCCGCCGCGCCACCCATCGCCAGGCCGGTCAGGAACGTGGCCAGCATCAGCCCAAAGGCGTAGACACTGTTGCCGGCAACGATCGCCAGAAGGTGCACATAGACCACCTCCAGGCCCAGCGACAGCACGCCTACCAGGCCCAGCGAGGCCAGCCCGGCCCAGCCGGCGCTGCGTGGCCAGGTGTGCTGCGGCGCGGGCGCTTGTTCGCGGGCCAGGTCGCGGGCTTGGCCGGCCGGCGCGGCCGGCGTCGGCTGGATCGCCAACCAGGCCACGCTCAGGTTCAACACCGCAGCGACCAAGGTGGTGGCGCGTAGGCCCAACAACGGCATCAAGACGTAGGCGGCCAACACCGCACCGACCGCCGCACCGGCGGTGTTGGCGAAGTACAGGCCGCTGACCCGCAGGCCCATGCCGCCGCCCTGCGGCCCCAGCGCCGACGCCAGCAGCGGCAAGGTGGTGCCCATCAGCAGCGTCGGCACCAGCAACACCGCGGCGCCCAGGGCCACGCGCAGCGCCAGCAAGGTCGGCGCGTCGGCTGCACCGCCACCCGCCAGCCAGACGTACAGGCCTTGAACGGCGTCAAACAGCCAGGGCGTTGCCGCGCAGTACAGGCCGATGCCGAACTCGACCGCGGCATAGGTCCGCAGCGGCGCCCGTAGCCGCTGGGCCAGCATGCCGCCGGCTACCGAGCCCAGCGCCATCCCGCCCAGGAAGGTGGCCAGTACCGACAAGGTCGCCGTCGCCATGCTGCCAAAGACCAGCGCCAGCGACTTGGCAAAGGTCACCTGGTAGACCAGTGCGGCGCCACCGGAGAGCCAGAACATCAGCCCGAAGCGGCGCTGCAAAGGCGCCTTGATCGGCCGCGCCCGGGGCTGCGCAACCCAGCCCGTGCCGGCTGCCGCCTTGAATCGGCGCAGGCCCAGGATCTGGGCCAGCACGACGACAACGGTGGCCAGCAGCAGCAACTGGGCCAGCCAGGGCGCGGCCACGAACTGCGGCATTTGGGTGCGCAGCAACAGCACCCAGACCAGCCAGCAGACAAAACCCGCTGCCGCCACCGGCCAGCGCCTGGCCATGGTCACGCCGGTGCTGGCCAGGGCGATGCTGGACAAGACAAAGGGCACCGCCACGATCAGGTCGATCAGGTAGTGCTCGCCGTAGTACAGCGTCGCCAAGGCCGTCAGCGCCGTCATCGCCAACAGCGCTGCCCGCGACCACGGCCGGGTACCGGATTGCCACCACAGCACCGCCGCCGCCAGCATCCAGCCGAAGTGCATCGACGGCATGCCGTTGCGCGGATAACCCGCCACCGCTGTCGGCTGCATCGGTTGCTGGGCGGCGTGGCGCAGCGCGTCGATGAATTGGTGGGGACCAAAGACGTAGGTCGGCCCGGTGATCGGAAAGCAGTGGTAGGCCAGTGTGGCGAAGCCGGTCATCAGCACCCAGGCCAAGCTGGCCGACGCCACATGCGCAGGCTTGCCACGCAACTGCAGCAAGGCCACCGCCAACATCGCCAGCGGGGTCATGCCGTAGGCCGAGCCCATCAGTTGCGGCAGCAAGGGCACACGCTGCACCAGATCGAACAATGCCGGCGTCAGGCCCAGCCCGGCCAGATGGTCGAAATGCAGCGCCAGCATGTCCAGTGTCAAGGGATGCAGGGTCGCACTCAGGTTCAAGATTGGTGCTGGCACCAGCAAGAACAGGGCTCCCAACGCCAGCAGCCAGCGCAGCCGCAGGGCCAGCGCCTGGCCCTGCGGCCGGACTGCGCGCCAGAGCAGCGCCATCGCGCACGGTATGGCCAAGCCGGCGGCGAGAAAGAAGGTCCAGGAGAAATCTCCGGTGGCCTCCAGGCTGCGCGGCAGGCGGTCGCGCAGCGCCCAGCACAGCGCCGCCATCGTCAGGGCCCAACCCACCAGCACCCCACGTTGTTGACGCAGGCTGGGCGCCGAGGCCCAGAACATCACCGCGAAGACCGGCGCATTGCCGTACAGGCCCATCATGGTGGCCAGTCCGCTGGCTTGGCTCAGGGCCAGTTCGATGGTTGCCGTGGGCGCGAAATTCAGCCCCAGCAGCGCCCCCAGCCACGCCACGCCCAGGCCCACCAGCAAAATGCAGACGGCAAGGCGGCTGTCCTCGGTGATCGGATCGTTGCGGTGCATCTGGGCAGGCTCAGCGGGCGCGCAGTGCGGCCTGCCAGGCAGAAAAGAAGCGGGCCTTCTTCACAGAAGGCCCGCTTTGGGTCAGGTAAGCCGCGCCTGCGGCGCGGCCGTGAAGCGCTCAACAACGCGGCCCAGGCCAACTCGGGGCGGGCACGCCAGCGACGCCCCCAACTCAGCAGAGTTTGGGTGAGCCTGTCAAGCAGGTACCCGAGACGGTCCAGGTCGTTTGCAGCGTGGTGCTGCTGAAGGCGGCCGTCAGGACGTAGGTCTGGCCAGTCAGGCCGCTGCCGGAAATGGCCGTCGCAGTGACGACGCCGGCGGCGGTGGTCAGGCTTCCCACCTTGCCGGCGCCGACGGCAATGTTGGGGTCAATGCCGTTGGTGCCGGCGGTGCAACCCGACACGCCATTTTGGTCCTGGGCGCAGAGTTCGACCTGGGTTTTGACCGATGCCGTGGACAGCACCACCTCACTGAACTTGGCCTTCAAGGTGTACTGCTGGTAGGCCGGCAGTGCCACTGCGGCCAATATGCCGATGATCGCCACGACGATCATCAGTTCGATCAGGGTAAAACCTTTTTGAACACGTTTCATGGGGACTCTCCGGAAGGGGGGATTGGGGACGAACGACAAGAACAATGCAGGGACCGTGCCAAGCCTGGGCAAGCCTGCGGGCGGCCGAAATCGGGGCATAAGTGCACAAACCGAGCGTTCGCCGCCACCGCTGCGGACCAAACGCGTCACCCAGGGGGCGCAAGACTGACGATTCTTGTCAGCGGGGGCATGACAGGCGTTGTCGCTCGGCTGCCGCAAGGGCGGCCCGCTGGTCAGTCCAGAGCGATTTGTTGCCCGGCTACCAGGGCCTGAACTCGGTGGTGCAGGCCCAATGCCGCGATCTCGTGCATCACGGTCTCCAGTTCACCCGGCTTGATGTGGGTGATCAGGACGTTGACGCCAGGCTTGAGCTGCGCCAGTTCGTCGCGCAGCGCCAGCGGATGCAGGTGCCGGCTGCGCAGCGCCAATGCCTTTTCGTCATTGCGGAACGCGGTCTCGATCACCAGATGGGCCACATCCATTTGCGCCAATCGGGCCCAGAGCGCGGGGTTGGGCCCGGTGTCGCCGGTGAAGACCCAGGCACCCCGGGGCGCCAGGACCGCAAAGCCGACCGCCGGCACCGTGTGTGATGCCGGCAAGACTTCGATCCGGTGTTCGCCAAACGACAGCACCTGGCCGACCGCAAATGGACTGAGCCGGAGTATCGGCCGCTCGGGCGAGGGCAGGCGGGTGAAGTCCGGCCAAACCGCATTGTTGAAGATGTGCTGCCGCAAGGTTTGCAAGGTCTCGGGCAAGGCGTGGATCTGGATCGGCGCCCGACCAACGCGCCTGCGCATCACGCTGTCTGCCAGCAGCGGCACGCCCAAGATATGGTCCAGGTGCGAGTGGCTGATGAGAACGTGGTCAATAAGCGCCAATTCGTCCAGGCTGAGGTCGCCGACACCCGTCCCGGCGTCGATCAGCACCCCGTCATCCAGCAGGAACGCGGTTGTGCGACAGCCCGCAGCGATGGAGCCCGAACAACCGAGGACGCGGATTTTCATGGGTGGACAGGACTCAGGCCGGAGGTGGGCCATGGCCGCACAGTGCAGACGATCTGGGGATGGTGCAACTCCGCGCTGACCGGCGCAAGCCTCACAAGTCGCAAATTTCGCGTTGGTCGCATCGGTCCCACCGATATCGCGCGCAACCACGCCATGGGCCGGCCTTTGCGCACGGGTTCACTCAGGCTGGACGCGGCCAGGCGGTACGGTGGCCAGCGAACTAAGCCTGGATGAATTGCATTTGCGTGCCCGCCAGCTCGATCAGGTCGCCATTCTTCAGCGGCGCGGTGTCAGTGGCCAAAGACACGCCATTGACAGCCGGTCGCAGCGCGCCTTCGACGTGGGCAATCACATAGCCGCTCGGGCGTTTGGTGATGGCCGCGACCTGAACGCCGGGTTTGCCCACCGTGGTTACAACTTTGGTCAGACTGACCTCGCGCCCTGCCGCAGCGCCGCTGAGCACCCGGATCATGGCCGGCATGCTGGGCGCAGGCGGCGGCGAATATATCGAAGGTGGCGGGCTGGCACCCAATCCGGCCGCACCAGGCATGGCCGAGGTGCGGCTGAGGACCGGCGCGGGCGCGGCCGCGTTGGCGCCGGGACGGATGATCAGCGTGCGCTCATAGTCGCCGCCGTCCTCGACCAGGTACTTGATCTTGTACTTGCCGATCTCTACCGTGTCGTTGTGGGTCAGCAATTGCTTCTTGATCGCCTTGCCGTTGATGTAGGTACCGTTGGTGCTGTTGAGATCTTCGATGAAGACGTCATTGCCGACCATTTGCAGGACCGCGTGCTCGCCGCTGACCGCCAAGTTGTCGATCACGATGTCGTTGTAAGGCCGGCGGCCGAGCGTGGTCTTGTCCTTGGTGATCTGGACATCCTTGATTACCACGCCATCCAGCGAAACCACCAGCTTGCCCATGCTTGACCCTTGTTATCTACCCGGCCTGTTCGCCAACCGGCCTAGCGGCCCGTCGGCCCAACCAGGGCCAACAGCTTGGCCCACTCTGACAGTCCTGACAGTCCTGACAGCCTTCACAGTCGTCCGGCCTATTCGTCGCCCTGGCCGCCATGTACCTCTATCGCCATGACCACACCGATCGCCGGTCTGCCGCTGCGCCCAGTTCAGCGCCCAAATTTCCACCAGGGTCGGCTCGACCCGGAACCGCTGCCTGCCATGCGTATCAGTATCAACGAAATATTATCTTTTCCGCCGGCCTCGTTGGCCGCCGCGATCATGGCTTGGCCGATGGCCGGCAGCGCGTCGTGTGCCTGCAACAGCCGCGCCAGCACGGCGTCAGGAAGCATGTCCGTCAAGCCATCAGAGCACATCAGCACCACGTCGCCGGGGTGCAGGTCGTGCAGATGGGTCTCCAACTGCACATGATCCTCGACGCCGACTGCCCGCGTGACCAGATTCTTGTTGGCCGAGTATGCGGCCTGCTCGGGCGTGATCAGGCCAGCATCGATCTGCTCCTGCAACAGCGAGTGGTCGCGGGTGATCTGGCTGAGCGCGTTGTCGCGCCAGCGGTAGGCGCGCGAATCGCCGATATGGCCGACGCGCAACTCACTGCCGCGCACATGGGCCAGCACCAAGGTCGTGCCCATGCCAGCGTATTGCGGGTTGGAGTTGGCGGCGTCGAAAATCGCGTGGTTGGCGTTGTCCACGCAGATGTCGAAGGCACGGCGCAGTTCGGCGTCGGTGGCCTTTTCGGCCGCCAGCTCAAGCCAGCGGCCCATCTCGGCGCTGATGAACGAGGTCGCCATTTGGCTGGCCACTTCGCCGGCGTTGTAGCCGCCCATGCCGTCGGCCAGCACGGCCAGACCATGCGCTTCGTCAACCGCCACCGAGTCCTCGTTGTTGGAGCGGGCTCGGCCGGTGTCGAGGGCGTAATAGAACTCGATGCTCATGCGAAGTCAGGCAGCGGGCGTCAAGACATTGGTGGGCGCAGCGCGGTCGGTTGGCCGATACCCATTGCGGCGGGTCTCAAGGCATTCGATTGTGCCTTGGTTCTGTCACACGGATGCCTCCCTACACCGGGGGGGAATGCGCCAGATTGGGCTGAGTTTGGCAGGGGAAACGTAACGTCGTTCACGTGATCGTCAGCCGCTGCGCCCATGCCAGCAGGTCGGCAGGGCGGTGGGCGGCAGCGGGCTTGAGCAAGTGGTCGATGGCCGCGGCGCTGGTTGCAAGCAAGTCGGGCCGCAGCACGGCCAAGGCAATCGGCGCCTGCGCGGATACGGCCCGAAGCAATGCGCCCAAGGTGGGGGCTTCGTGGGGGCGACGCAGCGTCAGCAGCTCATAGAGCATCACGCCCAGCGCGTAGCTGTCGCTGGCCGGTGTCGCACTGTCACCGCGCAACAGTTCGGGCGCCATGTAGGCTGGCGTGCCCAGGGTCATCCCGGTACCGCTGGCTATGCCGTCGTCGATGCGGGCAATGCCGAAGTCGGCGAGCTTGACGATGTCGCTGGCCAAGTCCACCAACACATTGGCTGGCTTCAGGTCGCGGTGGACCACGCCTTGCCCATGGGCATGGGCCAGGGCAGCAGCCAGGCGGCGGCCAATCTGCATTACCTGCGCAGCAGGCAATCGACGGTCTGCGCTCAAATGCGGCGTCAGGTCTGGGGCCCGAACCCGCTCCATCGCCAGCCATGGCGGTCGCGCATCGAGGTCCGCAGCCACCAGGGCGACGATGTCGGGGTGGTGCAGGCGTCGCGCTGCGTCAGCCTCGCGCCGGGTGTGGGCCAGCCATTGCGACGCCATCCTGGGCGCCAGATCGGGCGGAACGATCAATTGCTTGAGCACCACCTCGTGTTGCGTCTGCAGGTCGGTCCCGACATGCAGCCAGGCGGTGCTGGACCGGGTGATCAACCGGCCCAACTGGAAGCGTCCACCCAGAGGCTGGCCTGCGGGCATCTCAGGCGGTCGACGGCCTGGCGGCCCGGCGCCGCTTCACGCCCAGGCCCACGGCCACGACCAAGACGGCGCAGGCGGCCCCGGCGGCGGCGACCAGGGACTGCGCAGGTGCGCCAAAGCGCTGAGCCACTGCAGGGTCGGTGAGCAGCATCTCGCCGGCCAAGTAGCCGAGCAGCGCCGCGCCGGCCGTGATGATGATCGGAAAGCGGTCCATCACCTTGAGCAGCAAGGTGCTGCCGAAAATGATCAACGGGATGCTGATCGCCAGGCCCAAGATCAGCAACAGGGTGTCGCCCTTGGCGGCGGCGGCCACGGCAATGACGTTGTCCAGGCTCATCACCAGGTCGGCAATCAGGATGGTGCGGATAGCGGTCAGCAGGTGGCCCGCTGCACGTTCAGATTCGGTCGCGCCGTCGTCGTCATCGTCGCCCAGCAACAGCGTGACCCCGATGTAGAACAGGAGCAGGCCGCCGACGATCTTCAGGAAAGGCCATTTCAGCAGTTCGACCGCCACCAGTGTCAGCACCACCCGCAAGACGATCGCCGCCGCGCTGCCCCAGACGATCGTCTTCTTCTGCTGATGCGCCGGCAGCGTTCGCGCCGCCATGGCGATGACCACGGCGTTGTCGCCCGACAGCAGGATGTTGGCGAGAATGATGGAACCGAGGGCGGCCCAGAATGCTGCGGTGGTGATTTCCATGCGTCGCTCCGCTCACGGCCGCTGGGGGCCAGGTTGGCCGGCTATCTGCTCGCAGTCGAGTCTGCGCCGGGGATGAACCGCAGCCAAGCCCGCTGCGGGTACGCCTGCAATCGCGAGATGGTCACGGGCTGGCGCGGGCTGGTCACGGGCTTGTGACTGTCGGTCAGAGCAGGCCCTTCAACAGCTTGGCCATCTCGCTCGGGTTACGGGTGACCGTGAAGCCGCACTCCTCCATCACCGCCAGCTTGGCCTCGGCGGTGTCGGCGCCACCGGAAATCAAGGCGCCAGCATGGCCCATGCGCTTGCCGGCCGGCGCGGTGACACCGGCGATGAAGCCGACGATGGGCTTCTTCATGTTGAGCTTGCACCAGCGCGCGGCCTCGGCCTCGTCCGGGCCGCCGATTTCTCCGATCATGATCACCGCGTCGGTGTCCGGGTCATCGTTGAAGGCGCGCATCACGTCGACATGCTTCAGGCCGTTGATCGGGTCGCCGCCGATCCCCACTGCGCTGCTTTGGCCCAAACCGATCTCGGTCAGTTGCGCCACCGCCTCGTAGGTCAAGGTGCCCGAGCGGCTGACCACGCCGATCCGACCTTTGCGGTGGATATGGCCGGGCATGATGCCGATCTTGATCTCGTCGGGCGTGATCAGGCCGGGGCAATTAGGGCCCAGCAGCAGGGTCTTCTTGCCGCCAGCGGCCTCCTTGGCCTTCATCCGGTTCTTGATCTCCAGCATGTCGCGCACCGGGATGCCCTCGGTGATGCAGATCGCCAGATCCAGGTCGGCCTCGACCGCCTCCCAGATCGCCGCCGCCGCCCCTGCTGGCGGCACATAAATCACGCTGACCGTGGCGCCGGTGCTGGCGGCCGCAGCTTTGACGCTGGCAAAGATCGGAATGCCTTCGAAGGATTCACCCGCCTTCTTCGGGTTGACGCCGGCGACGAAGCAGTTCTTGCCGTTGGCATAGGCCTGGCAACTCCGGGTGTGGAATTGCCCGGTCTTGCCGGTGATGCCCTGGGTGATGACCCGGGTGTCTTGGTTGATGAAAATGGACATGGTGGGGGTAGGCTTTTTGTTCTCAGGCCACGGCGGCGACGATTTTGGCGGCCGCTTCGGCCATCGTGTCGGCGGCGATGATGGGCAGGCCGGATTCGGCGAGCAACTTCTTGCCGATCTCCTCGTTGGTGCCCTTCATGCGCACCACCAAGGGCACCGACAGGTTGACCGCCCTGCAGGCCGCGATAACGCCCTCGGCGATGGTGTCGCACTTCATGATGCCGCCGAAGATGTTGACCAGGATGCCCTGCACCTTGTCGTTCTTGAGCATGATCTTGAACGCCTCGGTCACTTTCTCGGCGGTGGCGCCACCACCGACATCGAGGAAGTTGGCCGGCTCGCCACCGAACAGTTTGATCGTGTCCATGGTCGCCATCGCCAGGCCGGCGCCATTGACCAGGCAGCCGATGTTGCCGTCCAGGCTGATGTAGGCCAGGTCGTACTTGCTGGCCTCGATCTCGGCCGCATCCTCCTCGTCGAGGTCGCGGCAAGCGACGATCTCGGGGTGGCGGAACAGGGCGTTGCTGTCGAAGTTGAATTTCGCGTCCAGCGCCTTGATGCCACCCGAGCCTTCGAGGACCAGCGGATTGATTTCGGCCAGGCTGGCGTCGGTGGCCATGTAGGTTTGGTAGAGCTTGGCCAAGACGTCCATCGCCTGTGCCTGGCTGGCCAGCGGAACTCCGATGCCCTGAGCCAGGGTCTGGGCCTGCGCTGGGCTCAGGCCGACCAGGGGATCGACAAACACCTTGATGATCTTCTCCGGGGTGTCGTGGGCCACCGCCTCGATGTCCATGCCGCCCTCGCTGCTGGCCATCAGCGCCACGGTTTGGGTGGCGCGGTCGGTCAGCGCGGCGACGTAGTACTCCTTGCGGATATCGGCGCCCTCTTCGATCAGCAGGCGGCGCACCTTCTGCCCGGCCGGCCCGGTCTGGTGCGTGACCAGTTGCATCCCCAGGATCTGGCCGGCCAGTGCCTTGACCTCATCCAGCGAGCGCGCGAGCTTGACGCCGCCACCCTTGCCTCGACCGCCGGCATGGATCTGGGCCTTGACCACCCAGACGTTGCCACCGAGCTTTTGCGCTGCCTCGATCGCTTCCTGCACGGTAAAGGCCGGGTAGCCACGCGGCACCGGCACGCCAAACTGGCGCAGGATTTCTTTGCCCTGGTATTCGTGGATCTTCATCGTGGCTCGCAGCGGGTACGAAAAAGGGGCTGGCCGGGCGCGACAGCGGCGGGCCTGGACGGTGAAAAAATGGTGACGCGCCGGCAGCGGCCACGTCACCCGCCCTGGCCTGGCAGCAGCAATGCCGTCGCGGCATTGTCAATCCCGGGTGTGCAGGGCGGGCGGAATTTAGCATGCTGCGCTGCGGCAAATTGACGCCAAGCTTGCGCTGTGACGGCCGCCAGACTGCGCCGGTCGGCCGTTCTGGCGGGGGTCAGTCGCTGTCTTCGTCGCTGCCGCCACCCAAACTGCCACTGCCTTCGCCGGCTGCGGCCACGGCGTGGTCACGCACCACTTGACGCAGCACCTGGCGCACCACTTCAGCGGAGAAGCCACGTCCGGCCAGGAATCGCATTTGCCTTACCCGGCCCGCCGCATCTCTGGCCGGTACGCCATATTTGCGCTGCCATACCTCGCGAGCGCGTGCCGACTCGCTGTCGCCTAGCGCCGCTTGGGCCGCAGCGTCTGGTGCCAGACCATGCTGGCGCAACTCTTGACGGATGCGCTGGTTGCCAAAGCGTGATTGGCGG
Organism: Burkholderiales bacterium; assembly: GCA_025350145.1. Classification (GTDB taxonomy): domain Bacteria; phylum Pseudomonadota; class Gammaproteobacteria; order Burkholderiales; family Burkholderiaceae_C; genus Pseudaquabacterium. The sequence goes on along the minus strand of JANXYH010000090.1, from coordinate 32,373 downwards.
CTGTGGATGCGGCTGTCGACGAAGCGCTGTGCCGACAGGTGGCCGCGGGTGGCGAGCCAGTCGAGCAGGGCGTCGACCTCGACTGCCGTGGTGGCGCTGGCGTTGCCGCAGGCCTCCTCAGGCGCGGCGCTGGCCGCCGCGCCGCCGCTTGGCCTTCGGCCGGCAGCCGCGCGCAGCAGCTTGAGGCGCAACTCCTGCGGGCTGTGCTCGCGCTGGGCCAGCCACTGCAGCGCCCGCACCTTGAGCGAAGCCGGGCGCAGCGGGTTCGCCACGACTGCGCGACGGCGCCCAGGCGTTGTGGTCAGGCCGCAGCCGCAGCCGGACCAGCCTGCAGAGGCACGCCGAGCGCCTCACGCACCTTGTTTTCGATCTCCAGCGCGATCTCGGGGTTCTCGCGCAGGTACTCGCGGGCGTTGTCCTTGCCCTGGCCGATTTTTTCGCCGTTGTAGGCGTACCAGGCGCCGGACTTGTCGACGATCCGGGCGTTGGACGCCAGGTCGATGATTTCGCCCTCGCGGCTGGTGCCTTCGCCGTAAAGGATGTCGAACTCGGCGGTCTTGAACGGCGGCGCGACCTTGTTCTTGACGACCTTGACCTTGGTCTCGCTGCCTATCACTTCCTCGCCCCTTTTGATGCTGCCGGTGCGGCGAATATCGAGCCGCACCGAGGCATAGAACTTCAGCGCGTTGCCGCCGGTGGTGGTTTCGGGGTTGCCGAACATCACGCCGATCTTCATCCGGATCTGGTTGATGAACACGACCATGCAGTTGGTCTTCTTGATCGTGCCGGTGAGTTTGCGCAGCGCCTGGCTCATCAACCGGGCTTGCAAGCCCGGCAAGGAGTCGCCCATTTCGCCTTCGATCTCGGCCTTGGGCGTCAGCGCCGCGACCGAGTCGATCACGACCAGATCGACCGAGCCCGAGCGGACCAGGGCGTCGACGATTTCCAGCGCCTGCTCGCCAGTGTCGGGCTGGCTGATCAGCAGTTCTTGGAGGTTGACGCCGAGCTTTTGCGCATAGCCCGTGTCCAGCGCATGCTCGGCGTCGATGAAGGCGCAGGTGCCGCCGACCTTCTGCATCTGTGCCACCACTTGCAGCGTCAGCGTGGTCTTGCCCGACGACTCCGGCCCGTAAATCTCGACCACCCGGCCGCGCGGCAGGCCACCCACCCCGAGGGCGATGTCCAGGCCGAGCGAGCCGGTCGAGACGACCTCGATCTTTTCGACCACCTCGCCATCGCCCAGGCGCATGATCGAACCCTTGCCGAACTGCTTTTCGATCTGGTACAGGGCGGCTTGCAAGGCCTTGGCCTTTTCGGTGTTCAGGGCTTTCACGGGTGCGTCCATGGGTGTCTCCAGTTGATGCCGCAGTTTAGGGCAGAAACTGGATATTTGTACAGTCTTTTGGGGGCAGCCTTTCCGGTGCCCCCGCCAGGGCAGGGGCGGCCTTTCAGGTGCCCCCGCCAGGGCGGGGGCCTGATGCCGCGCCGCTCGGGATTCTGCCCGGCCTCCTAAAATCGCGCGCAGCGGTCCACCTGAAAATATTGGAGACAGACATGCGCATACTGATCGCCGAGGATGACCAAGTGCTGGCCGACGGCCTGCTGCGTGCGTTGCGGGCCTCGGGCTACGCGGTCGATCAGGTCAGCAGCGGCACCGAGGCCGATGCGGCCCTGTCCTCGCACGAGTTCGACCTGCTGATACTCGATCTGGGCTTGCCCAAGATGCACGGCTTCGAGGTGTTGCGCAAACTGCGCGGACGCAGATCCAGCGTGCCGGTGCTGATCCTGACGGCGGCCGATTCGGTCGAGCAGCGCGTCAAGGGGCTGGATCTCGGCGCCGACGACACCATGGCCAAGCCGTTCTCGTTGCAGGAGCTGGAGGCGCGGGTGCGGGCGCTGACGCGGCGCGGCCTGGGCAGCGCCAGCAGCCTCATCAAGCACGGACCGCTGACCTTCGATTCGACCGGCCGGGTGGCCTATATCAGTGACCAGATGGTCGAGCTGTCGGCGCGCGAGCTGAGCTTGCTGGAGGTGCTGTTGCAGCGCGCTGGCCGGCTGGTCAGCAAGGACCAGTTGGTCGAGCGGCTGTGCGAGTGGGGCGAGGAGGTCAGCAACAACGCCATTGAGGTCTACATCCACCGCCTGCGCAAGAAGATCGAGCAGGGGCCGATTCGCATCGCCACCGTGCGCGGCCTGGGCTATTGCCTGGAAAAGATCGCCGCCTAGGTCGATCACTCGCCCGGCCCGGCCGTACCGCCATGGAATCCGGCGCCGCCAGCCCGGCCCGCGAACAGCGCTCGCTGTTTGGCGAGATCCTCGATTGGATGCTGGCGCCGCTGTTGCTGCTCTGGCCGCTGAGCGTGGCACTGACCTGGCTGGTCGCGCAGAACATCGCCAACCGGCCGTTCGACCGTGACCTGGCCGAGATGGCCCGGACCGTGGCGCGCCAGGTCGAGGTGCTGCCGCCCGAGCGTGGTGCGGCCGACGCCAGGCGCCTGACCCGGCTGCGCCTGCCCGATGTGGCGGCCGAGGTGCTGCGCGCCGACGATGCTGACAAGGTCTATTTCCAGGTGCTGGGCACGCGCGGCGAATTCGTGGCCGGCGACCGCGATCTGCCGGTGCCCGACGAGGCCACCGTGCCCGGCCAGGAAATGCGCTACCGCGACGACGAGGTCCACGGCGACAACGTCCGCGTCGCCTACCTGTGGCTGCCAGCCAGCGGCCGCGCGGGTGAGTCGTCCACACTGGTGCAGGTGGCCGAGACGCTGGAGAAGCGCTCGCAGTTGGCCACCGAGATCATCATGGGCGTGATCGTGCCGCAGTTTGTTGTGCTGCCGCTGGCGGTGCTGCTGGTCTGGCTGGCGCTGGCCCGCGGCATCAGGCCGCTCAATGAATTGCAGCAGCGCATTCGGCGCCGCGAAAGCCATGACCTGTCGCCGCTGCGCGAGCGCGACGTGCCCGAGGAGGTGGCGCCGCTGGTGGGGGCGATGAACGACCTGCTGGCCCGGCTGGACCGCTCGATGAGCAGCCAGAAACATTTCCTGGCCGACGCCGCGCACCAGCTCAAGACCCCCTTGGCCGGTTTGCGGATGCAGGCCGAGCTGGCGCAGCGCGAGATCGATGCCGGCCAGCATGAGCCGCAGGCGCTCAAGCGCTCGCTGCAGCAGATTGCCCATGCCAGCCAGCGTGCCGCCGACATGGTCAACCAGTTGCTGGCCATGGCCCGTGCCGAGGACAAGGAAAGCGCGCGCCGGCCGCCCCAGGAGGTGGATCTGGCCGCCTTGGCGCGCGAGACGGTGCGCGATTTCGTGCCCAAGGCGATGGACAAGCGCATCGACCTGGGCTACGAGGGCCCGGACGAGGGCCGGACGCTGGTCCTGCCCGAGCATGGCCGGCTGCTCGGGCAGCCGCTGCTGGTGCGCGAGTTGATCCGCAACCTGGTCGACAACGGCCTGCAATACACGCCTGCCGGTGGCACGGTGACGGCGCGGGTCATGGCCGACCCGTTTGGCCAGGTGCTGGTGCTGCAGGTCGAGGACACCGGGCCGGGCATCGCCGAAGCCGAGCGGGCACTGGTGCTGCAGCCGTTCTACCGTGCGCTTGGCAGCGGTGTCGACGGCACCGGCCTGGGCCTGGCGATCGTCAACGAGATCGTGCAACAGCATGGCGCCGAGTTGACGATCGAGGACGCACGCCCGCGGTCCTGGGCCGCAGCGCAGGGCACAGGCTGCGGCGCGCGGTTCACGGTGCGCTTTGGGTTGAAGACGGCGGCAGAGGCCGCGCTGTTGAAGACTGGGCTGACGGACGGCTGAGCCGCAGGCTGCAGCGGCTGGGTCAGTCCGGCCTGGCGCCGGCATCCGCGACAGGGCCGCCGTCTGGCGCCAGCCGCGTCTGCATCAGGCTGAGCAAACGGGCGTCATCGTCGTCGCCATAACCCGCCGCCAACGCCTGCTGGAACAGCGCCGCGGCCAGCGCGCCGAGTGCCGGTGATGCGTCTACCTTTGCTGCCATGGCCAGCGCCAGCGCACTGTCCTTGGCCAGCAATCGGGTGTGTGCGCGCGGCGCAAAGTCGCCGGCCAGGGCACGCCCAATGCGGTCGCTGCCAATCCAGCTCTGGCCGCTGGATTGGGCGATCACGGCCAGCGTGCGGTCGCCGTCCAGGCCCAGCCGCTGCGCCAGCGCGATCGCCTCGGCGGCGCCGGCCAGGTTCAGCGCTGCCAGCAGGTTGTTGACCAGCTTGGTCCGGGCGCCGTCGCCGCAGCGCGGGCTGATGCAGTGGCGCTGGTTGGACAGGTCGGCCAGCAGGCCGGCGTGGCGCTGCAGCAGCACCGGCGGCCCGGCCAGCATCAGGCTCATGCTGCCGTCGCGGGCGCGGGCCGGGCCGCCGGACATGGGCGCGTCCAGGCAACCCAGACCCCGCGCCGCCAGGCCGGCGGCAAAGCGCTCGACATCGTCGGGGGAGATGGTCGGGCAGAGCATCACGTCGCCGCCTCTGGCCAGCCCGGCGGCAATGCCCTGCGGACCGAACAAGACGGCTTCAGTCTGCGCCGCATCGACCACCACGACGATCGCCAGGCCACAGCCCTGGGCTGCGGCGGCCGCATCGGCGCAGGGCAGCGCCCCGGCAGCGGCGGCTGTGGCCATGCGCTCGGGCAGCAGGTCGTGGACGTGCAGGCGGTGGCCGCGCTGACACAGCCGCAGCGCCAGGTTCAGGCCCATGTTGCCCAGCCCGACGACCGCTACCGCTGGCGACTTGGGCGGGCTCATCGCTGCATCAAACCGCGGTGTCGGGAAATCGCCATCAGCATGCCCAGGGCCGCGCCCAGCGTCACCATCGCCGTGCCGCCGTAGCTGATGAAGGGCAGCGGAATGCCGACCACCGGCAGGATGCCGCTGACCATGCCCATGTTGACGAAGGCGTAGGTGAAGAAGCCGAGCGTGATCGCACCGGCCAGCAACCGGCTGAACAGGGTCGGCGCCTGCGCCGCAATCAGCAGGCCACGCAGGATCAGGAAGGCCAGGGCCAGCAGCAGGGTGAGCGCGCCCAGCAGGCCGAACTCCTCGCCAAATGCGGCAAAGATGAAATCGGTGGTGCGTTCGGGGATGAACTCCAGATGGGTCTGCGTGCCGGCCATGAAGCCCTTGCCCGTGACGCCGCCCGAGCCGATGGCGATCATCCCCTGGATGATGTGAAAGCCCTTGCCGAGCGGGTCGGTGCTGGGGTCCAGCAGGGTGCAGATGCGGTGCTTTTGGTACTCGCGCAGCAGCGGCCAGACGCGCTCGGGCTCGCAGATCTGGTCGGCGCTGACGACGACCGCGATGACGCCCAAGCCCGCCGCCAGCAGCGCCGGCAGGATCAGCTTCCACGACAGGCCGGCAAAGAAGATGACGTAGAGCCCGGCCGACAGGATCAGGATCGCGGTGCCCAGGTCGGGCTGCTTGACCACCAGTGCCACCGGCACGACCAACAACAAGCCGGCGGTGCAGAAGTCGAGCAGCCGCAACTGGCCCTCGCGGCGCTGGAACCACCAGGCCAGCATCAGCGGCATGGCCAGCTTCATGAGCTCGCTGGGCTGGATCACCAGCCCCAGGTTGAGCCAGCGGGTCGCGCCCTTGCGGGTGGTGCCGAACACCGCCGTGGCCAGCAGCAGCGCCACGCCCAGCGCGTACAGCGGCACGGCCGCGCGCATCAGCTTCTGCGGCGGCACCTGGGCCAGCAGGAACATGACCACAAACGCCAGGCCCATGTTGCGGCCATGGTCGACGAAGCGCGTGCCCTGGTCATGGCCGGCCGAATACATGACCGCCAGACCGATGGCGCAGAGCAGGGCGACGCCGGCCAGCAAGGGGCCGTCCATCACCGCCAGCACCGGGCGCAGGCGCTGCCACAAGGATGGGCGCTCGAACCCGCCGCTCATCGGCTGACCCTGGCTGGCGCGGCTGCGGCCAGGCTCAGCCCTGGCGGCGTGGCGGCCGATGCCGCCGCAGCGCGCAGGGCCGCCCACTCGGCCAGCGGCAGCGCCGGCCTGACCGGCGGCCCGGCCTGGCCCTGCTGCACCGCCGCAACATCTTCATCGGCCGGGTACAGGCCCTGCAGCCAGTAGTCGAACACCCGGCGGGCGATGGGCGCGGCCGAGGCGGCGCCAAAGCCGGCGTTCTCGACCACCAAGGCCAGCGCGATGGTGGGCGCCTCGGCCGGCGCGTAGGCGATGAACAGGGCGTGGTCGCGCAGCCGCTCGGCGGTCCGGCTCGCGTTGTACTTCTCGTCCTGCTTGATCGCCACCACCTGCGCCGTGCCGGTCTTGGCCGCCGAGGTGTAGCCCGCCCCCTTGAAGGCTGCGGCCGAGGTGCCTTCGACATTCACGCCAACCATCGCCGCCCGCACCACCGCCAGGTGCTCGGGCTTGATCGCCAAAGGGGCCAGGGCCGGCTGCACCGCCGCCCGGCGCGTGCCCGCGACAACGTCGACCACCTCGCGCACCAGGTGCGGCTGCCGGCGCTGGCCGCCGCTGGCCAGGGTGGCGGTGGCGTAGGCGAGTTGCAGCAGGGTGAAGCTGTTGTAGCCCTGGCCAATGCCCAGCGAGATGGTCTCACCGGCGTACCAGCGCTGCTGTTCGGGCTTGCGGTAGTTGCGCCGCTTCCAGTCGGTCGAGGGCAGGATGCCGCGCGCCTCGCCGCTCAAGTCCAGCCCGGTGAGCTGGCCGAAGCCGAACGGCGCCATCTGCTGGGCCATCAGGTCCACGCCCAGGTCGTTGGCCAGCAGGTAGTAGTAGGTGTCGCAGCTTTGCACGATCGAGCGGTACATGTCGACCAGGCCATGGCCGCCCTCCTTGTCGTCGCGGAACTTGTGGTTGCCGAACCAGAAGTAGCCCGGATCGGAGATCGATTGTTGCGGCGTGCGCTTGCCGGTCGCCAGCGCCGCCAGCGCCATGAACGGCTTGTAGGTCGAGCCGGGCGGGTAGGTGCCGCGCAGCGCCCGGTTCAGCAGCGGCCGGTCGAGAGACTCGTTGAGATCCTTCCAGCTCTCGGCGTCGATGCCGTCAACGAACAGGTTGGGATCGAAGGTCGGCTTGCTGACGAAGGCCAGCACCTCGCCCGAGCGCGGATCCAGCGCCACCAGGGCGCCGCGGCGCTCGCCATACAGGTCCTCGACCAGCCGCTGCAGGCGCATGTCCAGCCCCAGCACCAGGGTGTTGCCGGGCGTGGCGCTCTGGCTGCGCAATCGCCGCACCGCCCGCCCACCGGCCGAGATCTCGACCTCGTCAAAGCCGGTGGCGCCGTGCAGCTCGCGCTCATAGCTCTGCTCCAGGCCGAGCTTGCCGATGCTGTCGGTGCCCTTGTAGTTGGCCTGCGCATCGTCGTCCCAATCGGCCATCGCCAGCTTTTCGCTGGGGTTGATGCGCCCGATGTAGCCCAGTACATGGCTGGCCGACTCGCCGAACGGGTAATGGCGGAACAGCCGCGCCCGCACCTCTACCCCGGCAAAGCGGTAGCGCTGGGCCATGAAGCGCGCCACCTCCTCGTCGCTGAGCTTGTTGCGGATCGGCAGCGACTCGAAGTTCTTGCTCTCCTCCTGCAGGCGCTTGAAGCGCCGCCGGTCGCGCGGCTGGATCTCGACCACGCCGGCCAGCGCATCAATCACCGCCTCAAGTTCGCCCTGCAGCTTGGACGGCGTGATCTCCAGCGTGTAGGCCGAGTAGTTGCTGGCCAGCACCGTGCCGTTGCGGTCCGTGATCAGGCCGCGGTTGGGCACCACCGGCACCACCGTGATGCGGTTGGCCTCGGCCTGCTCGGCCAGTTCGTCGTGGCGCACGACCTGCAGCACCACCAGCCGCGCCGCGATCAGACCGAAACCCAGCAGCACGAACAGCGCGGCGGCGAACAGGCGCAGGCGGAACCGGTCCAGCTCGCGTTCGAGGTTGACGATCTCAGTCAATGGTGCCCCCCGGTCGCCGAGGTACGTCGACCGACCCGCCCATGGGGGTGCGGGGCCGCTTGGGGCGGCCCGGCGCTGGCCCCGTGACTCGTCGCTGGGCTTGTCACAGTGGCCGAATCTGGTCGGGGTCGGGCGCGCGGCGCTGCGGCGCCAGCAGCAGCCACACCACCGGCGCCCAGAGCAGCGCCTCGAACAGCGGCGCGGCGACGATCCACCAGCCCGGGAACATGCCGCCGACCAGCATCCGCGTGGCCAGCGAGACCGCCTCGGCCAGGGCAAACAGCGGCAGGATCTGCAGCGCCTGCTCCGGCACGCTGAACCACAGCAGCCGGCGGTGCGCCGCCAGCGCGAAGAAGCTGAGCACGGTGTAGGCCAGCGCGTGCTGGCCGAGTACCGCGCCCGAGTGCACATCGACCAGCAGGCCGAACACGAAGCCCAGCCCGACGCCGACCCGGCGCGGCTGGTAGACCACCCAGAACACCAGCACCACCGCCAGCAGATCGGGCGCGGCCGGGTGCCGGCCCAGCGGCACCATCTCCAACAGCAGCGCCGCCAGCAGCGTGAAGCCGATGAAGAACGGGTTGGCCGGCAGCAGCAACTGGTTCGAGTCGCGCGGCATCAGGCTCATGGCGCCACCGCCTTGCCCGGCCGGGCCGACTTGGGCGGCCTGGCCGGTGCCACGGCGTCGGGCTCGGGTCGGGCTGGCATCTGCAGCCCCACCGGCTCCAGCACCAGCACGTGGCGCGCACCGTCGATGGCCGCTGCCGGCGCGGCCAGCACCCGGGCAAAGCCCGACTCGGCGCGGCGGTCAACCTGCACCACCCTGGCCACCGGCAAGGCCGGCGGATAGACCGCGTCGACGCCGCCTGTGACCAGTTCGTCACCGACCTTGACATCGGCGTTGCCGGCCATGAAGCGCAACTCCATCGCGCCCTGGCCCTGCGCCAGCACCCCGCCAAAGGCCGCGCTGCGCTGTTGGGTGCGGGTGTTCAGTACCGGCACGGTCGCGTCCTTGTCGCTCAGCAGGGTGACGATGGCGCTCAGCGGGTAGACGCGGGTGACCTGGCCGAGCACGCCGGCTTGGTTGATCACCGGCGAGCCGGCGACCACGCCGTGCTGCTGGCCGCGGTCGATGAAGACCTTGCGCGAATAGACATCGCCGGCCTCGTACAGGACTTCGGCGCTGATCGATTTCACCGTCAAGGCCGGGCGCAGCGCCAACAGCGCCCGCAGGCTGGCGTTCTCGGCAGCGAGTTGCTCGACTTTGGCGGCGCGCTCGGACTGCGCCGCCAGCAAGGCCCGCGCGGCGTTCTCGTTGGCCATCGCCTGGCGCAGGCCCTGGGCGTGGGCGCCCAGGCCGGCCAGCACCTGGATCGGCACGCCGAGTGCCTGCTGTACCGGCAGCAGCACGGTGGCCAGGGCGGCGCGCAGCGGCACGATCAGCTTGACGCGGTTGTCGGCGGCCATCAGGAAGATGGCCAGGGCGGCGCACAAGGCCAGCTTGGTCAGGGCCGAGGGCCCTTGGCGAAAGAAGGGCGGCGGCGTGCGGTCGATGGTGCCCAGGGGCATGGCGGGTCCGCAGTCAGCGTCGCGGTCTGGGCGACCGGGGGCGGCCGCTTACTCCGAGGTGAAGATCGAGCCCAGCCGTTCCATCCGCTCCAGCGCCATGCCGCAGCCGCGCACCACGCAGGTCAGCGGATCCTCGGCCACCAGCACCGGCAGGCCGGTTTCCTCGGCCAGCAGCCGGTCCAGGTCGCGCAGCAGGGCGCCACCGCCGGTCAGCATCATGCCGCGCTCGGCGATGTCGGCGCCCAGCTCGGGCGGGGTCTGCTCAAGCGCGTTTTTGACCGCCGAGACGATCTGGTTGAGCGGGTCGGTCAGCGCTTCAAGGATTTCGTTTGACGAGATCGTGAAGCTGCGCGGCACACCTTCACTGAGGTTGCGGCCCTTGACCTCGATCTCCTTGACCTCGCTGCCCGGGAAGGCCGAGCCAATGCTCTTCTTGATCAGCTCCGAGGTCGGCTCGCCGATCAGCATGCCGTAGTTGCGGCGGATGTAATTGATGATCGACTCGTCGAACTTGTCGCCACCGACCCGGATCGAGCCCTTGTAGACCATGCCGCCAAGCGAGATCACTCCGACCTCGGTGGTGCCGCCGCCGATGTCCACCACCATCGAGCCCGAGGCCTCGGACACCGGCAGTCCGGCGCCGATTGCCGCCGCCATCGGCTCCTCGATCAGGTAGACGTAGGAGGCGCCGGCGCCGAGTGCCGACTCGCGGATCGCGCGCCGCTCGACCTGGGTCGAGCCGCAAGGCACGCAGATGATGATTCGCGGGCTGGGGCGCAGGATGCCGCGCGGATGCACCATGCGGATGAACTGCTTGAGCATCTGCTCGGTGACGGTGAAGTCCGCGATCACGCCGTCCTTCATCGGCCGGATCGCCTCGATGTTGCCCGGCACCTTGCCGAGCATCGCCTTGGCCTCGCGGCCGACCGCCTGGATTGTTTTCTTGCCGTTGGGCCCGCCCTCGTGGCGGATCGACACCACCGACGGTTCGTCCAGCACGATGCCCTTGCCGCGGACGTAGATCAGGGTGTTGGCCGTGCCCAGGTCAATCGCCAGGTCGGTCGAAAAATAGCGGCGCAAGGATCCGAACATGGGCACGGTAGGGGCAATCGAAAGAGGCTGGCGCCGCGCCCGTCGGCCAAGGACTGGCGCAGCAGCCGGAAGGCCCACAACGCCACTAGGCCACAAGGCCACGGGGCATTCGGGTGGGTTTACGCGCAGACGGGTCGAACCAGCCGCTGCGCTCAGGCTTGGGGCAAGCATCGGTGCAGGCGCTCAATTCAGCGGGCCACACCGGGGCCGGACGCATCAATTTAACCGGCGATAATACCGCATCACCCTCGTGGACCGGCCTCAAATCCCAGGCCAGCGCGGCCCGCAGCAGCCGTCGGCCGGCGCCGTTGGCGATCTCGGTCCCGCAACCAGATTGCCCCATTTCATGGCCTTGACACCGGAGGATGCCCAGCGCATCGCCCACCTCGCCCGCCTCGACCTGCCAGCCGCCGAGGCGGCCGCCATGCTGGCCCACTTGAACGGCTTCTTCAGCATCGTCGAGCAGATGGCGGCGGTCGATACCAGCGGCGTCGAGCCGCTGTTCACGCCGCTGTCGGCGATCCAGACGGTCAGCCTGCGGCTGCGCGACGACGTGGTCACCGAGATCGATCAGCGCCAGGCCAACCAGCGCAGCGCTCCGGCGGTCGAGGACGGCCTGTTCCTGGTCCCCAAGGTGATGGAATGAGCCGCCCCGCTCTGCATGAAATGGGCGTGGCCGAGACCCTGGCCGCACTTGCCGACAGGTCGGTCTCCAGCCTCGAACTGACCCGCGCACTGCTCGACCGGATCGCCGCCCACGCCGAGCTTGGCGCGTTCCTGCATGTCGACAGCGAAGGCGCGCTGGCCGCCGCGCTCAGCGCCGACCAGCGCCGCGCCCAGGGCGACGCCAGCCCGCTGCTGGGCCTGCCGATTGCGCACAAGGACATCTTCGTCACCGCCGACCAGCCGACCACGGCCGGCTCAAAGATCCTCGCCGGCTACCGCAGCCCGTTTGACGCGACCGTGGTGGCCAGGCTCAAGGCGGCTGGCGCGATCAGCCTGGGCAAGCTCAATTGCGACGAATTTGCGATGGGCTCGGCCAATGAGAACTCGGCCTATGGCCCGGTCCACAACCCTTGGGACACCGGCCGGGTGCCGGGCGGCTCGTCGGGCGGCTCGGCGGCAGCCGTCGCCGCGCGGCTGCTGCCCGCAGCCACCGGCACCGACACCGGCGGCTCGATCCGCCAGCCGGCCAGCTTCACCGGCATCACCGGCATCAAGCCAACCTACGGCGTGTGCAGCCGCTACGGCATGATCGCCTTCGCCTCCAGCCTGGACCAGGCCGGCCCGCTGGCCCGCTCGGCCCAGGACTGCGCCTTGCTGCTCTCGGCGATGAGCGGCTTCGACGAGCGCGACGCGACCAGCGCCGAGCGGCCGGCGCAGGACTTTCATGCCCGCATGCTCGACCCGCGTCCCGACGCCAGCCCGGGCCGGCCGCTGGCCGGTCTGCGGATCGGCCTGCCGGCGCAGTTTTTTCCCGACAACCTGGACGCCGACGTCGCCCGGCCCGTGCTGGCCGCCCTGGCGCAACTGCAACGCCTGGGCGCGACCTTGATCGACGTGCAGTTGCCGCGCACCCAGTTGGCCATTCCGGTTTACTACATCATCGCCCCGGCCGAGGCCAGCTCGAATCTCTCGCGCTTTGACGGTGTCAAATTCGGCCACCGCGCCGCCCACTACACCGATTTGCTCGACATGTACAAGAAAACCCGCACCGAAGGTTTTGGTGCGGAGGTCAAGCGGCGGATCATGACCGGCGCCTACGTGCTCAGCCATGGTTACTATGATGCTTACTATTTTCAGGCGCAGAAGATTCGGCGGATGATCGCCGATGATTTTCAGCGCTGCTTTGCCGAGTGCGACCTCATTGCCGGCCCGGTCGCGCCCAGCGTGGCCTGGCCGCTGGGCCAGCAGACGGATCCCGTCAGAGAATATCTGGCCGACATCTTCACCCTGCCGGCGAGCCTTGCCGGATTGCCCGGCATGAGCCTCCCGGCGGGTTTCGGCGGGCAGGGCCTGCCGGTCGGCCTGCAACTCATAGCAAACTATTTTCAGGAAGCCCAGTTGCTGCACGCCGGGCATGCCCTGCAGCAGGCCACCGACTGGCACCTGCAGGCCCCACCCGAGCGCACGGCAAGCCCATGAACAATTCGCCTTTGGTTCGCGGCTACGAGGTCGTGATCGGCCTGGAGACCCACGCCCAGTTGCAGACCCGCAGCAAGATATTCTCGGGCGCCAGCACCGCTTTTGGTGCCGCCCCGAATACCCAGGCCTGCGCCGTCGATTTGGCCCTGCCAGGCACCTTGCCGGTGATGAACCGGGCGGCAGTGGAGCGCGCCATCGAGTTTGGCCTGGCGGTCGGCGCCAAAATCGCCGAGCAATCAATCTTCGCCCGCAAAAACTATTTTTACCCGGATCTGCCCAAGGGTTACCAGATCAGCCAGTATGAGCTGCCGGTGGTGCAGGGCGGCGCCCTGTCATTCTGGTTGGGGGATCAGCCCAGAACCGTGCGGCTGACCCGCGCGCACCTCGAAGAGGACGCCGGCAAGAGCCTCCACGAGGATTATGCGGGGCAGACCGGCATTGATTTGAACCGGGCCGGCACGCCGCTCCTTGAAATCGTCACCGAGCCTGACATGCGTTCCGCCGCCGAGGCGGTCGAATATGCCCGCGAGCTGCACAAACTGGTGGTCTGGCTGGGTATTTGCGACGGCAACATGCAAGAGGGCAGTTTCCGCTGCGATGCCAATGTGTCGGTGCGGCGGCCTGGCGCGGCCTTGGGCACGCGGCGCGAGATCAAGAACCTGAACTCCTTCAAGTTCATGCAGCAGGCGATTGATTTCGAGGTCCAGTGGCAGATCGACCGGATCGAAGACGGCCTCAGCGTCGAGCAGGCGACGGTGCTGTTCAACCCCGACAGCGGCCAGACCCGGGCCATGCGCAGCAAGGAAGACGCGCACGACTACCGTTATTTCCCCGACCCCGACCTGCCGCCGCTGGTGATTGCGCCCGAATGGATTGCCCGGGTCCGGGCGGCGCTGCCCGAGTTGCCTGCGCCGATGGCCGCGCGCCTGGTCTCGCAAGACGGCCTGACGCCCTACGACGCGGCGATGATGACCCAGAGCCAGGCCTTGGCGCGCTACTACCAGGCCACGCTGGCGCAATGCGGCCAGGCCAAGTTGGCCGCCAACTGGATCATGGGCGAGCTCGCCAAGCGGCTCAATGCCGCCGGGCTGGCGGTCGACGCGGCGGACTTGCCGGTCGGCCCAGACCGGCTGGGCGCGCTGATTGGCCGCATCGCCGACGCCACGCTGTCGCACAACGGCGCGCGCCAGGTGTTCGATGCGCTCTGGGCCGCCGGTAGGAGCGACGCCCAGGCACAGGCGGCGGTGGATGCACAGATCGACCGCCTGGGCCTGCGGCAGGTCAACGACAGCGCCGCCCTGGAGGCGATCATCAGCGAGGTGCTGGCCGCCAACCCGAAGTCGGTGGACGAGTTCCGCGCCGGCAAGGACAAAGCCTTCAACGCGCTCGTCGGTCAGGTCATGAAGGCCAGCCGCGGCAAGGCCAACCCGACCCAGGTCAACGCCCTGCTCAGGGCCAGGCTGGGCTAGTCGCGGCGCCGACACCGGCGGGTCGGCCTTGGGGCTGGTGGTCTCCAGTGGCCGGCTTCAGCCGCCACAGCCGCCGAGCGTGATCTTGATTTCCTTCTGCGCATAGACCAGCCTGTCGTCGGCGGTCACGGCCACGGCCATGACGTTGGACGACTGGCCCATCTTGACGCGGATGCTGACGCTGGCCTCGACCGCGTCGCTGAGTTCGAAAATCGCCGACAGCGTGCTCGGGTTCTTCTCGACCAGGATCATCAGCCGCTTGACGCCAGGCAAGGTGGTGGCAGCGCCGACCGGCACGACGGCGCCGTTCTCGGCGATGTCAGGCCCGGTGATGCTGACGGCGCTGCTGGCCACGGGCGCGGCGGCGCCCAGCAGTTTGAACAACTCGGCGGGCGACTTGGCGTCGAACGCGGCGCTGTTCCAGGCGGCCTGGGCAGCCGTTGGCAACAGCCCCAGGCCGGCGAGCAGGCCGGCCAGGTTGGCGCTGCGTTGCAGCAATTGGCGCCGGGTGGGCATGGGGTGTCTCCAGAGTGCGGGCGGATCGGCAGGGGCCGGCGGCGGCCATCTTGCCAAACATTGTCGACGCCAGGCCGGACAGCCGCCAAAAGGCCACCAGAATCCGACGCCGGTCTGGCGCGGTTCCGCGTCCTGCCCGTCGCTTGCCCCGCCTTTCACCATGCCCCAGCCACCCGCCCGATTGCCCTACCTCTACCCTGGCTGGTTCGGCCTGCCCATGGGCCTGGCGGGCCTGGCGCTGGCCTGGCACCGGGCGCTGCCCCTGCTCGGGCCGGGCCGTCTGGCCGACGATGTCGCTCTGGTCATCGCCGGGCTGGCGGGGCTGGCATTCGCCATGCTGCTGGTCGCCACCGCGCTGCGCGGCCTGCGCCATGCCCCGGCCTGGGCCGAGGACCGGCGCCATCCGGTGCGGCACACCTTTGTGGCCACCTTGCCGGCGTCCTGCGTGGCGCTGGGCACGGCACTGGTGGCACTGTTCGGGCCGATCTGGCCGGCACATCTGCTGTGGTGCGCAGGCGCTGCCGCGCAGCTCGTGGTCACGCTGTGGGTGCTGGCGCGCTGGTGGCCGGCCGCCTCCGGCGCACCGGGGGCGGCGCCCTGGCCCTGGGCCAGCGTCACGCCGGCACTGTTCATTCCGGTGGTCGGCAATGTCCTGGTGCCGCTGGGCGGGGTGCCCTTGGGGCACACCGAGTGGGCGCTGGCGCAGTTCGGGGTTGGGCTGATGTTCTGGCCACTGGCGATGGGCCTGCTGCTGGCGCGGCTGGCGCTGCACGGGATGTGGCCCGAGCGGCTGCTGCCGGCCAACCTGATCCTGGTCGCCCCGCCGAGTCTGGTCGGGCTGTCGCTGCTGCAACTCGGCGCACCGCTGGCGCTGGCCTGGGCGCTGTGGGGCATGGCCATCTTCAGCCTGGCCTGGGTGGCCCTGCTGGCGCGGCGGATCGCGGCCCTGCCGTTTGGCCTGGCGCATTGGGGCATGAGTTTTCCGCTCGCGGCGCTGGCCGCGCTGACCCTGCGCCTGGCGGTGGCCAGCGGGCCGGTGGCTGCGCCCGTCAGCGACATGCCCGGCGCCAGCCCCAGCCCGGGCGCGCCTATGGCCATGCTGGGCCTGGCGATGTTGCTGGCGGTGACGCTGTTGATCGCGGCGCTGCTGTGGGCGACGCTGCGCGGCCTGCGCAGCGGCACTTTGCTGGTGCCCGAGCCGCAGCCGCAGGCGCAGTCCCAGTCCCAGGCGCAGTCCCAGCCATGACCACCACGCCCGACCCCTTCGGCAACCCGGTGCACCTGCAGCACCCCGGCGGCGCGGCGGCGCTGAATGCCTTCTGCAACGGCTTTCTCGGCTACCTGCCCAGCATCGTTGACCTGCTGGCCGTGGCCGAGCACGACGCCAGCCTGTATGTCCAGGCCGGCGCGGCGATGCTTTGGATGTTCAGCGAGTCACCCGCCGGGCCGCCGCGGGCACGCGCGCATTTGCAGCGCGCCGCCCACGCCGGCCTGCCGGCCAGCCCGCGTGAGCGCCTGTTCGCCCAGGCCGTGCAGCAGTGGTTGGACGCCGATCTGCACGCCGCGCTGGCCAGCCATGAGCAGCTCGCGCGGCAGTACCCGCGCGACCTGGTCAGCCTCAAGCTGGGCCAGATCCACGCCTTCAACCTGGGCGACTCGCCGATCATGCTGCGCCTGGCGCTGCTGGCCGCACCGGCAGCGCAGGACCAGGCCTGGCTGCACGGCATGCTGGCCTTCGGCCATGAGCAATGCCACCACCTGGACCGGGCCGAGGCGGCGGCGCGGCGCGCGCTGGCGATGCGCCCGGCCGAGCCCTGGGCCCAGCATGCGCTGGCGCATGTGCTGCTGACCGAGGGCCGGCTCGACGAAGGCGCGGCCTTCATGCAGCAAGCCAGCCCGCAGTGGGCCGGACTGAGCTCGTTCATGCGCAGCCACAACTGGTGGCATCTGGCCTTGTTCCGGATCGAGCTGGGCCAGCCCGAAGCCGCGCTGGCGCTGTACGACAGCCAGGTCTGGGGCGTCGACAAGCGCTACAGCCAGGACCAGGTCGGTGCGGTCTCGCTGCTGGCCCGGCTGGAGCTGGCCGGGCTGGAGGTGGGGCCGCGCTGGAGCGAGCTGGTGCAATGGCTGCTGCCGCGCACCGCCGACCAGGTGCTGCCGTTTCTTGACCTGCAATACGCCTACGGCCTGGCCCGCGCTGGCCGGCCCGAGGCCGACACCCTGCTGGCCAACCTTGAAGCCCACGCACCGAGCGCGCCGGTGGCCAACCGCCAGGCCTGGGTGCAGGTCGCCGTGCCCGCCGCTCGCGGCCTGCTGGCCTACGCACGCGGCCAATGGGCCGCCGCCGTCGAGCAACTCGGCGCCGCCCTGCCGGGTCTGGCCAGCATTGGCGGCAGCCATGCCCAGCGCGAGCTGTTCGAGCAAATCTGGCTGGACGCCTTACAGCGCAACGGCCAGTGGGGCGCGGTGCAGAACCTGCTGCAGCCGCGGCTCAACGCCCAGCCGCAGTCGGTGCGACTGCGCCAGCAACTGGCGCGGGTGGACGCGGCCTTGGGGCTGGGCTAGACCTGGCCAAGCGGTTTATCTGTCGTTCAAACGCTGGTCGGCAGCCGGCAGGTTCGAGAAGATGCACGATCGGCTGCGCCAGCAATGGTGCAGCCGCCAGGGCAGGCAGGCCGATCCGACGGCGGCCAACATCCAGGGACCAGGGCTGACGCGGCCTTTCGGGCGGTTCCCGAGAGGCCGTGTGAAGTTCCTGTTCGCTGTCGGAAAATCTTACAAACGAGACAAGATCGTGCACCCAGGCGCAGCCCGACTGTTGATCGGACAGTGATTTTTGTTCATTGGCGCGAAACTTGCTTCGCCCTCGTGCAAGCTGCTGGCAGCCAACTTCCTTGGCTGCGTGGCTTCACCGAAAAGGGCTGACCAATGTCACAAACCTCATGCAAACGTACCTTGGGTGCCTTGGCAGCGGCGTCGTTCGCTGTCCTGGCCGCTTGGCCGTCGATCTCCGCCGCCTCGCCGGTCACGCGCATGTTCGAGTTCAGTTCGGTCAGCGGACCGTTGTTGTTCGGTCCGAAAATCGGCACATTTACCTACGACGACTCGGTGACCCCCGCCGGCGGCGGCTATGTGTTTGCGGCCGGATTGTTCAGCAGCCTGAGCGTTGGATTCGACGGCTTCACCTTCGACCAGACCAGCGCAAACAGCGGCTGGCTCGAATTCGATCCTTCGGGGGGCCTGCTTGAGGCTCTTTTCGGCAACCGCTGCATCGGCGGCGGTTGCAGCGTTGCCGGCGGTGAAACGAATTGGTGGATCCGCGCTGGCGTGCCCGGCACGACGAACGACTTCACCTACAGCGGGTTCGAAGGCGCCACGGACGTCTACTCGTCCGTCAATAACAGGCTTCTACCGCTGGCAACGGTGCCCGCGCCCGGCACTTTTGCGCTGCTCGGTCTGGCCTTGACCGGCCTTGCCTTGGTGCGACGCAGCGCTGGCCGGTCAGGCCTCGATTTCCGCGCAAGCGCTTGCGGCGCGTAAAGCCTGCGGCCGCCGGCCACCCAGCACACCAGGTACATCAAAACGGCCTGCGCTGCTTGGCGGCAGCCAGGCCCAGCGCGAGCTGTTCGAGCAAATCTGGTTAGACGCCTTGCAGCGCAACGGCCAGTGGGGCGCGGTGCAGAACCTGCTGCAGCCGCGGCTCAACGCCCAGCCGCAGTCGGCGCGCCTGCGCCGGCAATTGGCGCGGGTGGACGCGGCTCTGGGGCTGGCCTAGACCTCCGGTTCAGGCCGCGTGGTGCTGGCGCTGCACCGTGCTGGGCTGCGCTGGCAGCCCGTCCAGGTGCGCCGCGTCGGCCCACTCCAGCACCTCGATCCGGCCGGCCTGGCAGCGCAGGCGGTTCAGCCCGGTGTTGGGAATCTCACAGCAGCGTGGCCCCGACAGCGCCAGGCCGTGGGCGCTGCGCCAGAGCATGTCCAGCACCCCGCCGTGGGTGACCAGCACCACGCGCTGCCCGGGATGGGCCGCGACCAGCGCTGCCAGGGCGCGCAGCACCCGGGCGTGGAAGGCGGTGTTGCTCTCGCCGCCACCGGGCAGGGCGTAGTCGGCCTGGTGGCGGATCCATTGCGCCCAGAGCTCAGCGTGCTGGCGCTGGATGGTGGCCACGTCCAGGCCCTCCAGCAGGCCGAAGCCCTGCTCGCGCCACAACGGCTGGGCTTGTGGCGTCAGGCCCCAGGCCTGGGCCAGCGGCGCCGCCGTCGCCAGGGCGCGCTGCAGGTCGCTGCAGACCAGGGCATCGGCGCGCTCGGCCGCCAGGCGCTGGCCCAGGCGCTGCGCCTGCAGCCGGCCCAGGGCGTTCAGCGGCACGTCGATCTGGCCCTGGAAGCGGTGGGCGCGGTTCCAGTCGGTTTCGCCGTGGCGGATCACGAGCAGTTCGGTCATGGCAGCCATTGTCGACCCGGCAGATGACCCGGCGGTGTCGGGCTACAGTGGCCGCGATGGGACTTGGCGCAGGAGCAGACGATGGGCAAGGGCCGACTCGAAGCGTTCAGTGACGGCGTGATCGCGATCATCATCACCATCATGGTGCTGGCGTTGAAGGTGCCGCACCAGGCCGACCTGGCGGCGCTGGGCGCGCTCTGGCCGGTGTTCCTGAGCTACGTCCTGAGCTTCGTCAACGTCGGCATCTACTGGAACAACCACCACCACCTGCTGCACGCGGTGCACCATGTCACCGGCCGCATCCTCTGGGCCAATCTGCACCTGCTGTTCTGGCTCTCGCTGATGCCCTGGGCCACCGGCTGGATGGGCGAGAACCACTTCGCACCGCTGCCCACGGCGTTCTATGGTTTCGTGCTGTTGATGTGCGGCCTGGCCTACACCCTGCTGGTGCTCGGCATCGTCGCCGCCCATGGCCGCGATTCGCTGGTGGCGCGGGCGATTGGCAGCGACACCAAAGGCAAGCTGTCGCTGCTGTTCTATTTCGCCGCGATCCCGATCGCGCTGTGGGTACATCCATTCGGCGGAGGCGCCTTGTTCGTGGCGGTGGCGCTGATGTGGTTCGTGCCCGACCGGCGGATCGCGCGGCAACTGGCACACGTGGCCGAGGCCGGCCAGGGCCATTGAGCCCGGCGGCCGGTTCAGGGCTTGACGAACTTCAGCACGAAATCGTCCTTGGGCTGCGCCGGCTCGGGCGTGTTGCGGTCGCGCGGGTCGTTCGGATTGCGCAGGAACAGGCCTTCGGCGACTAGCCTGAAGCCGGCGCGCTGAACCTCTTCGCGCAGGAAGGCTTCGTCGATCCGGTGCAGCGTGCCGGCTTCGGAGATACCGGTGCCGGGCCGGCCGCCGTGGTCGGCGATGACGTACAGGCCGCCGGGCTTGAGTGCGGCGAAGACTGCGGCGTTCATCCTTGCCCGGTCCACCCCCATGTGGCCGAGATCGTGGTAATTGAACATCAGCGTCACCAGGTCCAGTCCGGCGGCGGCCCGGCCCGGCGGGATCGGGTCTTCGTAGGGCTGGACGACGGCGCTGAGGTTGCTTGCGTTGAGCCGGGCTGCGCGCTCGCCGACCATCACGGCCGATGTCCGTGGCGGCCCGGCGGCGGGCGCTGCGGCCGGCGCGGCGCCGCCCTCGGGCTGGGCCGGTGGCGGGCGCTGGCTGCGTGGCGCGCTCTGGCCGTAGACCTGGCCATCGGGTCCGACCGCGTGCAGCAGCAACTCGCTGGTGTAACCACCGCCGGCAAACAGGTCCAGCGCCACCATGCCCGGGCGGATGCCGATGAAGGCCAGCATCTGCTCGGGCTTGCGCCGCAGGTCGTTGCGCCGGTCGGCCTCGGTGCGCTCGGGGTTGGCGACGATGGCGGCGATGCGCTGCGCGGTCAGTGGCGCAGGGTTCAGCGCTGGCGGCGTGGCGCAGGCAAGCAAGAGTGCGCTGGCCAGGCCTGCAGCCGCACATTGGCGGGCGTTTTTCATCCGGCCAGTCTATGCTTGGCCGCATGACCAAGCCCGACCCGGCACCGCCATCACCCACGGCATCGCCCACGCCAGCGGCCGAGCCGGCCTTGCCCTTCAGCGCGCCGGCCGAGCGCAACGGCGCACCCATCCTGGCGGTGCTGCGGAGCCTGCTGCCGGCCAACGCCCGGGTGCTGGAGATCGCCAGCGGCACCGGCCAGCATGCCCAGCGCTTTGCCGCCGCCTGCCCGGCTTGGGACTGGCAGCCGAGCGACTTCAACCCGAAGGCGCTGGCCAGTGTCGATGCGCGCTGTGCCGGGCTGGCCAATGTCCGGAGCTGCCTGGTTCTGGATGTGCTGGCGCCGCGATGGCCGGTCGCCGAGCCCGTTCATGATGCAGTCTGCTGCGCCAACATGCTGCACATCTCGCCCTGGGCGACCTGCGCCGGACTGATGCAAGGTGCCCGGCGCTGCCTCAAGCCGGGCGGCCTGTTGCTGGTCTACGGCCCGTTCCATGTCGACGGCGAGCCGCTGGCGCCAGGCAACGTGGCCTTCGATGCCGACCTGCGCCAGCGCGATTCGGCCTGGGGCTTGCGTCGCCTGGCCGAGGTCGACGCCCAGGCCAGCCAGGCCGGCCTGGGCCTGCTGCGGCGCTTCGACATGCCGGCCAACAACCTGCTGCTGGCCTGGCAACGCCCGGCTTGAGTTCCGGCCGGGCTTACTTGTAGGCTTCGACCGCGATCACCAGCGAGACCTCGTCGCCGATCGCCGGAACGCCGAACTTCATACCGAAGTCGCTGCGCTTGATCGTGCCGGACAGGTCAGCGCCGCACATGTCCTTCTTGCTGAAGGGGTGCGGGCCACAACTGAGGTGGTCGACCTTGAGGGTCAGCGGCTTGGTCACGCCCAGCAGCGTGAGGGTGCCCTCGATACTGGCCGGCTTGTCGCCTGCATAAACGAACTTGCTCGACTTGAACACCATGGTCGGGAATTCGGCCGAATTGAAGAAGTCGGCGGCGCGCAAATGCTCGTCGCGGGTGCGGCCAGCGCCAGTGGACTTGAGGTAGCCGGTAAATACCGAGCCGGTAGGGATCGTGACTTCGACCGAGCCGGACTTGGCGGCGTTGTCTATCGTCACCTTGCCGGTGCTGCCTTCAAAAATCCCGCGCACGGTCGACATGCCCAGGTGGTTGACCGAGAAGCTCGGCAGGGTATGGGTGGAATCGAAGGTGTAGGTTTCCGGGGCGGCCATTGCGGTGGCGGTGGCCAGCGAGGCGGCGGCGGCGAGGGTCAACAGGGTCAGGCGATTCATGGGCGGAGAGCTCCTAAGGTGGGGGGACAAGTAGGGATACGCGCGGCGCGGCAAAGTTCTTCACAACGCCGCAAACAGTTTTTTTAGCCGCCGACGCTGGCGCCGAGGCTGCTATAGGCCAGCCCCACGGCGACCAGCGCCGGGACCAGGGCCGCAAAACCGCTGACCAGGGCATCGCGCCAGGGCGGCGTGTCGGGGCGCGACGCGAACCTGGCGACCGGCGCGATCAGCGGCAGCGGCAGCAAGGCGTACCACGGCAACTCGCCGGCCAAACAGGCCATCAGCCCGCCCAGCAGCGCAAACACCGTCGCCGGCAGGCTCAGGTGGTCCAGCGCCAGCGCCGAGCGGCCGCGCCACATCTGCGCCAGCAGCGCCACGCCGTAGGCCGCGCCCAGGGCAATGCCCATGAACGCGGCCGAAGAACTGGCCCCCAGCAGGCCCAGCGCGCCGGTGGTGAAGCCCAGCAGGTTGCCGACCACCAGGCCGCGCAGGCTGTCGCCAGCGGCCGCCCGCGACGACTCGAACATCAGCAGCGCAAACACCATCACCGCCGCAGCCTGCAGCCACAGGGCCGAACCATCCTTTTGCTGCAACACCCGGATCGCCACCCAGAGCGCCGCAGCCGCAGTCAACGCCGCCAAGACTGTGCGCACCGTTCGGGTCGCCGCTGGCCGCAGCAGCTCCAGTGCCAGCGCCAGACCGCCGGCGACGAAGACGCAGGCCACCACCTTGCTGCGTGCGGTCATGGGCTCCAGCGAAAACCCCACAGCCAACAGCACCACCGTCAGAAAGCCGGCCATCGGCACCAGCACCAGCGCCCGGGTGCGCGCTGTCAGCGCCAGCACCAGCAAGGCCGCCAGCGCGGGCAGGATGCCGGACTGGACAGCCGGGTTCAGCAGCAGGTCTTGCATTGGCGACCAGTCATTTCGGGGATCAGCACAGCCGGCAGTCTAGGCGCCCGCCGGCGCGGGCCGGTGGCGAGGATTGAAGCCAGGCTCCAATCGGCTTGAACGCCGCTGGCACACTGCTGCCATGCGCTCCTTGCCGCACCTCTTGCTGCTGCCCGGCCTGGCCTGCGACGCGGCGCTCTGGCGCGACCAGTTGCCGCGGCTGGCAGCGCTGGGCAGGGTCGATGTCAGCACGGCCCACAGCCGCCATGGCAGTGTCGGCGCGATGGCTTCGGCCCTGCTGGCCGAGTTTCCGGCGCCGGCCGGGTGCGGCTCGCCCGATCTGGCCCTGGCCGGCAGCTCGATGGGCGGGATGCTGGCCTTTGAGCTTTGGCGGCAGGCGCCGCAGCGCATCGCCGGGCTGGCCTTGCTGGGCACCAGCGCGCGGCCCGACACGCCCGAGTTGGTCGCGCTTCGCCGTCAGGCCTGCGCACTCTTCGCCCAGGGCCGGATGGACGAGGTGCTGCGCGCCAACGTGATGTTTGCCTTCCACCCGCGCCACGCCGCCGACCCGCAGATGGTGGCCGACTACCTGGCGATGATTGGGCGCGCCGGTGCCACCCAGTTGATCGCCCAGAACCAGGCGGTGATGGCCCGTGCCGACAGCCGCCCGACCCTGGCCGGCATCGGCTGTCCGACCCTGGTGGTGGGCGGCCTGGCCGATCTGCTGACCCCGCCCGAATGCGCCAGCGAGATCGCTGCGGGCATCACCGGCGCGCGGCTGCACCTGCTGGCCGATGCCGGCCACCTGCTGACTTGGGAGGCGCCCGACCCGGTCAGCCGCTTGCTGCTGGATTGGTGGCGCGGGTTGTGACCGGCGCCGCGCCGGCAGAGGCCTGAGCGGCGGCCCAGTCGGCGGTCTGCGGCTGGCCGGCCGACAAGGCGGCGACCTGCCCCGGGCGCTTGGCGTTCCAGATCGCCACCCAACTGTGGATGTCGGCTGCGGGCATGGGCTTGCCGATGTGGTAGCCCTGAGCTTCGTCGCAGTTCAGCCGTTCCAACTGGGCCAGCACGGCGGCGTTCTCGACGCCCTCGGCCACCACCCGCAGCCCCAGGTTGTGGGCCAGGTCGATGGTCGAGCGCACGATCGCGGCGTCGTTGTTGTCCTTGGTCATGCCCATCACGAACGAGCGGTCGATCTTGAGTTCGCGCACCGGCAGGCGCTTCAAGTAGGCCAGCGATGAATAACCGGTGCCGAAGTCATCGATCGACAGCGTGTAGCCGCGCTCGGCCAGGCGGTTCAGGGTGGTCTCGGCGCGCTTGGGGTCGACCATCATCGCGCTCTCGGTGATCTCCAGGCACAGGCCGCTGGCCTGCGCGCCGTACAGGGTCAGCAGGGCGTCGAGCTTGTCGGGCAGGTCCGGGTCCTGCAGATCGCGGGTCGACAGGTTGATCGAGACCTTCTGGATGCCCAGGCTCTGCAGCATCGCCTGCTGGCGCACGACCTCGGTGAAGATCCACAGCGTGACCTGGCGGATGAAGCCGGTCTGCTCGGCGAAGGGCACGAACTCCAGGGGCGGCACCAGGCCGCGGCTGGGGTGCTGCCAGCGCACCAAGGCCTCGGCACCCAAGGTGCCAGCACCGCGCAGATCGATCTTGGGCTGCAGGTACATGCGCAACTCGTCGTGCTCCAGCGCGTGGCGAAGCTCGGACAAGAGCGAGACGGTGTGGGCCGTGTTTTGGTCCTGGACAGGGTCGTAGACCTGCGCCCCGGCGGTGTGCTCCTTGGCCAGGTGCATCGCCGCCTCGGCATGTGAGAGCAGGGTGTCGACATCGTCGGCATGGGCCGGCCAACTGGCGATGCCGATGCCGGCGCTGAGGTCGACCATGTGCCCATCGAGCAGCAAGGCCCGCTCGAAGCTGGCGGCAATGCGGCGGGCCACGCCCAGCGCCTGGGCAGCGTCAGAGCAGGGCAGCAGCAGCGCGAACTCGTCGCTGCCCATGCGGGCCACGGTGTCGCCCTCGCGCGCAACGCTCTGCAGGCGCTCGGTGACGGCGCGCAACAGGAGGTCGCCGAAGCCATGGCCGAGCACGTCGTTGACATGCTTGAAGCGGTCCAGGTCGAGCATCAGCACCGCCAGGGGCATTGGCGCCGGTGCCGAGCCTGGGCCGGATGCCGTGGCGGCGACCTGGCGCAAGGCGCTCTGCCCGGCTGCCGTGGCCTGGGCGATGGCGCGCTCGACCGCGCCGCGGAACTGCAGGCGGTTGGGCAGCCCGGTCAGCCGGTCCCAGTAGGCCAGCCTGTGGATCTCGGAGCGCTGCCGGCCGATGTTCAGGCGCATGTGGTCCAGCGCCCTGGCGACCTCGCCGATCTCATCGGCCCGACCGAGGTGGTCCGGGGCCTGCCCATAGTCGCCACTGGCCAGGCGCTCGCTGGCGTCGACCAGGGACTGCATCGGCCGGGCCACGCGTCGCGCAGTCCAGCCGCTGCCGACACCGAACAGCACCAGGCCGCCGGCGGTGGTCAAGGCCAGCAACCACTGCAGTTCGGCGAATGGCGCCAAGGCGTCGGCCAGGGCGCGCAGCACCACCAGGTGGACCGCGCCGCCGACATCGCCGGCCATGCGCTGGCTCGTCGCCAGGTAGGCCTGACCCTGCAACTCGATTTCGCCTTCGATTGCGCCACTGGTTGCGTCGCCAGCCTGCCTGGCCAGCGCGTGCTGAGACGGCATGGGCAGGCTGCTGACCGCCAACGTCCGGGTGTTGGCCGCAGGCCTGACGGTCAGGGCGCTGTGCAGGCCTGTGAGCCCGTGCATCTCGTTGACCAGAGCCTGGTCCATGGCCTGGCTGGCCACGAGCCAGCCGAGCAACGCCGTGCCCTGCACTGCCGGGTTCTGGACCGGCACCATCGCAAACTGATAGGCCTGCTGCTCGACCACGCCGACCGCGTCGTTGCGGCTGCCCATGGCCTGCGGCAGTTGGCGCAGCACCGCCTGCATCTCGGCGCCGGCCAGGCCAGCGCTGGCACGCAGGCCCAGCGCCGGGTCAAGCAAGGCCAGGGTTGCCGCGCCGATGCGCTGGCCGTGCCGCTCCAGCGCCAGGCTGATCGGCGCCGTGTCGCGGCCGACCACGGCCGCGCGGAATGCGTCATCGGCGGCCAGCAGCGACGCCGCCTGGGCCAGCCTCAGCGCGCGCTGCTGCATCAGCCGCTGCCAGGCCTGGTCGCCCGCAGCCAGTTCGGTGCGCAGGCTGGCCCGGGCATGGCCTTCGATGTTGGCCCGGATCACGCCGAAGCCAATCGCCTGCAGCAACATCAGCATGCCCAGCGAGGTCCAGACGATGCGGGTCGAGAGCCGGGTGCCGTGCACCAGCGCCAGCAGCCGTGCAGCCCGCGGGGCCAGGCGCGACCACCGGCTGCGGCTGGGCGTGGCCAGAGCAGGGGTGTCGTGCAGAAGCGCGGTCATCCCAGCATTTCGGCGCCGCTGCTGGCGACTTGAGCGCCGCGCCGGGCCGGGCGTCAAAGTGCCATTTCGATCACCCCGCCGCCCAGGCAGACCTCGCCGTCGTAGAGCACCGCCGACTGGCCCGGCGTGAGCGCCCACTGCGGCTGGTCGAAGTCGAGCCGGTAGCTTCCGGGCAACGCCACACCGCCACGCAGCGCTGGGCCGAAGCCGCAGCCCGCATCGGCCTGGCGGTAGCGCGCCTTGGCTGACAGCACGGCCGCAGCCGGAGGCTGGCCTGCCACCCAGCTCGCATCGGCGAACTCCAGCGCCGGGCTGAGCAGCCAGGGGTGGTCGTGCCCCTGGACCACCCGCAAGGTGTTGGCGGCCAGCTCCTTGCGCGCCACATACCAGGGCGCATGGTCGCCGCCAGGCCTGCCCGGCGTGGCCCGGTCGCGGACGCCGCCTATGCCCAGCCCCTGGCGCTGTCCCAGGGTGTAGAAGCTCAGGCCCAGATGCTGGCCGAGGCGGCGGTCGCGGTCGTCCAGGATGGGCCCGGGCCGGTGGCTCAGGTAGCGGTTGAGGAACTCGCCGAACGGCCGCTCGCCGATGAAACAGATGCCGGTCGAGTCCTTCTTGGCGGCATTGGGCAGGCCGATCTCGGCGGCCAGGCGGCGCACCTCGGTCTTGTGCAGGCCGCCGATAGGGAACAGCGTGCGCGCAAGTTGGGCCTGGGTCAGGCGGTGCAGGAAATAGCTCTGGTCCTTGGCCGGGTCCAGGCCCTTGAGCAACTCGTAGCGCTCTTGCCCGGCGGCGCTGCGCTGGCGGACCCGGGCGTAGTGGCCGGTGGCGATCTTGTCGGCGCCCAGGCGCAGCGCGTGGTCCAGGAAGGCCTTGAACTTGATCTCGGCGTTGCACAGCACGTCGGGGTTGGGGGTGCGGCCGGCCTGGTACTCGCGCAGAAACTCGGCAAACACCCGTTCGCGGTAGTCGGCGGCGAAGTTGACATGCTCGATCTCGATGCCGATGACATCGGCCACCGCCGCAGCGTCGACGAAATCCTCGTTCGACAGGCAGTAGCTGTCTTCGCCCTTGCCGTCGTCGCCCTCCCAGTTCTTCATGAAGATGCCGACCACCTCATGGCCCTGCTGCTTGAGCAGCCAGGCCGTGACGGCCGAATCCACGCCGCCGGACAGGCCAACCACGATGCGTGCAGGTGTCATGGTGCGGAATTGTCCGTGCACGGCGTCACGCCCTGCCCGGCGGGCTGCGAACTGGCCTGCCAATACCCCCCTTTTCTGCGCCCGGGCTGCCTACACTTGCGGCCATCAGGGCACACCCGAGCGAAAGCCGGGGTCGCAAAGCCTCCGGTCTAACGCCTTCTTGCAAGGCCACGACAGCGGGGTTGCCGGGTTGACAGGCGGCGCGTGAACAGCGCGACGCAGCCAACCTGATCGCTTCGAAGGCGCCACGGCCGCAACGCCGCATCCAGGCGCTGGCTCAAGCGGCCGCGTGACCTGTGCCCCGCCACTCCAAGGTCAACGCGCCATGTCCAAAGCCACAGTCCAACCCCCTGAGCCCGGCCAACCGGCTCAACCTCGCAAGCCCTTCGTCGGCCTGATCGCGCCGGCCGTGCTCGCGGTCGCCGTGTTCTCGTTCTGGCTGCTCAGCGGCAGCGACAGCGCCACCAACGCGGCCAAGCGCAGGCCGCTGGTCGGTCACGCCCGCCCGGCCGTGGTGGCGGTGGCAGCGGCGGTGCCGGCGCAGGCCGAGGCGGCGGCGCAGGTGGCGACCGCCGCGCTGCCCAAGTTCACACCAGTGGCAGCGCTGGCGCCGCCCGCAGCGCAGCCGTTGGCCGGACTGGAGCTGGCCGCCGATGTTGTGCCCGCCAACGCCGAGGGCTCGACCGACAACGCCCCGTTCCCCCACATCTACCTGGCGGCGATGAGCAACGGCCAGGCTGCGGTCGATGCGCTGGGCCGCGATCTGCCCCAGGTCGCGGCCTGGTACGGCCAGAGCAGCGCCGAGTTCGCCCAGATGCTGGTCGGCGACCGCAGCCTGCATGTCGACCGCAAGGGCCGCCTGCTGTACATCGACCAGCACCGCGTCGCCGAGCCGCAACCGCCAGCGGCACTGTCAGGCCAGATCGAGGCTGGCGACAAGGCCACCGCTGGCGTGGCCAGCACCAGCGGCGCGCCGTTTGCGCTGAACGAGACCTTCAGTCTGCACACCCGCAGCGCCTCGACCCGGGTGGTCTACCTCAACTTCAAGGGCGAGGGCAGCAAACCGGCGTTCGATCTGGACAAGCAGGTGGCGACCTTCAACGACGCCGAGCGGGCGCTGATCCAGCGCATCTGGCTGCGGGTGGCCGAGGACTTCTCAGCCTTCGATGTCGACATCACCACCGAGCTGCCGCTGGAGGCCGTTGGCAAGCTGGGGGTGACCATTCTGATCACGAACCAGGCCTCGGACGCCGGTGGCTATGCCTACCTCAACGCCTTCAGCGCCTTCAAGGCCAATCCGGCGACCGCGTTCTGCTTCCAGAACAACCTGGCCAACGCCGAGAAGCCGATTGCCGAGTGCATCTCGCACGAACTCGGCCACACCCTGGGCCTGCACCACATGGGCGACGCCAAGTCCACCTACTACGGCGGTGGCGGCAGCGGCGATACCGGTTGGGCGCCGATCATGGGCGTGAGCTACTACAAGAACCTGAGCCAATGGGCCAAGGGCGAATACCCCGGCGCCACCAACAAGGAGGACGCCTACGCGGTGATGGCCAAGCAGGGCCTGCGCCCGCGCACCGACGACCACGGCAACACCCGCGCCACGGCCACTGCACTGTCGCGCAGCGACAGCGGCGGCACGCTCAAGCTGGCCGCCACCGGGGTGATAGAGACGCCCGCCGACATCGACATGTTCAGCTTTGTGGCCGGCGCCGGCGACCTTAGCCTGACGCTGGCGCCGGCGGCCTGGAGCGGCAACCTCGACGCCAGCATTGAGCTGTTCGACGCCAATGGCAAATCGCTGGCCAGCGCCAACCCGCTGGACAAGCTCGGCGCCAGCCTCAGCCTGAAGCTGCCGCTGGCCGGCACCTACTACCTGGCGGTCAGGGGCGTGGGCCTGGGCAACCCGGCGACGGCCAACGGCTACAGCAACTACGGCTCGATCGGCCAGTACAGCATCAGCGGCAGCGCCATGCCGCCGCCGGCCGGCCTCAAGCGCTGAGGCCTGGCGCGGTGGCGGCGCGGCGCCATGGCGGTACAGCTTGGGCGATGATGGCGGAACTGCCCACCCCTGACCGAAGCCGCCATGACCGCATTCCGCGCTGCGTTTGATTTCCTGGGGGTGGCCTGTCGCGGCCTGGGGCTGCTCTCTGGCCTGGCCTGCGCCGGCCCGGCGCTGGCCTGGAGCAACCATGGCATGGCCACGTCGCTGGCGCTGGCCGATGTGCCGGAGTTGCGGGCGGCCGCGCCGGTCGCGGTCGAGACGATCGAGCGCTTCGTCCAGGATCAGGCGGTGGCGCTGGCGCAATTGCTGGCCAAGGAAGAAGCCTGGGCCCGCGCCACGGTGCCGACCTACCCGGCCCGGCCTGAGGCGCTGGCCTTTCGCGCCGGGCCGGCGCCGGTCGATGCGGCCGAGTTGCGGCGGCGTTTCATCGCCGCGGTGCGGATCAACCCCGAGTCGCGCCTGGCCCTGTACAGCCAGCGCTTGGCCGGCCAGGACGACGCCGGCCGGGCGCCGCTGAACTGGTCCAAGGTGACCACCCTGCGCGGCGACGGCACGCAGATCTCGACCCGTTTCGTGGCCCTGACCGAGGGCGAGCGCATCAGCCCGCTGGAGGTGCTGGTCAGCGCCGCCGACGAGCCCGACTACGGCCTGGACCTGGGCCTGTGGGCCGACAGCGCCGGCCCCGCCAGCGCCGCCTACGCGATGGGCAACCAGCCCTTCGGCAACCCGGCGCTGGAGTATTCGGGCCAGGCACCGATGCACATGGGCTTCTTCCACGAGGCGGCCATCATCTACAGCGCCGCCGGTTTCCTCAAGCGCACCTACCCCGAGTACCGCCTGCACCTGTGGCAGGCTCTGGCCCGGCATGCCTTCAAGACCGGCCACCCCTACTGGGGCTGGCGCTTTGCCGGCTGGGCGCTGCACTATGTCCAGGACCTGACCCAGCCCTACCACGCCCGGGTGCTGCCCGGGGTCGGCGCGGCGCGCATGCTCTGGATCAACGCCCTCGACATGGCCGGCATGCATGGCGCCAAGAACGACGCCGTGACCCTGGTGAGCAACCGCCATACCGCGCTGGAGAACTACCAGTACTGGGTCATGCGCCGGGCGATGGAGCGCGGCGACGCCGCCCACCCGGTGCTGGCGGCGCTGCGCGAGCGCAGCCATGATCCGTCGCCGCCCTGGCGCGACGACACCCTGCGCGCGGTCGTGACCGAGGAGTCGCAGGCCAGCGCCAACGGGCTCGACACGGTGCTGGCCGGGGCGATGCCGGCGCGCTATGTCTCCGACCCCGGCTACACCGTCGGCGTCACCGAGCCTCGGCTGGACCTGGCCGAGGTGGTGGCGCGCGGCCCGGCCGACGCCCGCGCCCGGCTCGACGCCAGCCTGGCGGCCCTGCTGGCGCGCTGCGGCGCCCATTCGCGGATGTTTGTGCTGGACCTGATCGCGACCTCGCGCTGACGGCCCGCCAGGGCCCCACGCCTGCGGTTAGTGCGCAGCCGGCGGCGCCAGGCCGGCGCCTAAAATTCGCCGACCCGTCGCCGGTCAGCCCTGGGCTGACCTTGCCGGCGCAGGCCACGACACCCACCCATTGCCGGAGACCCACCATGGGCGCACCCCTTGCCTTCACCGCCACCACCGACGTCGGCCATTTCATCGGTGGCCGTGCCGTGGCCGGCAGCAGTGGACGGCAGCAGCCCGTCTACCACCCGGCTTCGGGCCGCGTCGCCCGCCAAGTCGCACTGGCCTCGGTCGACGAAGTGGGCCTGGCCGTCGCCGCCGCCCAGGCCGCCGCGCCGGCCTGGGCCGAGATGGCGCCAATCCGCCGCGCCCGCGTCCTCAATGCCTTCCTGCAACTGCTGATGCAGCACCGCGACACCCTGGCCGCGATGATCACCGCCGAGCACGGCAAGGTCTTCACCGACGCCCAGGGCGAGGTCGCGCGCGGCATCGATGTGGTCGAGTTCGCCTGTGGTGCGCCGCAACTGCTCAAGGGCGATTACACCGACCAGGTCTCGTCCGGAATGGACAACTGGACGCTGCGCCAGCCGCTGGGCGTGGTCGCCGGCATCACCCCGTTCAACTTCCCGTGCATGGTGCCGCTGTGGATGATCCCGATCGCGCTGGCGGCGGGCAACTGCTTCATCTTGAAGCCCAGCGAGCGTGACCCGAGTTGCGCCATGTTCATGGCCGATCTGCTGCAGCAGGCCGGCCTGCCCGACGGCGTGTTCAGCGTCGTCCAGGGCGACAAGGTGGCGGTCGATGCGTTGCTGGTCCACCCCGATGTCAAGGCCATCAGCTTCGTCGGCTCGACCCCGATCGCCAACTACATCTACGAGACCGGCGCCCGCCACGGCAAGCGCGTGCAGGCCCTGGGCGGGGCCAAGAACCACCTGGTGGTGATGCCCGACGCCGATGTCGCCCAGGCGGTCGACGCCCTGGTCGGCGCGGCCTACGGCTCGGCCGGCGAGCGCTGCATGGCGATCAGCGTGGCGGTGCTGGTGGGCGACATCGCCGACCAAATCGTGCCCCGGGTGGCCGAGCGCGCCCGCAGCCTCAAGGTCATGGACCCGATGAACCTGGCGGCCGAGATGGGCCCGATCGTCACCGCCGCCGCGCGCGACCGGATCGAGGGCTATATCGCCAGCGGCGTCGACGAAGGCGCGACCCTGGTGGTCGATGGCCGTGGCCTGCGCGTGCCCGGCCTGGAGGGCGGCTTCTTCACCGGCGGCACGCTGTTCGACCACGTCACGGCGGCGATGCGCATCTACCGCGAGGAGATCTTCGGCCCGGTCCTGGTCTGCGTCCGCGTGGCCGACATGGGGCAG
>JANXYH010000069.1 GCA_025350145.1 Burkholderiales bacterium | reverse complement strand
AATTCGCGCCAACAAGTTGTCGGCGCTTGGCTATTACCACATGTTCATTGTGTTCACGAACGCAGCGGGCGTGCAGTACTACTTGCGTGGCGGGCCGGGCGGCACCGGCGGGGTCGGATCCAGCCGTTCCAGCGGGGAAATGTCCGGTGGCTCGTCGAATGCAGGTTCCAACAGCAGTTCTGGATCAGGGTCCAACGCCAGCGCGTCGTCGGATTCCAGCGACGACAACAGCGGCGGACCCTATGGCAATATCGTCACCCAGTTCGGCAAATATGAGCCCGGCACGATCGATTGGGATCCCGCTGCCAAGGCGATCACCATCAAGAACGACGTTGACGCCTGCACCCTGGACGCAGCTCTGATCAACCAGATGGGTGCGATCGAGGCCTCGCATACCCGATATAACCCGCTGGGCCCAAACAGCAATTCGACCGTCTTTACCGCCTTGCGCAATATCGGTTTGACGCCGGCCGCCCCTGCGGATGTATGGGCGCCGGGCAAGGACGTTCCGATCGCTGTTCCGGCGCCGGTGCCGGTGCCTGTGCCGGCGCCGGTGCCATGACGACGCTGCAGCCAGGCGCCTTTGGCCCGGTGCGATGGCTGCTTGTCCGCGTCGTCTCGGCAACCCTGTCCATCGCGGCGTGTTCCGACAATCAAGGAGCCATGACACCTATGCAGTTCAACTTCAGAAGCTATGCAACGGCGGCGGAGGCCAAACTCGCCATCTCCGCCGCCCTGCCCATCGGTGTTTCGCGGCGGGCCGTCGAGGAGTGGCTGGCAAGTTCCGGCATAGCGTGCTTTGCCGGTAGCGCCCGTGACCCGTACATCGCCTGTCGATACATCGAGCCTTCGGGCACCATGGTCCATCCGGTGTGGAGCCTGGGCTTCTTTTTCACCGAGCGCCGGGAACTGGAGCGGATCGAAGTGAACCGTGGGCTGGTCGGGCCGTGACCACGGCGCCGCATTCTGTTCGAAGCGTCGCTGTACTAGGCCGCCCGAGTTCGACACCTCCCGCACGTAAGTGGCTGATTCATTGTGAATCAACCTTCAATCCGAAAACTACAAACTGATTGTTTCGGGGTTCTGGTTGGTCGCGATGATCTCCGCAGCGTTGGGTGGACCTGTTCCACAAGATCGTCGCCGGCGCCGCGCTCGACGCCCCGGCCGACGCCGCGATCCTGCACCGGCTAGAGGGCGCACCCGACCACCCGACCCAATACTGTTCGTTTAGCCTTCACTCTTCGTCCTTTGCGTCGCCATGACCTTCGGCTGGCAGTCGATGACGACGCGCCGCAGCAGGGTTCTGTCGAAGCTGGCGAACGGTGAGTTCCTGCGCTTGACCATGCGCGGACTGCGTCGGTTGAGCGTTCGGGTCGCCTTCTGCTGGGCGGCAACGGCCAGCAGTTCATCGAACCACCTTCGGCGTCGAATCGGGCGCCGTGGGGGGAAAAGCCCCGGATTCGGGTTGGACGCGGCGCAGCAGGTGTAGGTGTTTGGTGAACGACTGCTGGTTGTTTGGTATTCGATGTTTGCTGGCGCCCGCGTTGAGCAGCCATTGCACGGCGTAGTGCGCCAGCACCCAGCCGTAGAACTCCTGGCGGACGCCCTGGGCGGTCTTGCTGCGCAGCACCCTGCGACCCTGGCGCAAGTGGGTCTTGAGTTCATCGAAGACGCCCTCGACCTGCCATCGCTCGTGATAGATCGCAGCCAGTTCGAACGCAGTGGCCACCTTGTCGTCCAGCAGGGACGTGAGCAGCCGGTAGCGTGGCTGCGAATTGGCAAGCCCGGGCAGCGCGTACTCGATGACCCGGACCTTGACGGCCTGCTCGCGCATCTGCGCGTGGCTGCCCTTGGTGGGGCGAATCTCGCTGATGAACGAGCCGTCGTCCAGTTCGGTCAGCACCGGCAGTTTGCGTTGCTCGGCGCAACGCCACAGCAGGTGCGCTCCGGTGGCGCGTGCTGCCTGCCAATGCTCGAAGCCGTCGAAGCCGCGATCGGCCAGGCACAACATGCTCGCGTCCAGGCTATCGAGCAACGGCTCGCACACCTGCCACTCCGGCGCGGCGTACATGTCCAGATTGGCCGCCAGAATGGCATGCGTGCCGCACTCGACCAACACCGCACACAAGGCCTGCGGATAGCCGGCGTGGCCGGTTCGGCTGCCCGGATATCCGAACTGCGCTGCGTTGTCGGCTTCGTCGGGAACCTCGAAGTGACTGCCATCAATGGCCACCAACCGAAGCCCGGCGCAAAACGCCTGCGGGTGCGACTGCGCATCGGCCAACGGCACGCAGCAAGTGCGCACCAACGCCGCCAGCGGCTGCCAGCCCACGCGCGTTCGCGCCGCGCTGATGGACGACTTCGCGATGCGTGCCGATTCGACCCGCCCGTCTGCCCAGGCCAGACCTTGCGCGACCACGGCGAACACTTCCTCGTAGGCCGCCTCGCTGTACAGGCTCAGGGCCATGCAGTAGTACACCGTGGACACCGCCGGCAGGCTGCGCACGCGCTGGCTATTGCAGCCGTGCGCATCCAGCACCGCGTGCACGCGATCAGCCGGAAACACCCTGGCCAGCAAGCCGGCAGAGAGGTAGTCACTGAGCCTGGCGCCCTGACCGAGCGATGCCTTCGTCCGCGCCATTCGCACACCCCCACACGACTGTGACGATGGCGGATTGTGCCTGGATTCAGGCTAAACGAACAGTATTGCCACCCGACCACCATGACCTTTCCCGAGGGCGAGTACCTCAAGGGTTTGGCGTTGCTGAAATCGTCGGCAGGGCTCTGACCAAACTGCCGGCACAGGCCCCGTTAAGGCGCGCGTCTGTAGCTCGCCAAGTCTTGCGCTGTAATCGCCGCTGCGGCCACCAACTGATAGTGCCGTTCTTCGACTACCTTGACCGCGCCGGCTTGAACAGTCAGTTCGAACAGCGCAATTCGGCCCTCTGACAGGAATTGCGCCGACACCGGCCGGCATTTCAGCTTTTGCAATTTGGGTTGTTCAGCGCAATACGCCATGTCTTGCTGCGTCTGCACTGCGCCGTGGCGGTCCGCGCCGCCTTTTGCCTGGACCGGCACAACGTATTGCTGGCCGTACTTGTCCAGTCCCATATAGATATCATCTATCTCAATTTGCCCGATGCCCGACACAGTGGTTCTCAGGTGGTTCTGCAAGGAATATGCGGTAATACCCAAAAAAATATCAATCAAGCGGTTATAGCGAACTTTTGCCAAAAGCGCCTGCTCATCATTCAGAGCATAGGCGCCGATAATCTCTGGGGTTGCGTCGGGAATCTTGATGGTAATCAGATTGTCACGTGGTACGATGCGATTCAAAGGCACCAGCCGAAAGCGGTACCTGGCACGCCCGGCACCTTCAATAATCTATTCCTGGTGATCCGGCGCGGTACTGAGAATGCTTACCGGCAGATCAAGCCGGTAGCGAAATGAATAGATAAGATCGCCCGGATTTTTCGGCAGTGAGATATTTAATTCAGCGGCAATTTCCAAACATTCAGCGCGAGTGAACTCGAATGCCGCGAGGTCATTGGTATAATTTCGGGCAAACACCGCAGCAATGATCGCGGAATAGCGATTGATTGTTTTGGGGCGAGCCGCTGGCTTATTTTCACTGCTGGACATGACCAGCCTCCAGATTCAACTCCAGTTGGCCAGGTGCAGATCTGCGAATACGTTGCGCGATAACGTTTCGGGCGACACCAAAGTGCGCACAGGCATCCGCCATCTGAAACTCCAGCAAGCCGCCATCCGATGGCTCTAAGGCCTCCTCAGGGCGGATCGGAGACAGCCCCAGTGCGGAGGTGATCTGCGCCGCTACCGCCCGCCCGAGGGCGGGCGGAACGCTGTTTCCGATCTGCCGGAATCCGTGCCACTTGGTCGCATGAAATCTGAACCAGTCGGGATAGGAGTGCAGCCTGGCAGCCTCACGAACAGTGATGACGCGCGGCCGGAACGGGTGTATCGGTCGCGGTGAAGTGAAAGCCCCACGGGCACTGTCAGTGCCGGCCCGCAAGGTGTTGCACAAGCCCTCCGGGGCCAACTTCTTGAAACGGCTGATGGGTTCAGTCTGGCCCGGTACAGTTGCCAAGAAGCGCTGCTTTGACAAGGCCGTGTGCTGGGTCTGCAAGCTGGAGCTGAGCAAGTTCTTGTCAAAGATTCTTGGATAACTCAAATCAGTCGCGTCGGGCAACTCCGTACGCAGCCGTCTGGCGTAATTTGATTGGGTTGTCCAGTCCGCCGAAATGCAATCTTGAAACTCAAGTCCAGGATATTTATCAACGTCCGGCAAATCGGCAATCGCGTCCCACACTGTCACCCTGTCGACACGCGGTTGCGGGTAGGCGGCGATACGCTGATCGTTGCGAGCGCCTATCAAGAACAGGCGCTGGCGGTCCTGTGGCACCCCAAAATCTGCGGCGTTCAATACACGGTAGGGAAGCTGCACTTGGTAGCCGATCTGGACCAGCGCCTCTATCAATTCCTGCAAAAATTTTGCGTGCATTCCAAGGGTCAGGCCCTTGACATTTTCAAAGACAAAGTACTTGGGGCGAAGCTCACCGACCAAACGCACGTAATGAAAGACGAGTTGGTTGCGTTGGTCATCCAAAGCGCGTTTACCAATCATCGAGAAGCCTTGGCAGGGTGCACCGCCAAACACCACGTCAACATCTCGGTCGGCGATCCCGGATTGTTTTCTGATTTTCTCCGCAGTCAGATCAATCACGGATGCGCAAATCATCTTGGATCGCGGAAAATTGTACTCGTGGGTAGCGCAATGAATGGGATCGATGTCGACTGCAGCAGCAATGTCAAATCCGGCTTGCTCGAAGCCCAGGGACAAACCCCCGGCGCCGGCAAAAAGGTCAATACCGATAGGTCGAAGCTGGGTGTCGTTGGCGGCAGGCATGGCAGTGTCAATTCAGCACGGTGGCGGCAGCGGGATGTAGATTTCCACAGTGTCGGAGTGTCGTCGATGCGCCCTCGCAGGGCAGCGGCTGATGCACAAACTTTTGCATCAGACTGCGGCCTAGCCCAAGGCCACCGCCGGCGCGAACTTGGCGCGGTG
This sequence comes from Burkholderiales bacterium, assembly GCA_025350145.1. Taxonomy (GTDB): domain Bacteria; phylum Pseudomonadota; class Gammaproteobacteria; order Burkholderiales; family Burkholderiaceae_C; genus Pseudaquabacterium. Next base: position 3,453 of record JANXYH010000069.1, on the reverse strand, counting down.
GACCGAGAAGAATGTCTTGACATTGCGCACATTGGCGTCGGCGGTGAACAAGCGCTGCACCAGAGCGTGATAGTTGGCCATGTCGGCGACCCAAACTACCAGCATGATGTCGGGTCCGGGTGAGACGCGGTAGCACTGCTGGACCGCTGCCTCGGCGACCGCGCGCTGCTCGAACTCGGCCAGCGCCTCGGCGCCCTGGCGGTCGAGCGTGATCTCGACCAGTGCCGTCAGGCCGCCGACCTGGTCCGGCGCGATGATCGCCACCTGGCGCTCGATCACCCCGGCCTCAACCAGCCGCCGGACCCGGCGCAGGGCCGTGGCCGGCGAGACATGGGCGGCCTCGGCGAGTGCCTGGTTGGAACGCGCGGCGTCGGCCTGGAGCAGGTGCAACAGGCGGTGGTCGATGGCATCAAGATCGAGCATGACGATCAATAATTCCAAAAATGTTTGAATTATGGAATTATCGGTCAATTCCGTTGCGGATGCATGCTTTCTTTCCAAAATCAATGAATTTTGCACGCTTGTTTCTTGCGGCTGTGACTAGCATCGCGACCTGTCATCTTCACCGAGCAAGGCAAGCACCATGTGTGGCATCGTCGGCGCCGTCAGCACCCGCAACATCGTCCCGGTCCTGGTCGAGGGCCTGAAGCGGCTGGAGTACCGCGGCTACGACTCCTGCGGCGTCGCCGTGCACCAGGACAATCGGCTGCGGCGCACCCGCAGCACCTCGCGCGTGGCCGAACTCGACGCGCTGGTGCTGGCCGATGCAGTGCAGGGCGGTACCGGCATCGCCCACACCCGCTGGGCCACCCACGGCGTGCCGGCGGTGCACAACGCCCACCCGCATTTCTCCGGCGACAAGATCGCCCTGGTGCACAACGGCATCATCGAAAACCACGACGAGTTGCGCGCCGAACTGCGCGCCAAGGGCTATGTGTTCGAGAGCCAGACCGACACCGAAGTCATCGCCCACCTGGTGCACCAGCTCTACGACGGCGACCTGTTCGACGCCGTGCAGCGTGCCACCACCCGGCTCAAGGGCGCCTACGCCATCGCCGTGTTCTGCCGCGACGAGCCGCAGCGCGTGGTCGGCGCGCGTGAAGGCTCGCCCCTGGTGCTGGGCGTGGGCGCCAAGGGCTCGGGCGAGAACTTCCTGGCCAGCGACGCGATGGCCCTGGCCGGCGTCACCGACCAGATCGTCTACCTCGAAGAGGGCGACGTGGTCGACCTGCAACTCGGCAAACACTGGATCAGCGCACGCCAGGCCGACGGCAGCTTCGAGCGCATCCAGCGCGAGGTGCGTACCGTCCATGCCCACACCGGCGCGGCCGAGCTCGGCCCCTACCGCCACTACATGCAGAAAGAGATCTTCGAGCAGCCGCGGGCGATCGCCGACACGCTTGAAGCCGTGGCCGGCATCAGCCCCGAGCTGTTCGGCGACGGCGCCTACCGGATCTTCAAGGACATCGACTGCGTCCTGATCCTGGCCTGCGGCACCAGCAGCTACGCCGGCATGACTGCCAAGTACTGGCTGGAGGCCATCGCCGGCATCCCCTGCAACGTCGAGATCGCCAGCGAATACCGCTACCGCGACAGCGTGCCCAACCCGCGCCAGTTGATCGTCACCATCAGCCAGAGCGGCGAGACGGCGGACACCATTGCCGCGCTGAAACACGCCCGCAGCCTGGGCCAGGCCCACACCCTGACGGTCTGCAACGTCGGCACCAGCGCGATGGTGCGCGAGTGCGTGCTGCACTTCCTGACCCACGCCGGGGTCGAGATCGGCGTGGCCTCGACCAAGGCCTTCACCACCCAACTCGTCGCCCTGTTCCTGCTGACCCTGGTGCTGGCCCAGCAGCGTGGCCGCCTCTCAGCCGACCAGGAAGCCGAGCACATCAAGGCCCTGCGCCACCTGCCTGCGGCCGTCCAGGCCGTGCTCGCCCTGGAGCCGCAGATCATGGCCTGGGCCGAGGACTTCGCGAAGAAGGAAAACGCCCTGTTCCTGGGCCGCGGCATGCACTATCCCGTAGCCCTCGAAGGCGCCTTGAAGCTCAAGGAAATCAGCTACATCCACGCCGAGGCCTACCCGGCAGGCGAACTCAAGCACGGCCCGCTGGCCCTGGTCACATCGGCCATGCCGGTCGTCACCATCGCCCCCAACGACGCCCTGCTAGAAAAGCTCAAGAGCAACCTGCAGGAAGTGCGCGCCCGCGGCGGCGAGCTGTTCGTCTTTGCCGACGCGGACACCCAGATCGAAAGCGAACCCGGCGTGCGCGTCATCCGCATGCCCGAGCACTACGGCGCGCTGTCGCCGATCCTGCACGTCGTGCCGCTGCAACTGCTGGCCTACCACACCGCCTGCGCACGCGGGACGGATGTGGACAAGCCGCGCAATTTGGCCAAGAGTGTGACGGTGGAGTGAGGCGGGCGCCACGAAGGCTCTTTTGATGCTTTGATTGAGGTCTGTCGAGTTTGAATAAAGTCCGTCGAAGCGTTTTGCAATGTGGAAGAACATTTTTCACATTGCGAGACGACCCGGGTTGGAAGCAAGCCTGTACCGACCTGTTAAGACGTTGGGTGGCATCCTCGGCGCTGTCCTGGCCGCAGGCGAAGGCATCGGGCGACTTCATCACGGCAGTGCAGTAGCGGTGCCCAAGTGGCGTTGGTAGTTGTTGAACTGGGACATAAACTCACGTTCCATCAGGGCAACTCATGACCGTCGAAAAGATTCAGAAGGTCGATATTGCGTCGCAGCAGCTCAAGATCGCCATAGCGATGTTCTTGTCTGACACGGATCACATGTCAGCGATCACGCTCGCTGGTGCGGCTGACGGCATCCTGCACGGTCTGGTCCTTCAAGCAAAGAAGGAGCCATTCGCCGACTAGTCCCTGTCGCTGACCTCGATCAAAAATCTTGGCGCACCCACGCCCAAGAAGACAGCGCACGCGAAGCACATCAACACGGTACTCGGCATCAATCCGTTGAAACATCACGACGAGGACGACGCTGACTTTGTAGAACTCGACATCCGTGAGTGCGCCATCGGAGCCATCGTCAAAGCAATCGCGAATTACCTGACTTTGATCGGCGAGGACAGCCAGCCGCCGTACATCAAAGCGATGCTGCAATGGACGTGGAAGAACCTTGACGGCGAAGGGATGATGAAGACGTGGGAAGAGCGGCCCACAGAGGTCAAGCAGATGGAAGCGATGAAGGCCGAGAAGAAGAACTGAGCGTAGCAGTGCTTCTCACGATTCGCCTCTCCGCTAAATCAACCAGCTGATTCGACGGCAAGCTGGTTATGACGTCGACCTGAATCCGTGACCCCGCCACCCAGAACGCCTCACCCGCAGGGTGAATGCCGATGGAGATAGTGGAGGAGGCTGGGACAATTTGGTGATGCGCCGAATTGAAGTCAAGCAACTGGATTACGACCTGACGCCCGTGGGTGG
>JANXYH010000030.1 GCA_025350145.1 Burkholderiales bacterium | reverse complement strand
GGGCAACAACGACCTGCTGGTGCTGACCCAGCCCCAGGTGGTGCGCGCGATCCACGACGCCTACCTGGCCGCCGGCGCCGACATCGTCGAGACCAACACCTTCGGCGCCACCGCCATCGCCCAGGACGACTACGGCCTGGGCCACCTGGCGCGGGAGATGAACCTGGCCGCCGCGCGCATCGCCCGTGCGGCGGTCGACGCCGTCGCCAGCCCGGAGCGGCCGCGCTTCGTGGCCGGCGCGCTCGGCCCGACCCCACGCACCGCCAGCATCAGCCCGGATGTCAACGACCCGGCCGCGCGCAACGTCAGCTTCGATGAATTGCGCACCGCCTACCGCGAGCAGGCGCAGGGCCTGCTCGAGGGTGGCTGCGACCTGTTCCTGGTCGAGACCATCTTCGACACCCTGAACGCCAAGGCGGCGATATTCGCCCTGGACGAGTTGATGGAGGAGACCGGGCAGCGCCTGCCGGTGGTCATCTCCGGCACCGTCACCGACGCCTCCGGGCGCATCCTCTCGGGCCAGACCGTGGCCGCCTTCTGGCACTCGGTGCGCCATGCCCGGCCGCTGGCCATCGGCCTGAACTGCGCCCTGGGCGCGGCGTTGATGCGGCCCTACATCGCCGAGTTGGCCAAGGTCGCGGGCGACACCTTCATCTCCTGCTACCCCAACGCCGGCCTGCCTAACCCCATGGCCGAAACCGGTTTCGATGAAACCCCCGAAGTCACCGCCCGCATGCTCGAAGAATTCGCCCAGGCCGGCTTCGTCAACATCGTCGGCGGCTGCTGCGGCACCACGCCTGCGCACATCGCCGAGATCGCCCGCCGGGTGTCGGCCTACCGGCCGCGCGGCCTGCAAGATCCGCTGTTCGCAGGCCTGCTGGCGGCCTGAACGGCAGGCCGTTGCTCAGCCGCTGGCGCCTTCCTCGGTCGGCTCGAGATCGGCCCACAGCGCCTCGGGGCTGAGGCTGAAATCGACGCTGGCCAGGTGCACCGGCTCGGTGGCGCCGCTGGGGTGCAGCACCCACAGCCCGTCGGCGCCCTTGCGGTACAAGTCACAGCGGCGCCGGGCGGCGTCGACCAGCAGGTATTCGGCCAGACCGGGCAGGCGCCGGTACTCGGCAAACTTGTCGCCCCGGTCGAACGAGGCGGTGCTGGGCGACAGCACCTCGACCACCAGCACCGGCTCACGCTTGATCAGGCGCTGGGCGGCATCGGCCGGGCTGCAGGTGACCATCAGGTCGGGGTAGAAGTAGCAGTCGGCGGACTCGATCCGCAGCTTGACATCGTTGGCATAGACCCGGCAGCGGCTGCCCCCCAGGTGCTTGCGAAGGGCCAGGGCCAGGTTCAGGGTGACGGTGTTGTTGAAGTCCGTCCCGCCGACCATCATGAAGACCTCGCCGCGCACGAACTCATGGCGGACGGTCTGGGTCTGGTCCCAGGCCAGGAACTGTTCCGCCGTCATCGGCCGATTTTCCAAGGCATATCCCATGGCGAGCTCCGAGGCGGCACAGTCAGGTGTGCGCAGTCTATCGGGGCGCTGCCCGGCTGGCTAGAATCCGCCGCCTTCCCGAGGAGCGTTGCGACCCGGCCCGCGCCCTGCGGTCCGTGCCAGGCTCGGGCGCGCTGCACGGCCAGGTCTGGCCGCTGCGGCTGGCAACTGCGCTCACCGCCGCCCGGCCCCGGGTGCCGCAGGTGGGCTGCGGCAGACCGGGGCGGGCCAGAGCCGACCGATGCCCGCCCCTATGCAAAACCCGCTGCTGCCCGCCGACTCGCCCGAGGGCGGGTCGGCCCTGCCGCCGCCGATGCGCCTGTCCGGGCTGGAGCCGGTGACGCTCAGGCCGGGCGACCTGTTCGTCAACATCGGCGAGCGCACCAACGTCACCGGCTCCAAGGCATTCGCCCGGATGATCCTCGAAGGGCGCTTTGAGGACGCCCTGGCCGTTGCCCGCCAGCAGGTTGAGAACGGCGCCCAGATCATCGACATCAACATGGACGAGGCGATGCTCGACAGCGCCGCCGCGATGGACCGGTTTCTCAAGCTGGTGGCCGGCGAGCCCGAGATCGCGCGGGTGCCGATCATGGTCGATTCGTCCAAATGGAGCGTGATCGAGACCGGCCTGAAATGCCTGCAGGGCAAGGGCATCGTCAACTCGATCTCGCTCAAGGAAGGCGAGGATGAGTTCAAGCGCCAGGCCCGCCTGGTCAGGCGCTATGGCGCGGCGGCGGTGGTGATGGCCTTTGACGAACGCGGCCAGGCCGACAGCCTGGCGCGCAAGACCGCTATCTGCGCGCGCGCCTACCGCATCCTGGTCGACGAGGTCGGTTTCGCCGCCGAGGACATCATCTTCGACCCCAACATCTTTGCCATCGCCACCGGCATCGAAGAGCACGCCAACTACGCCGTCGACTTCATCGAGGCCACCCGCTGGATCAAGGCCAACCTGCCTGGCGCCAAGGTCTCGGGCGGGGTCTCGAACGTGTCCTTCAGCCTGCGCGGCAATGATCCGCTGCGCGAGGCGATCCACACCGTCTTCCTCTACCACGCGATCGCCGCCGGGTTGGACATGGGGATCGTCAACGCCGGCATGGTCGGGGTCTACGACGAGCTGCCGGCCGAGTTGCGGCAGCGGGTCGAGGACGTGGTGCTGAACCGCCGCAGCGACGCCACCGAGCGCCTGCTGGAGATCGCCGAGCAGGTCAAGGGCGCGGCCAAGGACGACAGCCTGAAGCTTGCCTGGCGGGCGCTGGACGTGAAGGCCCGGCTGGCGCACGCCCTGGTCCACGGCATCACCGAGTTCATCGTCGCCGACACCGAGGCCTGCTGGCAGCAGATGGCCGCTGCCGGAGCCCGCCCGCTGCACCTGATCGAAGGCCCGCTGATGGCCGGCATGAACACCGTCGGCGACCTGTTCGGCGCCGGCAAGATGTTTTTGCCCCAGGTGGTCAAGAGCGCGCGGGTGATGAAGCAGGCGGTGGCCCATTTGCTGCCCTACATCGAGGCCGAGAAGCAGGCGCTGGTGCAGGCCGGCGGCGAGGTCAAGGCCAAGGGCAGGATCGTCATTGCCACCGTCAAGGGCGATGTCCACGACATCGGCAAGAACATCGTCACCGTGGTCTTGCAGTGCAACAACTTCGAGGTCATCAACATGGGCGTGATGGTGCCCTGCCAGGACATCCTGGCCAAGGCCCGGGTCGAAGACGCCGACATCATCGGCCTGTCCGGCCTGATCACGCCCAGCCTGGAGGAGATGCAGCATGTCGCCGCCGAGATGCAGCGCGACGAATGGTTCGCCAGCCGGCGCATCCCCTTGCTGATCGGCGGCGCGACCTGCAGCCGGGTCCACACCGCCGTCAAGATCGCGCCGCACTACGCCGGCCCGGTGGTCTATGTGCCGGACGCCTCGCGCGCCGTCGGCGTCTGCGCCGACCTGCTCTCGCCCGAGCGGGCCGGCAGCTTCGTCGCCGCGCTGGCGGCCGACTACGACCGGGTCCGCGCCCAGCATGCGGCGAAGAAGGCCACGCCGCTGGTGAGCTGGTCGCAGGCCAAGACCAACAAGACGCCGATCGACTGGTCGGCCTATGCACCGCCCGCACCCAGGTTCATTGGCCGGCGCGAGTTCAAGCACCACGATCTGGCCGAGATCGCCGCCTGCATCGACTGGACGCCGTTCTTCCAGACCTGGGATCTGGCCGGGCGCTATCCGCAGATCCTCAGCGACAGCCTGGTCGGCGCCGAAGCCAGCCGCGTCTTCGCCGATGCCCAAGCGATGCTCCAGCGCCTGATCGCCGGCCGCTGGCTGCAGGCCAACGGCGTGATCGCGCTGCTGCCGGCCAACAGCGTCGACGATGACACGATCGAGGTCTACGCCGATGAAACCCGCGCCCAGGTGCTGCTGCGCTGGCGCCCGCTGCGGCTGCAGACCGAGCGGCCGGTGATCGCCGGCGTGCCACGGCCGAACCGCTGCCTGGCCGACTTCATCGCGCCACGCGGCGTCAAGCCCGACTACATCGGCCTGTTCGCGGTCACCGCCGGCCTGGGCGCGGATGCCCGTGCCGGGCAATTCGAGGCCGCCCTCGACGACTATTCGAGCATCCTGCTCAAGGCCCTGGCCGACCGCCTGGCCGAGGCCTTTGCCGAGCGCCTGCACCAGCGCGTGCGCACCGAGCTGTGGGGCTACGCGCCGGCCGAGTCGCTGCCGCTGGCGGAGCTGCTCGCCGAGAAGTACCGCGGCATCCGCCCCGCCCCCGGCTACCCCGCTTGCCCCGACCATGGCGTCAAGGCGGCGATGTTTGAGGTGCTGGGCGCAGACCGCATCGGCATGGCGCTGACCGAGAGCCTGGCCATGACCCCGGCGGCCAGCGTCTGCGGCTTTTACCTGGGCCACCCCGAGGCGCAGTATTTCAATGTGGGCAAAATCGGCGAAGATCAGCTCACGGACTTGGCGCGTCCGGTCGGTCGAGCGGCAACTGACTGTCGCGCGCGATTTGCTGAAAACCCGCTCGCATTCCTTTGACTTGACATCGCGTTCATCAAGATCCAGACGACCCCATTCCTTGCGACGGGCACGTTTACCGAGCTTGATGATCTGGGGCTTCTCACTTGGCATGATTTTTCCTTCAAACCG
>JANXYH010000024.1 GCA_025350145.1 Burkholderiales bacterium | reverse complement strand
GCACGGCGATGCCGACGCCGCCCAGCAGCAAGGCCTGGCGGGCGCGCCTGTCCAGCCGCTCGCCCAGCAGGGCCGTGGCCAGCACCGCCGACATCATCGGCATGGTGAAGGTCAGCACCGCCGCCCGCGAGGTGCTGGTGTTGAGCTGGGCCCAGGCGGTGCAGAGGTTGAAGACCGCGACATTGAGCACCCCGCCCAGGGCGATGCCCGGCCAATCCCGGCGCAGCGGAATCGCCCGGCGCCCGGCCAGCACCGCTGCGGCCAGCAGCAGCAGCGCGCCGCCACCCAGGCCGACGCCACGCAACCAGAACGGCGGCAGCACGCCCAGCATGATCTTGACCGCCGGCCAGTTCAGGCCCCAGGCCAGGGCCAGCAGCGGCGGGATCAGGATCAGGCGGCGGCTGCGCATGGGCGCTAGGGCGGTCGCTGGCCTGCCGCTCAGGCGGGCTTGGCCAGCAGGCGCGCCTGCAAGCTCAGCCGGGCCTGCGGCGACAGGCCGATGCGCTGCGCCAAGTAGCGCTCGAGCCCGCCCTGGTCACGCTCCAGCGCCTCCAGTGCGGCATGCAGGAAGTTGTCCTGCACCGACCACAGCACCGCCAGCGCCTCGGGCGGGGTTTCCGAGGCCGGCAGCGGCGGGCGACGGTAATGCCGGTTGGTGAGCAAGAAGTCGGCCAGCACCACCTCGCGCGACACCCCCAGCGCCAGCAACAGCAGCGCCGCCGCGACGCCGGTACGGTCCTTGCCGGCGGTGCAATGGAACAGCAGCGGCGCGTCCTCGCCCTCGTCCAGCAGGTGGGCGAACAACTCGGCATAGCGCGGCGCGTGGTCGTTGACCAACTCGCGGTAGAGCCCGCGCATCAGGCCGGCCACGACCGCCGCGCTCAGGCGCTGGCCGGCGTCGACCATGGCCTGCATCTGCTGGGTGACGCTGGGCTCGATGCTCAGGCTGTGCTGGCGCATGCCCGGCACCGCGTAGGGCGTGGCCGCACGCTCCTGCACGCCCCGAAAGTCCAGCGCCCGGGTGATCCCCAGGCCCGCCACCACGGCCAGGTCAGCGCCGGTCAAACCCGCCAGATGCGGCGCCCTGAACAGCCGCCGCCAACGCACCGGCCGCCCACCCTGGCCGACATAGCCGCCCAGGTCACGGAAATTGCTCGCGCCTTGCAGTGCAACGATGCGGTCTGGCGATGTGGGCATGGGCGGAGACTGGTTCCTGGTCAACCCGAAGCTCGGGGTTCAGCGCCAACTGCGGTTCAAGCCGGGCCTGCGGATTTTCCGCACCCTGCTCTCCCCTGGTCTGGTGGCGCGCGGCAGCAGCATCATCGTGCATCGTGCGGCGCGCGAGTTCGCAGCAGGCGGAACGAGTCAATGACTCTGCTACACCGGGTAGCGTTAATTTGGTGCGCTGGCCGTCTAGGCGCAGCGGCCCTGGCCAGCAGGGACATGGCAGGCTCTGGCTCGCAAGGGGCACCCGGTGCGGCTGGCCGTTCAGCATGCCGGCCCCTTGCCGCTTCATCCGTTCGGCGGACAGCGACCAGGTGGCCGCGTCAAGGGCGATTTCCGGCCAGCGTGCAGCGTGCGCGGCGATGTGCAGCGGCCCGACTTCAGGGCCTCGTCGAGTTCCGACGGCAGCTCCAAGAGTGAGAGATGGTGCGCTACTGTCGTCAGGTTCATGCCGAGCTGCATGGCGATGGTCGCGTTGGAGTCGCCCGCATCGGCCTGCGCCCGGATGAACCTGGCCAGTTCGAGCGGGGTCAGCCCGTGGCGCTTCTGGTTCTCGGCAACCTGGGCATAACGGGCCGCCGGCCGATCGCGGATGACGACCGGCAACTCGGACAGTCCGACTCGAATCGCCGCGCGCAATCGCTTGGCACCGAATTGGATGCGATAGCGATCATCACCGTCCGCAGAATGCACGACGAGCCGCTGAAGGACGCCGCGCAACTGCTTGTCGACTGCGTGTACTTCGAGCGCGGCCTCGGGGAACTCGGTGCGCGGGTTGTTCGGGTCTTCGTACAGGCGTGTCACCGAAACAAGCAGTGGCCGCCCGTCGCTGGTTCTCGGCGGGTCCGCGTCAGAGGGTGTCGCCTGCGATGTCGCGCGTGAGTCCGGAGGGCCGTCCAAGCCCGATGCCACCACCTGACCATCGACCCATTGGATAGGCGACTCGGTCGCCGAATCGTCCAGCAGGACGAGCTGGATTTCCTTCGATTTGTTCCATGGCATACGCATGGAGGAGATCGTGCCGAGGCGCGTGCGTTGGCAATAGCCCCGAGGCAGAGTGGGCGATTCGCCCAGTGACGTACCGGGAGAAGTCAGGAGCGGCCAGACGGTCCCACATGACTCACGCTCGGGTTGCGCATCGTTTCAACGTTCTTGATCGGAGCCAGTTTCGCTGGCCCGGCGGTGGGTCAGATCAACGCTGCGGCCTCACGCAATCGTTGCGCGGTCAGAACCAAGGCGTTGCGTTCAAGGGCATCGGCAAACGCCGATGGTGTGTAGGCCGGGTTCTTGAGTCGGACTCGTTGCTCCTTGTATGCGGCGAGCACGATCAAAGGGTCTAAATCCATCTGCGCGATCAGAAACTCGTCGGGGTGGATGACCTGAATACCGAACGGCGCCAGCGCATCCTCGGGGAAGTCCTTCAGGTTGGCCGTGACGATGCAGTCGGCGTGGCCCGTGATCGCTGCAGCAAGAACATGCACGTCGTCTGGATCAGGGAGCTGAAGACACGGTGCGATGCGCATCCAGGCTTGCTCGGGCACCTCCCAGTCCGGCGCCGCGTCGCGCATGGCATCTCGCCTGAGGTTGTACGTGCCCGGTGGCCGCCCGCTCTTCTGCTCCAGAGACCGCGTC
>JANXYH010000202.1 GCA_025350145.1 Burkholderiales bacterium | reverse complement strand
CCCGGTCATGGTGGCTCCCGTCATCATGGCGTTTGGCAATGCGGAGCAACAGAAGCGCTTTCTTCCCGGCATCGCCAGCGGCGAAGTCTGGTGGAGCCAGGGCTACAGCGAGCCGGGCTCGGGCTCGGACCTGGCGTCGCTGAAGACCCGTGCCGAGCGACGTGGCGACAAGTTCATCGTCAATGGCCAGAAGACCTGGACCACGCTCGGCCAGTATGGCGAATGGATCTTCTGCCTGGTGCGCACCAGCAGCGAAGGCAAGCCGCAGACCGGCATCAGCTTTTTGCTGATCGACATGGCCAGCCCGGGCATCAGCGTGCGGCCAATCATCACCATGGACGGTGAGCACGAGGTCAACGACGTCTTCTTCGACAACGTCGAAGTGCCGGCCGAAAACCTGATCGGCGAGGAGAACAAGGGCTGGACCTACGCCAAGTTCTTGCTCTCGCATGAACGCACCGGCATCGCCGACGTCAACCGCTCCAAGCGCGAGCTGGAGCGGGTCAAGCGCATTGCCCGGGCCGAGGGCGTGTACGACGACCCGCGCTTTCGCGACCAGATCGCCCTGCTTGAGGTTGACATCGTGGCGCTGGAGATGATGGTGCTGCGGGTGTTGTCGGCCGAGAAGAGCGGCCGCAACTCGCTCGATGTGGCCGGTTTGCTGAAGATTCGCGGCAGCGAGATCCAGCAGCGCTTCACCGAACTGATGATGCTGGCCGCCGGGCCGATGAGCCTGCCCTACCAGCACGAGGCGATGGAGGCCGGCTGGCAGGGCGAATTTGCCGGCGCGGCGCTGCTGGCGCCGCTGGCGGGCACCTATTTCAACCACCGCAAGACAACGATCTACGGCGGCAGCAACGAGGTCCAGCGCAACATCATTTCGCAGACCGTGCTGGGGGCCTGAGACCCACCGCCCTGCTTCTCCGCCGCCGGCACCAGAGCGGGCCGGCGTTCTTGCTTGATTGACAAGGTGTTCATGCCATGGACTTCAATTTCACCGATGACCAAGACGCGCTGCGTGAGGCGGTTGGGCGCTGGGTAGACAAGGGCTTTTCATTCGAGCGCAGGCACCAACTTGCCAAGGCCGGCGGACGGACCCGGGCGGTCTACGAGGAACTGGGCGAGCTTGGCCTGACCGGCCTGGCGGTGCCCGAGGCCGAAGGCGGCTTGGGGCTGGGCCCGGTCGAGGCGATGCTGGTGATGGAGCAGCTCGGCCGCGGCCTGGTCAATGCGCCCTATGCCGTGTGCGCACTGGTCGCGCCCAGCTTGCTGGCTGCGGCGACCCAGGACCTGCAGGCGCACTGGCTGCCGAAGATCGCCACCGCCGAGGCGCTGGTTGTGCCGGCGCTGCAAGAGCGCGGCGCCCGCTACCGCCTCAACCAGGTCACGACCACGGCCACGCCGGCCGGCGAGTTCTGGCACCTGAGCGGCCACAAGAGCGTGGTGCCGGCCGCCGACGAGGCCGATGAGTTCATCGTGCCGGCACGAATCAGTGGTGCTGCCGATGCGCTCTCGGGCATCGGTCTGTTCCTGGTCGGCAAGGCCGCCAAGGGCGTGACCGTGACCGGCTACCCGACCCAGGACGGCGGCCGCGCCGGCGAACTCAAGTTGGCCGACACGCCGGCCACGCTGATCACCGCCGACGGCTGGGCGGCGCTTGAGTACGCCAGCGATGTCGGCGTCGCCGCGACCTGTGCCGAAGGCGTCGGCCTGATGGACAAGTTGATGACGATCACGGTCGAGTACATGAACATGCGCAAGCAGTTCGGCGCCACGTTGGCGAGCTTCCAGTCGCTGCGCCACCGCATTGCCGACGTCAAGATGCAGGTCGAACTGGGCCGCTCGATGAGCTATTTCGCGACCCTCAAGCTGGGCGAGCCGGCGGCGCAACGGCGCCGCGCCCTGAGCCAGGCCAAGGTCCAGCTCGGCCAGAGCATGCGCTTCGTCGGCCAGCAATGCATCCAGTTGCACGGCGGCATGGGCGTGACCGACGAGTACATCAGCAGCCACTATTTCAAACGCCTGACGATGCTGGAGATGTCGTTCGGCGACACCCTGCACCACTTAGGCGAGGTCTCGGCGCGGATGCAGGACACGGCCGGCGTGTTCGCCTGAATCCAGCCCCGGCCTTGTTCCCCGGCGCGATCACCGACATCGCCGGCCTCAAGGTCGGCCACTGCAGCGATACCCGCCGGCCCACCGGCTGCACCGTGCTGCTGTGCGAGGCCGGCGCGGTCGGCGGGGTCGATGTCCGCGGCGCGGCGCCTGGCACCCGCGAGACCGACCTGCTCCACCCCCTGGCCACCATCGCCCAGGTGCATGCCCTGCTGCTGACCGGCGGCAGCGCCTTCGGCCTGGACGCGGCCAGCGGCGTGATGCGCTGGCTGGAGGAGCGTGGCCACGGCGTGCAGGTCGGCCCGGTGCGCGTCCCCATCGTGCCGGCGGCAGTGTTGTTTGACCTCTGGCTGGGCGACGCCGCGATCCGGCCTGACGCCGCCTCGGGCTATGCCGCATGTGAAGCGGCCTCGGCCCAGCCGCCGGCCCAGGGCAATGTCGGTGCCGGGGCTGGCGCCACCGTCGGCAAGCTGTTCGGCATTGACCGGGCGATGAAGGGCGGCATCGGCACGGCCTCGCTCACCGTCGGCCGCATCACGGTGGCGGCGCTGGTTGCGGTCAACGCGATCGGTGATGTTGTTGATCCGGCCAGCGGCCGGGTGCTGGCCGGCGCGCGCGACGCAGCCGGGCTGGCACCGCTGGACAGCATGGCGGCGCTGCGCGGCGGCCAATTGCCGGCCCGGCTGATGGCCGGCATGGCCACCACCATCGGCATCGTCGCCACCGACGCGGCGCTGGACAAGGCGCAGGCCAACAAGCTCGCGGCGATGGCCCACGATGGTTTGGCGCGCAGCATCAACCCGGTCCACACCGCCAACGATGGCGACCTGATGTTTGCCCTGGCCACCGGTGGCTCGGGCCTGGCCGGGCAGATGAGCGTGCTCGGCGCGCTGGCCGCCGAAGTCACCAGCCGGGCGGTGCTGAATGCGGTTGCCGCCGCGCGCGGCCTGGTCGATCCGGCCATCCCCTCGGCCCATGACCTGGGCTTGCTTTGAGCCACACTGCGCCACCGCCACCACGCTAGCCATCGCCTGGAGACAGACGCCATGTTGTTGACCCGTAGACCCCTGTTGGCCGGCCTGTTCGCCGCAGCCGCCTTGCTGGCCGGCTGCGCCAGTCCGCCGCCAGCGCTGAACCTGCCGCCTATCGTCTTCGTCCATGGCAACGGTGACACCGCCGCGCTCTGGACGACCACGCTGTGGCGCTTTGAGAGCAATGGCTGGCCGCGCGAGCGGCTGCACGCGGTCGAGTTCCCCTACCCCGGCGCGCGCGACGACAACGGCGTCGCCCAGGCCGGCCGCAGCTCGGCCGACGACCAGCGCGACTACCTCGCCGCCGAGGTCACCAAGCTCATGGCCAGGACCGGCGCGGCGCAGGTGGTGCTGATGGGCAACTCGCGCGGCGGCAACGCGATCCGCCACTACATCGCCAGCGCAGGCGGCGACAAGACGGTGTCGCACGCGATCCTGGGCGGCACGCCGAACCACGGCGTCTGGGCCAACCCGGGGTTCCGGCCGAACAACGAGTTCAATGGCGCTGGGGCATTTCTGAGCGGCCTGAACAAGCCCAAGGGACCGAACGGCGATGAGGTCACTGCAGGCCCGAGGTGGATGACGATCCGCTCCGACAACAACGACAAGTTCGCCCAACCCGACGGCGAATGGATCGGCGCCAAGGGCACGCCCACCGGCGTCGGCTTCGACGGCCCGGCGCTCAAGGGCGCCGAGAACGTGGTCCTGCCCGGCCGCGACCACCGCGAGGTGGCCTACCACGGCCAGGCGTTTGCAGCGGCATTCCGCTTCATCACCGGCCGCGCGCCGACCGTCACCGAGCCGGTCGCCGAGGACCGGGTCAGCCTGAACGGCACGGTCACCGGCTTCACCGCCGCCGGGCCGAGCAACCTGCCGCTGGTCGGCGCGCGCGTGGCGGTGCATGCCATCGATGCCAGCTCCGGCCAGCGCCGCGGCGCGCCGCTGGTGGACAAGGTCGTCACTGCCGACGGCCAGTGGGGGCCGATCGCCACCGACCCGCGCACGCCGCTGGAGTTCGTGATCGAGGCGCCCGGCTTTGCCACCACCCACATCTACCGCTCGGCATTCCCGCGCTCGTCGACGATCGTCAACCTGCGGCCCGAGCGCTTTGCCGACGCCGACAAGGGCGCCGTTGCGGTCGCCAGTTTCAGCCGCCCGCGTGCTTACTTCGGCCTGCCACGGGACACCATCGTCTTCGATGGCCAAAACCCGGCCCCGGGCATCGCCCCGGGGGTGGCCGGCGTGGCCAGCTCTAAGCTCAAGCTCGCCACGGCCAACCGCGCGGTGGTGGCCGAGTTCAGCTCGGGCGAGCTGCGCGAGCGCATTGTCGGCTGGGCCTGGCCGGCGCGCGACAACCACCTCTCGGTGCTGGAGCTGCACTATTGAGCCCAGGCGCACGAACCCAGCGGCTGGACCAGATTCTCTTTGCCCAGGGTTTTGGCAGCCGGCGCGAGTGCGCAGGGCTGTTGCGCGCCGGCCTGGTCAGGCTGGACGGCCAGGTGTGCAGTGACGGCGCCAGCACCCACCTCAGCCAGGGCCTGGCCCTGGAGGTTGATGGCCTGCCCTGGGTCTGCCACGATCTGGCGCTGTTGCTGCTGCACAAGCCGGCCGGCTACGAGTGCTCGCAAAAGCCATCGGCCTGGCCGAGCGTGATGCTGCTGCTGCCGCCGCCGCTGCGCCAGCGCGGCGTGCAGAGCGTCGGCCGGCTCGACGTTGATACCACCGGCCTGCTGCTGCTGACCGATGACGGCGGCCTGATCCACCGCCTGACCTCGCCCAAGCGCCAGCTCGCCAAAGTCTATGAACTGAGCCTGGCCGATGCGCTGGGCGGCGACGAGGCCGCACGCTTGTGTGCCGGCGTGCTGCTCGACGACGACCCGCGCCCGGCGGTCGCCGCCGACTGCCAGGCCACCGGCAGCCACAGCCTGCGCATGAGCCTGACCGAGGGCCGCTACCACCAGGTCAAGCGCATGCTGGGCGCGCTCGGCCACCGCGTGACCGCCCTGCACCGCAGCCAATTCGGCGCGCTACATCTGCCAGCCGATCTGCTGCCCGGGCAGTGGCGATGGCTGGTCGACGCCGAGGCGGTGTGGGCAGCACCTGCCCCGGGATAATTGCCGGATGCGCGTATTCAGAGGCCTCGCCCACCCCGACCTGGCGCCGGCCTGTGCCCTGACGATAGGCAACTTCGACGGCGTGCACCGCGGCCACCAGGCGATGCTGGCGCTGCTGGTCGACGCCGCCAGGCAGCGTGGCCTGCCGAGTTGCGTGCTGACCTTCGAGCCACACCCGCGCGACTTCTTCGCCGGCCGCGGTGCGGGCACGGCGCCGGCGCGGATCGGCACCCTGCGCGACAAGCTGGCGGAACTGGCGCGTTGCGGCATCGACCAGGCGGTGGTCCTGCGCTTTGACCAGCGCCTGTCCAGTCTGGCGCCACAGGACTTCATCGACCAGGTGTTGCGACTAGGCCTGGGCGCCCGCTACCTGCTGGTGGGCGATGACTTCCACTTCGGCGCGCGCCGGGCGGGTGACTACGCCCTGCTGGCCGCCGCCGGCCTGGCCACAGGCATGGCCGTGGCGCGGATGCCGAGCTACGCGCTGGCCGGCCTGCGGGTCTCGAGCTCGAGCGTGCGCCAGGCCCTGGCCAATGGCGACATGGCGCGCGCCGCGACCCTGCTGGGCCGACCCTACAGCATCAGTGGCCGGGTGGTGCGCGGCAGGCAGCTCGGCCGCACACTGGCCTGCCCGACCTTGAACCTGCGTTTCGACCACCCCCGTCCGGCGGTGACGGGCATCTTTGCGGTGGCCGTGCACGGTCTGGCCGCCCAGCCCCTGCCCGGTGTGGCCAGCCTGGGCGTGCGCCCGACGGTCGAGGACGCCGGCCGGGTGCTGCTCGAAGCCCATGTCTTTGACTGGCCCGCCGCGATCGGCCCGGAAGGCGGCTACGGCCGCTTGCTGCAGGTGGCCTTGCTGCACAAGCTGCACGACGAACGGCGCTATGCCGACCTCGACACCCTGGCCGCAGCAATCGCCCGCGACATCGCCGACGCGCGCGCCTGGTGGGCCGGGCTGGCCCGCGGCTGACCCTGGCCGGGCCGCCTGCCGATCTCAGGGCGGCGCGGCGGTGTCGGGTGGCGGCGCCGGCTGCCAGCCCAGGCCCAGCGCCGGCAGCAGGGCGCCGGCCAGGTTGAGCTGGCGGACCCGGTTGTTGAACAGGCGTTGGGCCTGCTCGGCCAGGCGTTGCTGGGCGTTGAAGCGGCTGTCGGACAGGGCCATCAACTGCGCCAGGGTGCGGCGCCCGGCCTCGAATTGCAGCTCGCCGGCGCGAACCAGTTGGGTGTACTGCTGGATCTGCCGGTCGAGTTGTTCGATTGCCCGGCCGTTGGCCTGGATCAGCGGGGTCAGCGACAGCCATTCGGCGCGGGCCAGGCGCTCGACCCGCTCGGCATCGGCCAGCGCCGCCTCGGCGCGGCGTTCGGTCTCGTTGCGCCGCGACAGGGTTTCGCCGCCCAGCGGCATTTCCCAGCGCAGGTACAGGCTCAGCGCGTACTGCTGCACGGTGGTGGTCTGTGGCCGGGTGCGGTCGGTGAGCTGCTTGCGCATCTCGACATCGACCCGCGGTGCGACCACGGTCTGCCATGGCCGCACCCGCTGCCGGGCGGCGTTGGCGCGCAGGCGGGCGGCCACCACCGTGCCCGAATCCATGCTCGGCTGGGCCGGGTCGTCGGCGTCGGGCGGCGCCGGCAGGGCCAGCGCCTGCGCCGGGCGCACCGTCGCGTTGACCAGGGCCGCCAACTTGCGCCGGGCGCTGTCCTGGTCGGCCGCCAATTGCTGCTGTGCGATCTCGGCGTCGAGCAGGCTGGCCCTGGCCTGCTGGGCATCAGACTCCGCCGCCTTGCCGGCGTCGAGCTGGCGATGCACCAGGCCCACCAGCCGGCGCGCCTCGTCCAGCCGCTGCTTGCCGAGCGGCATCAGGCTGTCGGTGCGCAGCAGTTCGATGTAGGCGTTGGCGACGCGCTCGGCGGCTTCTTCGCGGGCGCGTTGCAGTTCGAGCCGGGCAGCATCGACTTCGATCTCGGTCGCGCTCATCTCGGCCAGATCGTTGCCGCCGTTGTACAGGTTCCAGCGCAGCGTCGCGTCGGTGCGCACGCTGTGGCGGTCGACCGGCAAGTTGAACTCCAGATCGTTGCTGGTGCCACCGTTGTGGGCGACCGACAGGACCGGACCGATGCGCGAGCGCGCCTGGATGTTGCGCTCCTGCGCGGCCTGCAGCAGCGATTGCGCTGAACGCACCTGCGGGTCGAGGTGGAGGCTGCGGCCGAGCAGCGCAGCCAGCGTCTCGGGGGCGCTGGCATCCTCGGCCCGGCCCGGTCCGGCCATCAGGGCCAAGGCCAGGGCCAGGCACAGCACTGGTCGGAGCGCAGCGAACGCCATCAGCGCTCCTGCAAGGCGCCCTGGATGCCGCGCAGGACCGGCTTCATCAGGTACTGCATGACGCTGCGCTGGCCAGTCAGGATGCCGGCCTCGACCGGCATGCCCGGCGTCACCGCCAGCGGCTTGTCGTGCAGCTTGAGCTGGTCACGCGCGGCGCTGAGCTGAACCTCGAAGTACGGCTCGCCCTTTTCATCGACCACCGCGTCGGCACCGACCCGGGCGACCTCGGCCTGCATCTGGCCATGGGTGCTCTGGTCGTAGGCCAGCACCCGTACATGGGCGGCCTGTCCAGGGCGGATGAAGCCGATGTCCATCGGCTTGATCCGTACCGCCATCAGCAGCAGTGCCTCATCGGGCACGACTTCGAGAATGGCCTTGCCCGCTTGGGCGACGCCACCGTGGGTCGGCACCAGCACCCGGTTGACGGTGCCTTCGACCGGCGAGAGCAGATCGCGGCGGGCAACCTTGTCGCGCTGGCCGCTGAGGGTGCTGCCCAGGGCGGCGACCTTGGTCTCGAAATCGCTGCGCTGCGCCCCCCATTGGGCACGCGCCCGACCCTCGATTTCGCCGGCCGTGGCCTGTGCCTCAGCCAAGCCGGCCTGCAGGCGCGGCAGCGACTGCTGCAGCGCGTCAAGCTCGGCGCGCACGCCGATCAGCTTCTGCTGCGCCGTCAGGTAGTCCGCGCGTGCGCCCGCACCTTCCTTGAAAAGCCGCTCTTCGATCGCGAAACTCTCCTCGGCCACCTTCAGCGAGCCGAGCAGGGAAACGATCCGGGCCTGGGCCTCGGCCAGCTCGCCGCGGCGCTTGGTGATGCCCTCGCGCGCCGCTGCGCGTGCCGATTCGTACTCGTGCAAGGCGTCGCGCCAGAGCTGGCTCTCCTTGGCCACCAGTTCGGGCGCCTCGTGCGACCAGGCGGCGTCGAAACGCGGCGCGCCACCGCCCAGCAGGGCGTCGGTGCGCGCCCGGCCGGCCAATGCCGCCAACTGGTGGTGGCGGCTCTCGCCCGCGCCGGCGGTGTACTGCGCCGTGTCCAGACGCGCAAGCAGCTGGCCTTTGCGAACGCGGTCGCCCGCGGCCACCAGCATCTGCTCGACGATCCCGCCTTCGAGGCTCTGCACCTCCTGCAGCCGGCTTGGCGGTACCACCGCTCCGCGGGCGTTGACGGCCACGTCCAGTTCGGCCAGCACCGACCAGACCAGCACCGTCGCCAGGAACAAGGCCATCACCAAGACCATCAGCACCACGGTCAGGCGTGGCCCTCGGTCAGGATCGGGGTCGGGCGACGGCAAGGGCCGCACATCGACGGTGCCGGGCTCGCTGCTCATGCGGCGGCGCCCCGATGGGTGTCGACGCCGCCCGCGGCGGTGGGCCTGGCCTGGGCGTCCTCGCCGACGCGCTGGGACAGCGCCTTCAGCACCTCGTCGCGCGGGCCGTCGGCGACGATCCGGCCTCGGTCCATCACCACCAGCCGATCGATCAGGGCGAGCATGGCCATGCGGTGCGTGACAAGCACGATGGTGCTGCGCTCTAGGCTGCGCAGGCGGGCAATCAGCTTCTGCTCGGTCGCCGGATCGACCATCGAGCTGGGCTCGTCGAGCAGGATCAAGGGCGGATTGCTGAGCAAGGCGCGGGCAATCGCCACGGTCTGGCGCTGGCCGCCGGACAGGCGTTCGCCACGCTCGCCGACCTGGGTGGCAACACCGCTGGGCAACTGGTTCACGACCTCGTCGAGACAGGCCAGGCGCATCGCCGCCAGCATCTGGCCGTCATCGGCCTGGACCCGGCCAAGCTCGATGTTCTCGCGCAGGCTGCCATGGAACAGGGTCACGTCCTGCGGCACGTAGCCGATCTGCCGGCGCAGGCTCAGTGGCTCAAGCTGGGTGTTGACGATGTCGTCGATCAGCACACTGCCCAGCGATGGCGCGTACTGGTTCAGGATCAGCCGCAGCACCGTGCTTTTGCCAGAACCGAGCTTGCCGATGATGCCGACGCGCTCGCCCGGACGCACCCGCAGGTTCATGTGCTCGATCACCGGTGGCTGCTTGGGGTAGCCGAAGCTGACATCGCGGAACTCGATGGCCCCCGACAGCGGCGGCGCATGCAGGCTGGCGGCGGCGTCGTCGGTGGGCGCGGCCATGATCTTGTTCAGCGCCTCGAAGCTGAGCTTGGTCTGCTGCCAGCGCACGATCATGCCGGCCAACTGGCTGATCGGCGCCAGCGCCCGGCCGGCGAGCATGCTGACGGCGATGATCGAGCCCATGGTCATTGCCTGCTGGCCGACCAGCAACGCGCCGACAGCGACCACCAGCACGCTGGACAGGGCCAGGATCAGACCGTTGAAGTAGTTCAGCCGGGTGGTGATCTCGCGGGTCTGCATGCTGTTGTGGGCAATCGCCTGGGTCAGCGTCTCCCACTTGCGCCGGCTCCAGGCCTCGGCGCCCAAGGCCTTGACGGTGTCCAGGCCGTTCATGGTCTCAAACAGGTGGGCGGTGCGCTGCGAGCTCTCCTGCATCGATTCGCTGACCTTGCGCGCCAGCGGCCCGCGGGCGATCCAGGCCGCCCCCAGCAGCAGCGGAATGCAGGCCAGCGGGATCATCGCCAGCCAGCCGCCGACCAGGGCGATCACCCCCAGGTAGAGCAGCATGAAGGGCAAATCGCCGATCAGGGTGATCGAGCTGGTGGCGAAGAACTCGCGCACGGCCTCGAAGTCGCGCACCGTGTTGGCCAGCACCCCGCCCGAGGCCGGCCGGTCGGCGGCACGCATGCGCAGGCATTGGGCAAAGACCTGGGCCGACAGCGCCACGTCCATGCGCCGCGCCGCCGCCTCAAGCAGGTGGCTGCGCAACAGCCGCATCACGAACTCAAAGCCCAGCAGCAACAGCGCCGCCGAGCTCAGCACCCAGAGACTGCTGATGGCGTTGTTCGGGATCACCCGGTCGTACACCGCCATGCTGTAGAACGGCACCATCGCGCCAAAGATATTCAGCGCCAGCGTCCCCAGCAGCGCCCAGCCGAACAGCCAGCGGTTGCGGTTGAAGGTGTCCCAGAACCAGCGCCCGGCGCGCGGCAGGGTGTAGAGCAGGCTGCGCTGGTCGAAGTGCAGTGCCGGCCGCACCGCCAGCCAGACCGCGCCGGGTGCCTCGCGGGCGAGCGCGTCGGCGTCCAGCCAACTGCTGCCGGCGATGCCCGGCAGGTGGCATTCATAGCGCCCGTCCTTGAGCGTCAGCGCGACCACGCATTGACCGCCTTCGCCGAGCAGCAGGGCCGGCAACTCGGTCGGGCGGCGCGACTGCCCGCGCGGCAGGCGTGAGCCGACCAGACCGGCATGTCGCAGTGCCGCCATCGCGTCGTCGGCAGCGGGGGTGTCGGCGTGCGCCATCAGGCCGTCACGGACCCGGTCTATGGCCACCGGCGTCCCCAGGAACCTGGCCAGGAAGACCACGCTCTCGTGCAATGGCACAGGCGCGTAGGCCAGGTGGGCGGGTTCGGTTTCGGGCAGGCTCATCGGGCAGTGGCGTGGCGCGCGGCGGACGGGGCGGTCCTGACGCCGGGGTGGCAGACCTCAATCATGGCGCCAGGCGGGCCACCGATCCAAGGAAGTTGTACGCGCCGCCGAGCCGATAGGCCTGGAGCGCTGCGGCAAGAAGTCACGCCATGGACCCGTGAGGGCGCCATGGCGTGGACAGGGGACCGAGGCGCCGACCCGGGCAGGGCCGGCGGATCGGGCCTGGGATCGGCAGCGCGGGCGTCAGCCGACCAAGGCAGCGTGGTGGAAATCCGGCTGCGACACCGCGGCCAGTCGGCGCAGCACTTCCTGGGTGTCGGCACCGATGTCGACACCAGCGCCATCGGCATGGCTGGCCGGGCCTGCGGCCATGCCCGACTGCAGGGCACCACCCAGGACCGCGTCGAGGCTGCTGTGGTCGCCCAGCAGATCGGCCAGGGTCGGCAGGCTGGCACCGCCGGCATCCGCCGCTGCGACACCGAAGTAGACATCGATCATGTCCAGCGTGGTGCCGGCTGTGGTGGTGACGCTGCTGCGCTCACCCAGCAGGTTGCCATGGCCGTCGAGCATGGCCGCGTCGGTGTAAGCCACGTTCAGGCTGGCGATCCCGGCCTGGGCCAGCGTCATCAACTCGCCGGCATCGGTCTGGTGGTTGCCGTTCAGGTCCTGCCAGATCCGCAGATCGCCGAACTGGGCGTCCAGCGCGTTGACCACGCCGTCGCCGTTGCTGTCGTAGCTGGCCAATTGCGCGAAGCCCGCGCCCTTGGCCTGGCCACCGAACAGCTCGCCGATGCCGTCGATCGTGCCGTTGCCGTTCTTGTCGACCGCCAGGAAGCCGTCGCCGCTGGAGATCCAGCCGGAGTTGATGGCGTGGCCGTTGCCCAGCAGATCAAAGGTTCCGGTCGAATCGGCCCGGCTGACGGTGTGGATGCCATCGCCATTCAGGTCAATCACCAGCGGCGTGATGCCGGCGTCGCGGCTCAGGTCGGTCTGACCCGAGACCAGGGTGAAGGCGTCGGTCTTGGAGACGTTGAAGGTCGACGCGCCGTCACCGGCCACATCCGAATCGATCGTGTCGTTGCTGCCGTAGTCCTTGGGCGCCCACTTCCAATCGCTCATGTTGTATGAGCCGCCCCAGTGGCTGTTGTTGAAGATCACGCCACCCTTGTCGAACTGCAGGACATAGGTCCCCGGGTCGAGGTTGGAGAACAGGTAGTTGCCGCTGCTGTTGGTCGTGGTCGTTGCCAGCACCGTGGTGCCGGTCGCGTCCATCAGGCTGACCCGGACACCGCCGATGCCATGCTCCAGCGGGTTGCCCGACGAGTCGAAGTCCTGCACCCAGTTGTGGTTCCAGTCTTCCCAGACGCGGTCGCCAACCGAGGCCTTCTTGTACAGACCGGCGTCGACGGTCATGTTCTGCTCGCCGGCCGCCAGCGTGATCACCGAGGTCAAGCCGGCGGCGTCGATGTCGGAGTCCTTGGCGTCGTTGCTGCCCTGATTGGCCTTGGTGATGGTGTAACCCGCCACGCTGCCCACCTGAACCTGGTACAGCCCCGCAGCCAGGTTGGCGAACTCGTAGTTGCCGCTGGCATTGGTGGTGGTGCTGGCGCTGGTGTCGTCGGCGGTGCCGAAGACACCATCGACGCCCGCGCCCTTGAGTGTGACCTTGACGCCAGCAATGCCGACCTCGCCACTGTCCTGGATGCCGTTGGCGTTCTTGTCGTCCCACACCCGGTCGCCGATGGCGCCCTTGGTGACGCTGCTGCCGACGCCGGTGTAGTAGGCCGGATCCTGGGCGGTGACGCTGGTCAGGCCGCCGACCGCATCGACACCGGTGACGGTGCCGGTGTTCTTGATCGTGCCCGCGGACGCCGCCTCCTGGGCGGTGTAGGTCCAGCTTTCGGTCAGGTCGAGCAGGCCATTGCCGTTGGTATCGCCGCTGACATAGGTGACGCTGGAGATCCGGTCGTCGGTCAGGGTGATGTTCTTCAGCGGCGTATCGCCGGTATTCGTGACGATGTAGGTGAAGGTCACGGTGCTGCCGGTCAGCACTTCCAGGCCAGGCTTGGAATCGGCGTCATAGAGCTGCGTGTCGACCGTGCTGCTGTAGCTGTGCTTGGTCGTGCTGAAGTCGCTTCCCAGGCTGTTCTCGTTGTTGAAGGCGTTGCCGATCTCGCCGTACTTGCCGGTGCTGCAGGCGTACTGGGTTTCGGCAGACACCTGCTCCTTGGTGTAGATGTAGTCGACGCTGCCGTGGCTGGCGTTGAGGTAGGCCGCCACGGCTTCGCGCATCATCACCTGCTGCGCACCGGTGCCGCTGGACTGCAGCACCTGCAACAGGGTCTGCGTGCCTCCGGTGCAATTGACGCCGAAGGTGCTGTTGAACGAATCGGTGGTCTTGCAGCCCTGCCAACTGCCGGTGTGGCCGCTCCAGTAGCTGACCGAGGCGCCCTCGCCGCCACAGTTGTTGCTGACCACGGCATGGGTACCCGAGACGTATTTCTGGACATCGATGCCAACGTTGTAGACACCTTCGTCCACCGTCAGGTTGGTCTGGCCTGCGGCCAGAGCGACGACCTGGCTGCGGCCGGTGGTCAGCGATGCGTCGGAGTCGATCGCGTCGTTGCTGCCGACGTCGCGGGTGGTGACGGTGTTGAAACCTGCGGCCGGACCGAACTGGACCTGGTAGTTGCCTGCCATCAGTCCGGTGAACAGGTAGTTGCCATCCACATTGGTCGTCTGGCTGGCCACCAGCACGTCGTCGGCGG